>CAMAFR010000004.1 GCA_945833835.1 uncultured Bacteroides sp.
AAGAAGAATTTGGCTTCTTGAAAAATTTATCCCCACTAAATTTCTACTGACCCTGTAAACCAGCGTAATTTAGGCATAAAAAAAAGAGAGCTACTTTTCTGTAACTCTCTGATTGCTTAGTGATTCGCTTGGGGCTCGAACCCAAGACCCCAACATTAAAAGTGTTGTGCTCTACCTGCTGAGCTAGCGAATCATCGGTGTGCATCATTTCTTGATTGCGAGTGCAAAGGTAGGGCTTTTGGCTGAAACTACCAAATAATAGGATGTTTTTCTTTAAAAATATTTTTTATCGGCCGTTTCCGGCATCTACAAACAAGATACAACTTCTGTTAAATAGATGCACAAGGAGTTGCATCGATACAAAAACTTTCTACCTTTGCTTCCTAACAGATAAGATGAATATGGGAAAACTTTATGTGGTGCCTACGCCGGTAGGCAATCTTGAAGACATGACGTTGCGTGCTATCCGTGTGTTGAAAGAGGCCGATCTGATTCTGGCAGAGGACACGCGGACTTCGGGTATCTTGTTGAAGCATTTCGACATCAAGAATGCCTTGCAGTCGCACCATAAGTTCAATGAGCACCAGACGGTGGAGAATGTCGTGGGTCGTCTGAAGGCAGGAGAGACCATTGCCTTGATTTCGGATGCAGGTACGCCCGGCATTTCTGATCCGGGATTCCTGGTGGTGCGTGAGTGTGTGAAGAACGGTATTGAGGTACAGACACTTCCAGGAGCCACGGCCTTTGTGCCGGCCTTGGTTTCGTCGGGGCTGCCCGATGACCGTTTCTGTTTTGAGGGCTTCCTGCCTCAAAAGAAAGGAAGGCAGACACGACTGAACGCCTTGGCAGGCGAAACACGGACGATGATTTTCTATGAGTCCCCGTTCCGGTTGTTGAAGACCCTCCAGCAGTTTGCCGAGGTGTTTGGCGCAGAGCGTCCGGTATCGGTCTGCCGGGAGATCTCTAAGATACATGAGGAAAGTGTGCGCGGCAGCCTACGGGAGGTGATTGCCCATTTCACTGAGACGGAGCCACGGGGAGAGATTGTCATTGTGGTAGGAGGAGTGGACAAGAAGACCGCTGAATAGGGGCGGGCCTGTGTCAATAAATAAGCTAACCATCCATTTATATAATATTTATTCGTTATGAAGAAAGTCTTTTTGAGTGCGTTGTGTGCGGCTGCTTTGCTTGCTTCGTGCAACAGCGGCGGCCAGAGCAAGGATTCCTTGCAGGCGCAGAATGATTCGCTGATGATAGAGTTGTCCAACCGCAATGCCGAATTGGACGAGATTATGGGCTCTTTCAATGCCATCCAGGAAGGTTTCCGCGAGATCAATGAAGCCGAGAACCGGGTAGACTTGCAAGGGAATGGCATTGAGAGCCAGTCGAGTGCTGAGAAAATCAAGGATGACATCAAGTTTATCAGCGAAAAGCTGCAGGCCAACCGGGAGCAGATTGCCAAGTTGGAAAAACAGTTGAAAAACAGCAGTTACCAGTCGGCACAGCTGAAGAAGGCCATCAAGAACCTGACGGCGGAACTGGAGGCCAAACAGCAGCAGATTGAGACCTTGCAGGCCGAACTGGCTTCGAAGAATATCCGCATCGCCGAGCTGGATGCCGCCGTGTCGGGGCTGAATGAGAGTGTGACGCAGCTCACAGCTGAGAACGAGGCCAAGACGCAGACGGTGGCTGCCCAAGACAAGGCCTTGAACATGGCTTGGTATGTCTTCGGTACAAAGGCGGAGCTGAAGGACCAGAAGATCCTGAAGAACGGCGAGGTGCTGAAAAGCGGCGAGTTCAACAAGGATTATTTTACGGAAATAGATATCCGGAAGGACAAGGAGGTGAAGTTGTACTCCAAACGCGCCCAGCTGCTGACCACGCATCCCGTAGGTTCCTATCAGCTGGAGAAGGACGACAAGGGCCAGCTGACGCTGAAAATCACGAACCCCAGCCAGTTCTGGAGCGTTTCGCGCTACTTGGTGGTGCAGGTGAAATGAGTCCTGCCGCATGACTTTTCCCCTCGTTGGGTGCAATAAAAAAGAGGATACCAACCTTTGCAGCTGGTATCCTCTTTTTTTAATATAGGTGATTGTCCGGTTGGGCCATTTTATTTGCCACCGTTGATCCAAGTCTTCTCCGTATAGACGTAGAAACCGTCACCAAAAGCTTTTGCCACGTTGGGGTTACCCAGCACGGCACTATTACCATAGGGCAAGCGGTAGGGGAAACGGTTGATACCGCTCTGTGTGTTCATCGGGTTGGTCAGCGTAATGTAGCTTTCGCCCATGGCCTGCAGACGACGGATATCATTGTAAGTTTCTACCTGTTCATCAATGCACTGTGCCAGATACTTCTGCTCGAACACTTTCTTCAAATCGGGAGTGCCGAGTGAAGTTGCATAAGCTTCAGCTTCTGCCTTTGCCTTAAGAAAGTCCTCAAATCCCGATTCGTTATAAATAGCTGTCATGTACGAATTTACTTCATTAACCGATGAAATAACGGCTTTTTGGAAGGCATTCGTAGCGTCTTCACCCGAACGCAGTTGAGCCTCAGCCAATATGAAATAAAGTTCAGCTTCACTCATCAGTGTGATGGAGCGGGTTGCCAAATCATACCAAGCCGATCCTCCGGTTGTCCAACTTTTCTCTGCTTGAGACTTGTCGCCAGGAGTATGGGGCGGACAAGGTGTCTGTACAAATTTATCTTCACGACCTGGCTTTCTGAATGTATTTGTATAGCCATATAAACGAGGATCATTGTTGGCCTCCATAATATTGGCTACAGTAGTTGAGGGGGCAATGTAGCCACGGCTCCATTCGAATGCGCTCCAAGGATTATCACAGCTGTTATCTCCACTGAAACCATTGACACGGAATGAGGAGAAGTTCAACTCAACAGCTTTCAATGCGGCAGCCTTGGCTTCAGCCAACACACCGGGGTTGACGGCCAACTGATGAATCAGATAACGTGCCTTGAGAGCATAGGAAGCTGCCAACCATTTTTTTGCATTTCCATTGTAGGCAATGTCTTGTGATCCGGCATTTTTCAGATTCTGTCCCTTGGTCAGGTTCTCGATAGCCTTGTCCAACGTTGCAATCAGACCGGCATAGATGTCTTTCTGTGCATCCAGTTTGGGTTGCATGTTGGCCTGTCCTTTCAGTGCTTCGCTGTAAGGGATGTCACCCATCATGTCGGTCAGTACACCGAAGTTGACGACTTCCAGCACCTGTGCCATACCCAGGATGTCGTACTGGCCTACGTTGCCCGGTACTTCCGTTTCGATTTTCTCAATCATCTGACGGATGTTGAGCAAATTGCCGTAGGTGCTGTTCCAAACATTGTTGAACGTGGTGGAAGCGGCCCATTCGATGGAGTTACGCAGCTCAGCCTTGGCCAGCTGGTTATTACCCGTTCCACAATTCTGTTCGGTCAGAGAGGAAGTATAGAAAGCGAAGTCGCCCGATACGGTGCTGAAACCAGTGCTCATGATGGCGTCTGTCAGCTGCAACTTGGCGGGCACCTTTTCGGGAGCGGGGTCTTCGTTGTTGATGTTGATTTCGTCCATCGTGTCTTCCGAGCAGGAAGTGAATCCGATGCAGGCGGCCGACAGCAAAGTAAATATGTATTTTTTCATCTTTTCTGTTATTTTTCTGTTTAAAAGTTCGATTAGAATTTGATAGTCAGACCACCGCCAAAGCTGGAAGTGTTGGGAACAGAGAAGCGTTCGAAGTATCCACCCATGTTGTTGTTACCCTGTGAGGCTTCAGGGTCGAAGTTCGGCAGTTTCGACCAGATGAGGATGTTGCGGGCAAAACCGAACACCGTCAGATCCAGACCGTAGAACTTCGGCAACTGATACTTCAGGGTCACGTCGCGCAGTTTCAGGAAGCTGGTGTCGTAGATACCTGATTCTGTCACGTCGTAGTAGCTCATGTAGTAATCCTGCTTGTTGACTTCGATGGTGTTCTTCTGTCCGGTAGCCTCGTCAATTCCTTCAGCTATCATCGTTCCTTCGTGGTACGGCAACGATTCCTTGGTTGCACCAAAGAAGTTCAGCACCATGTTCGTACCGTGGTACATCTTACCGCCGTTCTGCCAGAACCAAGTGGTTTCCAGTGACAGGCGTTTGTAGCGTCCGCCCAGGGTGATACCGGTAGTGAAGTCGGGTGAGCAGTTGCCCAGATCCTGGCTGTCACCAGTAGCTTGCGGCAGACCGCCCAGCAGCAACAGGTTGCCAGCGTCGTCACGCTTGAAGGCGGTACCGTAGATGTTCGGATAGGTACATCCGGCCTGTGCGCGAATCTGCGGTTCCACGAAACCACCCAGCATGATGGATTCCACACCCGGAGCCAGTTCCACCACCTTGTTGTTGATCTTCGTGAAGTTGACGCCCAGGTTCAACTCATAGTCCTTGTGCTGCAGGATAGCGGCATTGATAGACAACTCGTGAGCGTCTGTACGCATCTTACCGGCATTGGTCATCATTTCCTGATAGCCGGTGGCGCCATCCATGGGCACAGAGAAGATTTGGTCGGTCACATTCTGGTAGCTGTAGGTATATTCCACCTTGATGCGGCTGTTCAAGAAATGCAGATCCACACCCAGCTCATAGTTGGTGGTGTTCTGCGGTTTCAAGTTCTCATCATACAACACTACGTAGGGGACGAAAGAAGATACGCCACTCGGCAGCGGATAGCTTACCGGCGTATAACTATAGAAACCGCCTCCGTAAGAAGGAGAATAATAGTAGTTGTCATAGTACGTACCAGCCTGTCCTACCTGTGCAAAGGAAGCACGCAGCTTACCGTAGTTAAGGATATTGTTTTCTTTGATGAGCTTGGTAAACTCCCAACCCAGTGAAACAGAGGGGTAGAAGAAACTACGGCTGCCGCGTGGCATGGTAGACACATAGTCGTTACGGCCAGTTACGGTCAAGTACAGCTGGTCTTTCCAGGAAGCGGATACACTGCCGAAGAAACCAACGTTGCGTTCCTTGCGGGTATATTCAGAAGAAGTATAGCTCTTCGCATTCGAAATGGTAGGCTGGCCGTAGAAGTTGAAGTTGCTTCCAAAATAGTTCCACCTACGCATGTTATCATCGTTGAATTCGTTACCCAGTACGACGTTCAGTCCCCATTCCTTGTCGGTGCCCAACTTGGCATCGAAGTTGATGGTAAACAGGTTGTTGAACACATTGTGTTGTGAACCAAGGTTACGTACCTGACCACTCTTGTTAATGGCCGATCCCTTCTCATTTATATTGTGATAATCGGAAGTCCAGATATCCAGACCGGCCTGCTCACGGAACTTCAGACTCATGTCGTCACCCCAGCCAAAGTCGGGAGCATATTCTACATAGGCGTTGCCGAACATGCGGTTGGTATGCTGGCGGTATTCATCATTGTTTGCCCACCAGTAGGGATTGTTGAAGCTGGTGCTACGGAACAGAACCTGTTGGCTGGGTTCACCGGGTACGTTGTAGGGAATGCCTCTCAGGTTATACTCGGCAGGAGCGGAATACACCACGTTCATGATACCGTGATTGGCACCCGGAGCGGAAGTGATTTTCGTAGAGGAATAGTTGGCAGAGAAACCGGTGTTCCATTCCTTATTGATTTTCCAGTCCACCAATCCACGGGCACCCCAGCGGTCCATACCGGTCGAGGGGATGATGCCCTTCTGATGCGAGTTGTTCACGCTGAACGAGTAGTTCACGTTGTTCACCATCTGAGAGAGGTTGACCGTAGTGTTTTCAGTGAAACCGGTACCGAAGAATTCGCCTACATTGTCATAGATGGTCGGAGCTTCCCAGCCGCTCAGGCCGGCCAACGCACGTTTGGGGTTGTAATACATGCCTTCGTGTTTGCCATCGGCCTGTGTGTATTGGTTGTCTCTGTTACCGCCATAAGTCGGATCGTTGGGCAATGCACTGAGTTTCGGACCCCAAGTCATCGAAGCGGTCGGATCATATTCTTCAACGCTGTTACCCTGCGCATACACCGTCTGGCGTTTGAACTTGCGTGAAACCACTTCCGCACTCAGGTTGGTGGAGATGGTCACCTGCGGACGGTTCAGATTGCCTTTGGCACCACGCTTGGTGGTGATGACAATCACACCGTTGGAGGCACGGATACCGTAGAGGGCCGAAGCGGCCTGACCCTTCAGCACGTTGATGGTCTCGATGTCTTCGGGGTTGATATCAATGCTGCGGTCGGCATAGTTGGCACCGGTCACTGATGACCCCGTGCTGTAGTCGGCCTGCGTATTGATAGGCATACCGTCGATGACGTACAGCGGCTGGTTGTTGCCTGTGAATGAACGTGCACCACGGATGACAATCTGTGCAGAAGCACCCGGAGCACCGGATGACTGGCGGATGTCCACACCGGTCAGCTTGCCCTGGATGGCACTGGCCAATGAAGTCGTACCGCTCTTGTTCAGCTGGTCGGCCTTCAGGTCTTGGGCAGCATAACCCAATGCCTTGCGGTCACGCTTGATACCCAAAGCTGTCACAACGACTTCATCAATCAGCTCTGATTCAGCCTTCAACACAACACTGACATCTCCTGAAATCTTTACTTCCTGCGTCCGCATACCGATGAAAGAAACCATCAGAGTTTCCGCCGAACTTGGAACGTTTGTCAATGTAAACTTACCATCCATATCAGTAACAGTACCTACTGTAGTACCTTTTACCAAAATGGATGCTCCCACTACAGGTAAACCATCCTCTTCGGAAACGACCTTACCGGTCACTTTCGAAATCTGAGCGTTTACCAGACCAACACCTATCACCAGGCAGGTCATTAACAGCATCAATTTTCTTTTCATAAAAACTCTCTTAAAGTTTAACTTTGGATTAATAAAAATTCTTTTTTTTGTATAATCGGGTGCAAAAGTACTAATAATATTTAATATGATTCTTCTTTTTCAAGAAAAAACGCTCAAAAAGGATGCTTTTTAACATTTAGAGTGCTTAAAAATACAGAAGAATGAACTTTAGTGTAGAAAAGCACAATTAGAATGCGTCTTCGTGTTGACAAATAGATAGGATATATGCGTTCTTTTAGTTTTGTCGCTGTGAAACAGTTCACTTTGTATCCTCATAATTATTATGAAGGAGCAAAATATAATTATTAATCCTAAAACAAAGTATCCATGATCATGCGAAAAATCAATTATCGATTTGTGTTTAATCGAAAAAAGAAACTGAATAACATGGGCACAGCCCTGATTCAGATTGAAGCGTACTATGAAAGAAACAAAGCCTATTTTTCAACGGACATTTATGTGCGTCCCGATCAATGGGATGCCAAGCGTTCAATGATTATCAATCACCCGCAAGCTGAAGAGCTGAACCGTTTCAAGGAAGAAATGATATTGACGTTCCAGTGGAAGGAGTTGCAATCATGGAAGCAGGGAAAGGTGATCAACCTTGCGCTGCTGAATGATTTTTCTTCCATACAACGCCCGAGGGTGGACAATGTCTGTTCGTATGGCCAGAAATGGATTGAGTCATCGGGACGACGTGATAGTACCAAAAAGAACATGACAAGCACCTTGAAGCTGCTCCAGCAATTTAATGCCGACCTCACTTTCGATGAAGTGAATTATGGATGTATAGTTGACTTTGAGCGTTTTCTCCGCGAGAAGAGACTCAAAGTCAACACTGTAGCTAAACATTTGAAGCAGCTGCGGACATTGCTCAATGAAGCAGTCCGGCAAGACCTGCTTTCTGCCGATGCCTATCCGTTCAAAAAGTTCAGAATCAAGACGACAGAAGGGAGACACGCTTTCCTGATGCCCAAAGAGTTACTCCGTCTGGAACGTCTTTCCAATGAACGGAATGAAGGAACCCTCTGGCATACGTTAGACGCTTTCTTGTTTTGTTGCTATACAGGCTTGCGCTACTCAGATTTTGTACAGCAGACAGTGCAGAACATTATCCGCGAGAACGGGCATACTTGGCTGGTCTTCAGTTCCGTCAAAACCAAGGTGGAATCCCGGTTGCCGCTTGATTTGCTGTTCGATGGTAAGCCATTGATTATCTTGAAACGGTATCTGCATCATGAGAGCGATTTCTTCAAGTTACCCTCTAATTCATTGGTCAACAAACATTTGGTCCGATTGGGACAAATGGCGAAGATTGAAAAACATTTCTCGTTTCATTCGGCCCGTCATACCAACGCTACCTTGTTAATATATAACGGTGCCCAAATCACTACCGTGCAGAAGCTGTTAGGACATCGCAACGTCAAGACCACGCAGGTGTACAGCGATGTTTTTGCTGAAACGATTATCAAAGACCTGAAGAAATGCAAGTTCTGAGATGGTCATGACTGTTCCCTCCACATGGGCTGCTTTTTTATCTGCCAGAGGGAGGTGATGACCGAAAGACATCCCTACCGGTAGAAATCGGGTAGAACAAATGTGGCTGTCCCCTTAGGAGAAGCATTTCTCATCCAGGCGATAAAACCGATGGATTTCTGTGAAAAGTCAGAGATGTCCCTCGTGTAGGATAGAATATGGGTAGGAATGGTGCGGGGATGACTACCCGTGTGACAAACGGCATCCCGTATTTCGATAGAAAAGTGCGGCAACCGGAATTGGAGTAGGACTATCCTATCAACAGCACAGATAAGATTGTCCTGTTGCTAAAACGAAGCCGAAAAATGACCTAAACAAGCATTTTTATTTGCGATTAGGTCATTTTTCGGCATTGTTTTTATTATAAAAAAGGGAAAAACGGTATCTTTACAATAAAAATGGTAAAGTTCTGAATACTATTCTGGAGAACTTGGAGCAATGTGATTTCATAGCCAAAATGGAAATGTTCGGACGAGAGTCCACAATGGTGTACAGGCTGGTTGATTTTTATACTCTGTTCTATTTCAAGTTCATTGCGGAAAAGCATAAGCTTGATGAACAATGGTGGAGCCATCATATTGATGATGTGGGAATACGGTCATGGCAGGGGCTGAGTTTCGAACTTGTTTGTATGCAACATCACCGCCAAGTAAAGAAAGCCCTTGGTATTTCTGGTATGGCCACGACCATTTCAACATGGAAATGCAATCCCGACCCAGAAAAGCATCTTCCCGGAGCTCAGATTGACATGATCATCGAAAGAGCCGACCGGATGATTCATTTATGTGAAATGAAATTCTCACAGAAAGCCTACAATATTACTGCCGACTATGAAAAAAAACTCCGGGAACGTATGTGGATTTTTGACACGAAGACAAAAAACAAGAAACCGCTTGTACATACCTTTGTAACGACTTTCGGACTGGGCGAGGGCAAACACCATAGCATTGTCCACAGTGAAGTGACAATGGATGACCTTTTTAATTTTTGATGGTTATTAGGGTACAGCTATCAGAGCTAAACCCGATGGTTTTCTGTAAAAAGTCAGAGATACCTCTCGTATTGGGTAGAATATGGGTAGAAATAGTGCGGTGGTGACTGCCCGTCGGATAAGCTGCATCCCGTATTCCGATAGAAAAGTGAAGTATTTGGGCAATCGACAATAGGTTGATAATTAGAGGGTTGTTTGTTCTTAAAGTTCGGCGGTTACTATTGCGATGCCGACGGTTATCCCGAATGCGGCTTCAACACCACGGGCGAGCTGTACACCTACTTGGTGGCCCATCCCGAGGACTGCCGCAGCCAGCTCATCAAGGACCAGTCGGATGCGAAGTCGTATGATTATCCTGGCTTCTATCCGGCCAAGTATCCCGGACGCGACAACTCCATCTACGTGAACAACCCGAAGATTATCCGTCTGTCTGAAGTTTATCTGATTGCCGCTGAGGCCGCTGTCAAGACGGGGGATGCCGCCAAGGCCGCCGGGTACATCAATAAGCTCCGTCAGAACCGTATTGACGGATATGCCGATGTCGCTTCGGTGACGATTGACGATGTGCTGTGGGAGTACCGCGTGGAGCTCTTCTGCGAGAACCAGAGCACCTTCTGCTACTGGCGCAACAAGAAGAGCGTCCATGTAGATCAGGCCAGTGGCGAAAAAGACATCAACTACGATGACTACCGCACCATCCTGCCGATTCCGCAACGCGAAATTGACTACAACTCTGGAGTGAAGCAGAATTCTGGTTATTAACCGGACTGACTCCTGAAGAGACCGCACAACGTGGGTTCCAAGACTGACGCAGCCTTGGGACCCACGTTTTTTTATCGTGCTTCCACTCCCCGCATCTGTGTCTTCGAAGGGGAATGAGAGCGGCCTGCCCGGCTTTCCGGACGGTGTCGGACAATCGTCTGACACCTGTCGGACAACTGTCCGGTAACCGTCGGACAAGTGTCCGACATCATCCGAACGATATAGAACGTACAGCCCA
This sequence comes from uncultured Bacteroides sp., assembly GCA_945833835.1. GTDB lineage: Bacteria > Bacteroidota > Bacteroidia > Bacteroidales > Bacteroidaceae > Phocaeicola. The sequence continues at coordinate 10,362 of CAMAFR010000004.1, forward strand.
AGCAGTATAGAAGCCGCCTGCCGGATGAAATATTGTCCGAAAAAGCGGAGCATTGCAAGGAATTTTCCTATCTTTGCCCCGTAATTATCATTATAGAAGCCTATACCGAATGAAAGAATTTGTTATTTCTGAGGCACAGACCGAAAAGGCTGTGCTGGTGGGACTGATAACCCAGATGCAGGACGAGCGCAAGACCAATGAGTATCTGGATGAGTTGGCCTTTCTGGCCGAGACCGCAGGGGCAGAGGTGGTCAAGCGGTTCACACAGAAGCTGGACACTCCCAATTCCGTCACTTACGTGGGCAAGGGCAAGCTGCAGGAAATCCGCGCTTACCTGGAACAGCAGAACGAAAGCGAGGAGACGGAGATAGGCATGGTGATTTTCGACGATGAGCTGTCTGCCAAGCAGATCCGTAATATAGAGAACGAACTGAAGGTGAAGATACTGGACCGCACCTCGCTGATTCTGGACATCTTTGCCATGCGTGCCCAGACGGCCAACGCCAAGACGCAGGTGGAGCTGGCGCAGTATAAATACATGTTGCCCCGCCTGCAACGGTTGTGGACGCACCTCGAACGTCAGGGCGGCGGCTCCGGTGCCGGCGGCGGCAAGGGCTCGGTGGGTCTGCGCGGACCCGGTGAGACGCAGCTGGAGATGGACCGCCGTATCATCTTGAACCGCATGGCCCTGCTCAAGCAGCGGCTGGCGGAGATTGACACCCAGAAGACGACCCAGCGCAAGAACCGCGGGCGGCTGATACGGGTGGCGTTGGTGGGCTATACCAACGTGGGCAAGTCTACATTGATGAACCTGCTGGCCAAGAGCGAGGTGTTTGCCGAGAACAAGCTGTTTGCCACGCTCGACACCACTGTGCGCAAGGTCATCATCGAGAACCTGCCTTTCCTGCTGAGCGACACGGTCGGCTTTATCCGCAAGCTGCCCACCGACCTGGTGGACTCGTTCAAGTCCACCTTGGACGAAGTGCGTGAGGCCGACCTGCTGCTGCACGTGGTGGACATCTCGCACCCCGATTTCGAGGAGCAGATCCAGGTGGTGGACAAGACCATCGCCGACCTGGGAGCCGGCGGCAAGCCCACCATGATTGTCTTCAATAAGATAGACGCCTATACCTACGTGCAGAAGGCCGAGGACGACCTGACCCCGAAGACCAAGGAGAACATCACCCTGGAGGAGCTGATGCACACCTGGATGGCCAAGATGGACGACAACTGCCTGTTCATTTCGGCCAGGGAGAAGACCAACCTGGACGAGCTGAAGGACCGTGTCTATAAAAAGGTGCGCGAACTGCATGTGCAGAAGTATCCCTACAATGACTTTTTATACCAGACCTACAATACAGAAGAATTATGAGTGACTATCGACAACTGACGGCGGCCGAGATAGACTGCCTGCAACGGCAGAACTGTACGGCCGATGACTGGAGCAACATCCGGGTGGCCGAACGCTTTTCGCCCGAATACATTCACCACGTACGCTTTTCGGGACCCATCCGGCTGGGGGTCTTTGAGAAGGATTTCCAGTTGTGTGGAGGGGTGTCCCGCCACTCGGGCATCTCGTATGCCAACCTGCACCATGTGGAGGTGGGCGACAACTGCTGCATAGAGCACATCAAGAACTATATCGCCAACTACCGCATCGGCGAGTGTACCTTTATAGATAATGTGGACATTATCCTGACCGACGGCAAGAGCTGTTTCGGCAACGGGGTGGAAGTGTCGGTGCTGAACGAGACGGGCGGGCGCGAAGTCATGATACACGACTGCCTCTCGGCCCATCAGGCCTATATCATGGCCCTTTACCGCCATCGTCCGCAACTGATTGGTGCCATGCGCCGCATCATTGAGGCGTATGCCGAGGCGAATGCGTCCGACGTAGGGACCATCGGCAGCCATGTGTCTATCGTGAATGCCGGCTACATCAAGAACGTGCGTGTGGGCGACCGGTGCCAGATAGAAGGAGCGGGCCGCCTGAAGAACGGCAGCATCAACAGCAACGAGGCGGCCCCCGTGCACGTCGGTTATGGCGTGGTCTGCGATGACTTCATCATCTCCAGCGGCTCGCATGTGGAAGACGGTACGACCCTGACCCGCTGTTTTGTGGGGCAGGCCTGCCACCTGGGACACAACTATTCGGCGTCCGACTCGCTCTTTTTCAGCAACTGCCAGGAGGAGAACGGAGAAGCCTGCGCCATCTTTGCCGGTCCGTTCACCGTGACCCACCACAAGTCGACCCTGCTGATTGCCGGCATGTTCTCGTTCATGAACGCCGGGTCGGGCTCTAACCAGAGCAACCACATGTACAAGCTGGGTCCCATCCATCAGGGAGCCTTGGAGCGCGGTGCGAAGACCACATCCGATTCTTACCTGTTGTGGCCCGCCCGTATCGGTGCCTTTTCGCTGGTCATGGGCCGCCATGTCAACCACCCCGACACGTCCGACCTGCCCTTCTCTTACCTAATAGAGCAGAAGAACACCACTTATCTGGTGCCGGGCGTGAACCTGCGCAGCGTGGGGACTATCCGCGACGCGCAGAAATGGCCGAAGCGCGACAAACGGACGGACCCCCATCGGTTGGACCAGATCAACTACAACCTGCTCAGTCCCTATACCATCCAGAAGATGATGAAGGGACGTGCCATCCTGCAGGAACTGGCACGTGTGTCGGGCGAGACGTCCGAACTCTATTCTTACCAGAGCGCGAAAATCAAGAACTCGGCCTTGAACAAGGGTATCCGGTTCTACGAGACCGCCATCCATAAGTTTCTGGGCAACTCCGTCATCAAGCGGTTGGAGGCCCTGCAGTTTGCCGACGATGCCGCCATCCGCGCCCGTCTGCAGCCCGATACGCCCATCGGCGAGGGCGAATGGGTGGACATCTCCGGACTGATTGCGCCCAAGAGCGAGATAGAACGGCTGATGGACGACATCGAGCGGGGACAATTGACCACGGTGGACCAGATACACGACCGTTTTGCGGAGATGCACGCCAACTATTATACCTACGAGTGGACCTGGGCGTACGGCAAGATGCTGGAATTTTACGGACTGCAGGCCGAGGCCATTACCGCCAAGGACATTGCCGGCATTGTCCGCAGGTGGCAGGAGGCCGTGGTAGGCCTGGACAAGATGGTGTACGAGGATGCCAAGAAGGAGTTCTCGCTGACTTCCATGACCGGCTTCGGTGCCGACGGCTCGCGCAAGGAGCAGCGGCTGGACTTCGAGCAGGTACGGGGTGATTTCGAAAGCAATCCGTTCGTCACGGCGGTCTTGCAGCATATCGAGGTAAAGACGGCCTTGGGCAACGAATTGATAGACCGCTTGGGCCATTTGCTGTAAAGGCGGACGGCTGCTATGGTTGAGCTTATGCGGACAATATTACTGATATGCCTGTCGATGTGGTGCATACAGGCATTTCCTTGGGGGGAGGGGTATCGCCGGACGGTGACCCGTCCCTGTTTTGTGGCGACCAACACCACCCGTATCGAAATACGGAAAATCATTCTCACGGCAGCCCACACGCAGGTGGACGTGTGCATCTATGGCCGTCCGGGCGAGGAGGTGGCGCTTTCTTACAACACTTCCCTCCGTGCGCCGGCGCAGGTCTTCTGCCTGCGTGAGGCGGATATCCCCCTCGGTGACACCTCGCAGCCCCGGCGGATGCCCGCTACGGGAGTGCTGCCGGTGACCCTGTCGTTTGACCCGATACCCGAGGAGGTGCATGCCGTGGATTTTGTGTCGGAAGACTGTGACTGGAAGATTCGCGGCATCCAGCTGACGGGGACTGAGCCTTATGTGTTTGTCCCGACGTTTCTGGAAGAAGACGGCTTCCGGAAGGAGGACAGCGAGCGGCCCGATCCGGCTTCAGGACCGGGCAAAGGCATCCTCAACGGCTATCTGTTGGGCTATGAGCTGGCACCGGAGGTGGAGGTGTCTGTACGATACACGGACCGGGTGTTTCCAGCCCCCTGGCAACAGGAGGTCCGTGTGAAGGAGGACGGCTCGTTCCATGCCGAGGTGCTGCTGCCGTGTGCCGACACGGTGTCGTTGCGCATCAACCAGAAAGAGCTGCAGCTGCTGCTGGTGCCGGGCAAGGAACTGACCGTCTACCTTCATCTGCCCCGCGTCAGCATGTCGTCGGGGCCGGTGGCGGACAAGCACCGGAAGGGCGGACGGAGTGTGTGGCTGGACGGAGCGGCCTGTGCGGCCAACGAGTCGTTGCTGGCAGGCGGATGCCCGTCGGAGTGGCTGGCGTTGCGGGAAGGGCTGTCTGCCCAGACCCTGGCGGCTTACCGTGCGGGGCGGGTGAAAGAGCAGGCGGAGCGTGTGCGGATGCAGGACTCTTTCAGCAGTCCGGTCGTGGCGGAGCTGTCGGCGGAGGTCGGTGGCGACGAAGTCTTCAGCCGTCTGCTGGCCCCTTATCGGGGGAAAACGGTGCTGGTGGATTGCTGGGCTACCTGGTGCGGGCCTTGCCGCAAGACACTGCCGTTGATGCGGACGCTCAGGCAGCGGTTGGCAGGGAAGGGAGTGGTGTTCCTGTATGTGACCGGGGCGACTTCGCCCGAACTGGCATGGCAAGAGATCCTGAAGAAGATGCCGGGTGTCCATTGCCGGCTGACCGAGGCGCAATGGAAGGCCTTGTGTGCCACCGTCGGGGTGGAGCGCATTCCCGCTTATCTGATTGTTTCGCCCGAAGGCAGGCTGACACGCCGCTTCATCGGCTTTCCAGGGGTGGACGAGCTGATGAGGGAGGTGGAAAGAGCGGAGCGATAAGAATGTATCCCGGCCTCTTTTTTTATGCCCTAATCTGACGATAATTCATAAATATCTTTGTAACTTTGCTTCCATAGACATACTAATACTAATTTTTAAATAACAACTTATGGCAACACCTGATTTCAAGTATCAGCCGATGTTCGAGCACGGTAAGGACACTACCGAATACTATTTGTTGACCAAGGACTATGTGTCGGTCAGCGAGTTTGAAGGAAAACCGATTCTGAAGATTGAAAAGGAAGGTCTGACGGCGATGGCCAATGCGGCTTTCCACGATGTTTCGTTCATGTTGCGCCGTGAGCACAACGAGCAAGTGGCCAAGATTCTGAACGATCCCGAATCGAGTGACAATGACAAGTATGTGGCACTGACGTTCCTCCGCAATGCCGAAGTGGCTGCCAAGGGAGTGTTGCCGTTCTGCCAGGATACGGGTACCGCCATCATCCACGGCGAGAAGGGCCAGCAGGTATGGACTGGCTATTGTGACGAGGAGGCGTTGTCGCTCGGCGTGTTCAAGACGTACACGGAAAACAACCTGCGCTACTCGCAGAACGCTCCGCTGAACATGTATGATGAAGTGAATACCCGCTGCAACTTGCCCGCACAGATTGACATCGAGGCCACCGAAGGCATGGAATACAAGTTCCTCTGCGTGACCAAAGGTGGCGGGTCGGCCAACAAGACTTATCTGTACCAGGAAACGAAGGCCATTCTGAACCCGGGTACGCTGGTTCCGTTCCTCGTGGAAAAGATGAAGACACTGGGTACGGCCGCTTGTCCTCCGTATCACATCGCCTTTGTGATTGGCGGCACGTCGGCCGAGAAGAACCTGCTGACCGTGAAGCTGGCTTCTACCCATTATTATGACAACCTGCCTACGACGGGTAACGAATATGGCCGCGCTTTCCGCGACATCGAACTGGAGAAGCAAGTACTGGAAGAAGCTCACCGCATCGGTCTGGGCGCCCAGTTCGGCGGTAAATACTATGCGCACGATGTCCGCATCGTCCGTCTGCCCCGTCATGGCGCTTCTTGTCCGGTGGGTCTGGGCGTTTCCTGTTCGGCCGACCGCAACATCAAGTGTAAGGTGAACAAGGAAGGTATCTGGATTGAGAAGCTGGATGCCAATCCGGGTGAACTGATTCCGGAAGCCCTCCGTCAGGCAGGCGAAGGCAATGCCGTGAAGATTGACTTGAACCGTCCGATGCCGGAAATCCTGGCCGAGCTCGACAAGTATCCGGTGGCTACCCGTCTGTCGTTGAACGGTACCATCATCGTAGGTCGTGACATTGCCCATGCCAAGCTGAAAGAACGTCTGGACAAGGGAGAGGAGTTGCCGCAATACATCAAGGATCATCCTATCTATTATGCAGGTCCTGCCAAGACACCGGCCGGAATGGCGTGCGGCTCAATGGGTCCCACCACTGCCGGACGTATGGATCCCTATGTGGATCTGTTCCAGAGCCACGGCGGCAGCATGATTATGTTGGCCAAGGGTAACCGTAGCCAGGCTGTGACGGATGCCTGCAAGAAGCACGGAGGTTTCTACCTCGGCTCTATCGGTGGTCCTGCCGCTATTTTGGCGCAGAACAATATCAAGAGCATCGAGTGTGTGGAATATCCCGAACTGGGTATGGAGGCCATCTGGAAGATTCAGGTAGAAGACTTCCCGGCCTTTATCCTCGTGGACAACAAGGGGAACGATTTCTTCAAGCAGATCAAACCGCGCTGTGCCGGCAACTGCAAATAAATGAAGAACTTCGTTAAATGAAGAATGAAGAACGAAGAATGAAGAATCTCTTTTTGAATGTAAAACGAAGAATAAGTTGCTCACGCTCCTGTCATGTTGAGTGAAACGAAACATCTGTACACCGCTACTGGCGTCAGCTGCGCTACCCCAACAGATTCTTCACTTTCGTTCAGAATGACAAGAAAAGGAGATTCTTCATTCTTCGTTCTTCATTCTTCATTTAAAAAGGGTTTTATCCCTTGTTTTTTTCGGTCTTGATTTCCTGAAGCAGGTCAGAGGCAAAGATAAAGTCGGTCAGTCGCTTGTTGGTGGCACCGAACACATCGTCTTTGGTGCCTTCCCACTCCTTGTGGCCTTTGCAAATGAACAGAATGCTGTCGCCGATACCCAACACAGAGTTCATGTCGTGGGTGTTGATGACCGTAGTCATGTTATATTCCGTCGTGATGTCATGAATCAGCTCGTCGATGACTAACGAGGTCTTCGGGTCGAGTCCGGAGTTGGGCTCATCGCAGAACAGGTATTGGGGCTGGAGGGCGATGGCACGGGCAATGGCGACACGTTTCTGCATACCGCCACTGATTTCGCCCGGATACTTGTTTTGGGCATCAATCAGGTTGACGCGATCCAGACAGAACTGCGCACGCTTGACCCGTTCTCGGTTGGTCATGCTGGAAAACATATCGAGCGGGAACATCACATTCTCCAGTACAGACAGCGAGTCGAACAAGGCGGCACTCTGGAAAATCATGCCCATCTCGCGGCGGAGTGTCTTTTTCTCCTTCTTGCCCATCGTAATGAAGTTGCGGTTGTCGTACAACACCTCTCCCTCTTCGGGGGTGAGCAGTCCGACGAGGCATTTCATCAGCACCGTTTTCCCCGAACCGCTTTGGCCGATGATCAGGTTGGTCTTTCCGTTGTTGAACGTGAAGTTGATATCATCCAGCACCGTCCGGCCGTCGAATGATTTATGTAGCGATTTGATTTGTATCATCCCATTAACAGTTGAGTGAGTATTAAGTCGGAAAACAGAATCAGCACACTGCTGCTGACCACCGAGTCAGTGCTGGCCTTGCCGACGGCGATGGAGCCGCCTTCTACCGTGTAGCCGAAGTAGGCCGACACGCTGGCAATGATGAAGGCAAAGAACAGCGACTTGATGAAGCCGCACCAGATGTACCATTCCACAAAGTTGTATTGCAGGCCGTATTCCAGGTCGGAGGCAGTCATGACACCTCCTATCCAGGCCGTGCAGAAGGCACCGAAGATGCCGGCACCGATACTGAACACCACGAGCAGCGGAATCATGGTCATCAGTCCCAGAATCTTGGGCAGGATGAGGTAGGCGGCCGAGTTGACCCCCATGATGTCGAGGGCGTCAATCTGCTGGGTGACACGCATCGTGCCGATTTCGGAGGCGATGTTCGAGCCTACTTTTCCTGCCAGGATGAGACACATGATGGAGGAGGAGAACTCGAGCAGCATAATCTCGCGGGTGGTATAGCCTACCACCATGCGGGGCATCCACGGGCTTTGGATGTTCAGCTTGATCTGGATGCAGATGACGGCACCGATGAAGAACGAAATCAGCAGGACGATGCCGATGGAATCGTAGCCCAGCTTGACCATCTCGCTGACGTATTGCTTGAAATACATCCGGAAACGTTCGGGGCGTGACAGCACTTTCGCCATCAAGAGCAGGTAGGCTCCGAATTTGGCTATGGGTCTGAATAGAAATGCAATCGGTTTGAACATAAGGATAATCCGTAAAGTTGTCTGCAAAAATACAGCTTTTTGAGTAGAAACCACTAAAAAGGCGGAATGAAAATGAGGCGGTCGGCCACTCAACCCAAGATTTTTACTACTTTTGCGGCAAATTTGATTTTTCAGTAGAGGAGCAGCATGATGGCAGAACAGGATATTCAGCAGAACGTGGCGCCGTTGGCAGAACCCGCCGACGGACGGATGGTGTTGCGCACCGAGAATTTGGTGAAGAAGTACGGCAAGCGTACGGTGGTCAGCCATGTCTCGTTCGATGTGAAGCAGGGAGAGATTGTCGGTCTGTTGGGACCCAACGGGGCCGGCAAGACCACCTCTTTTTATATGACCACCGGACTGATTGTGCCTAACGAGGGACATATTTATCTGAACGACCTGGACATTACGGAATATCCGGTGTACAAGCGGGCGCAGCATGGCATCGGCTATCTGGCGCAGGAGGCTTCGGTCTTCCGCAAGATGAGTGTGGAGGACAACATTGCGTCGGTGTTGGAGCTGACGGACAAGAGTCCGGAATACCAGCGGGAGAAACTGGAGAGCCTGATTGCGGAGTTCCGCCTGCAAAAGGTGCGCAAGAATCTTGGCGACCAGCTGTCGGGGGGCGAACGCCGTCGTACGGAGATAGCCCGCTGTCTGGCCATTGACCCGAAGTTCATCATGCTCGACGAGCCTTTTGCCGGGGTGGACCCTATTGCGGTGGAAGACATCCAGCACATTGTGTGGAAACTGAAGGACAAGAACATCGGTATCCTCATTACAGACCACAATGCCTTGGAGACATTGAGGCTGACCGACCGGGCCTATCTGCTGTTCGAGGGCCGCATCCTGTTTCAGGGCACGCCCGAGGAACTGGCGGAGAATCCGGTAGTGCGTGAGAAATACCTCGGTACGAACTTCGTGCTGCGCAGGAAGGATTTCCAACTCGAAGAGGCACGGCGCCAGGCAGCGGAATAAGTCTTTTTTTTCTCTTACAGTTTGGTAGTTGTGATAAGAAACACTATTTTTGCACACCCTTTACCAAGATAAAATATAGTAATCATTAAATAATAAAGCTGGAAATGAATATTTCATTGCAAAACGTAAACAATGTAAGCGCAGTGCTTACAGTTCAGATTGAAAAAGCGGATTATCAGGAAAAAGTAGAGAAAGCCCTTAAGACCGTCCGTCAGCGTGTCAATATGCCGGGCTTCCGTAAAGGAATGGTTCCGATGAGCTTAGTCAAGAAGCAGTTCGGGACTTCTGTCATGATTGAGGAGATTGACAAGCTGATGCAGGAAAAGGTGAATGCCTACATCAAGGACAACCAGGTGGACATGTTGGGCGCACCGCTGCCGAAAGAGAACAACGCCAACTTCGCAGCCGACGAGAACTTTGAGTTCAGCTTCGACATTGCCCTGGCTCCCCAGTTCAATGTGGAACTCTCCAACAACGATACAGTGGACTACTATGACATCGACGTGACCGACGAAATGGTAGAGCAGCAGGTCAATATGTACAGACAACGCAACGGCAAGTATGAGAAGGTGGAAGACTACCAGGACAAGGATATGCTGAAGGGTCTGTTGGCCGAACTCGATGAGAACGGCAATACGAAAGAAGAGGGTATGCAGGTGGAAGGTGCCGTCATGATGCCTGCCTATATGAAGAACGACGAGCAGAAAGCCATCTTCAACGGTGCCAAGACCAACACCGTGCTGGTGTTCAATCCTTCTGTTGCGTTTGACAACAACGAGGCGGAACTGGCCTCCTTGCTGAAAATCAAGAAGGAAGAAGTGGCCGGCTACAAGGGCAACTTCAGCTTCCAGATTGAGGAAATCACCCGCATGGTTCCGGGCGACCTGAACCAGGAATTGTTCGACCAGGTGCTGGGCGCTGACGTGGCCCACAACGAGGACGAGTTCCGTGCCAAGGTGAGAGAAAGCATTGCCAGCCAGTTTGTGGCCGACAGCGACTACAAGTTCCTGGTAGACCTGCGTAACTATGTGATGGGCAAGATTGGCAAGCTGGAATTTGCCGACGACCTGATGAAACGCATCATGCTGGAGAACAACAAGGAAAAGGGCGAGGAATTCGTGACCAAGAACTATGACAAGAGCATCGAGGAGCTGACCTGGCACCTGATTAAGGAGAAACTGGTCAAGGCCAACGACATCAAGGTGGAAGACAAGGACATCACTGCCATGGCGAAGGAAACGACCCGTGCCCAGTTTGCCCAGTATGGCATGATTAACGTTCCCGACGAATTGCTGGAAAACTATTCGAAGGAAATGCTGAAGAAGTCTGAAAGCGTTGAGGCATTGCTGAACCGTGTGGTGGAAGCCAAGCTCTCGCAGGCACTCAAGGGCCAGGTGAACCTGAACCACAAGCCTATCTCAGCCGAAGACTTCAACAAGATGTTTCAGGAGTAATCCGCACCTCCGGCAAGGCGGTGAATACTAAAACTTGCTAAAAGAAAAGGCTTTCGACTCAACTCTTCCTCCTTTGGACGGTTTTTTGTAGCTTTGTCCGTGTTGAGAAAGAAGGGTCGGAAGCCTTTTCTGAATTTTTATAGGTATTAAAATATTATAGAACAATGGAAGATTTTAGAAAATATGCGACGAAGCATTTGGGGATGAGCAGCATGGTGCTCGACGATGTCATCAAGTCACAGTCGGGCTATCTGAATCCCTATATCCTGGAAGAGCGCCAGCTGAACGTCACCCAGCTGGACGTGTTCTCCCGCCTGATGATGGACCGTATCATTTTCTTGGGTACGGAGATCAACGACTACACGGCCAATACATTGCAGGCCCAGTTGCTGTATCTGGACTCGGTCGATTCGGGCAAGGATATCTCTATCTACATCAATTCGCCGGGCGGATCGGTGTATGCCGGGCTGGGCATCTACGACACGATGCAGTTCATCAGCAGCGATGTAGCCACCATCTGTACCGGTATGGCGGCTTCTATGGCAGCCGTGCTGCTGGTAGCCGGACACGAAGGCAAACGCTCGGCCCTGACCCACTCGCGCGTGATGATTCACCAGCCGATGGGAGGTGCCCAGGGACAGGCCTCGGACATCGAAATCACGGCCCGCGAAATCCAGAAGCTGAAGAAAGAGCTCTACACCATCATTGCCGAACACTCGCATACCGACTTCGACAAGGTGTGGGCGGATTCCGACCGCGACTATTGGATGACGGCACAAGAGGCGAAAGACTATGGCATGATTGACGAAGTGCTTTCGCGCAAACCGAATGTTTAACCCAAATAGAGGAATGTAGTTTTGGACGAAATCAAGAGAAACAAGCGGCGTAGTTGCAGCTTTTGCGGACGGCCCGAAAGTGAAGTGGGCTTTCTCGTGACAGGTGTCAATGCGAATATCTGTGAGAATTGTGCCGAGCAGGCACATTCCATCATAGTGGAAGCGCAACGGATACGGAAGGGAACCCCCAAACTGAAAAAGTCCGACCTGCCCAAACCGGCGCAGATCAAGTCTTTCCTGGACGAGTATGTGATTGGTCAGGACGATGCCAAACGCTATCTTTCGGTAGCGGTGTACAACCACTACAAGCGTCTGATCCAGCCCGAAGACGATCAGAATGTGGAGATTGAGAAATCGAACATCATCATGGTGGGCAGTACCGGTACCGGCAAGACGTTGCTGGCACGTACCATTGCCAAGATGCTGAGTGTGCCTTTCACGATTGTCGACGCAACGGTGCTGACCGAGGCCGGCTATGTAGGTGAGGACATTGAGAGCATTTTGACCCGTCTGTTGCAGGCCGCCGACTACAATGTGGAGCAGGCCGAAAAGGGCATAGTCTTTATTGATGAAATCGACAAGATTGCCCGCAAGGGCGACAATCCCTCCATCACTCGTGATGTGAGCGGGGAAGGGGTGCAGCAGGGACTGCTCAAGTTGTTGGAGGGTTCGGTGGTCAATGTGCCTCCCCAAGGTGGACGCAAGCATCCCGAACAGAAAATGATTCCGGTCAACACGAAGAATATCCTCTTCATCTGTGGCGGGGCGTTCGACGGCATCGAACGGAAGATTGCCCAGCGGTTGAATACGAACGTGGTGGGATACAGCGCCGCCAAGGAGGCGGTGAAGATAGACCGTTCCAACCTGATGCAGTACATTTCCCCGCAAGACTTGAAGTCCTTCGGACTGATTCCCGAAATCATCGGCCGGTTGCCGATTCTGACTTATTTGAATCCGCTGGACCGGACGGCGTTGCGCAATATCCTGACGGAGCCCCGCAACTCCATCATCAAGCAATATGTCAAGCTGTTTGAGATGGATCAAGTCAAGCTGACGTTCGAAGCCGAGGTGTTCGAGTATATTGTGGACAAGGCCATCGAGTACAAACTGGGGGCCCGCGGGTTGCGTTCCATCGTAGAGACCATCATGATGGATGTCATGTTCGAACTGCCTTCACAAAAGGTGGAGTCGTATGAAGTGACACTCGATTATGCCCAGAAACAAATGGGAAAGGTCAATTTGTCCCGTCTGCAAATGGCATGACCGGAGTGAGAGTGAAGAAAAAAACACATTTTCGGTAAAATAATCGTCAAAATAGTTGTGTAATATCGAAAGTTGTTTATAACTTTGTTACTTAGAGAGAACAAATCTTTACTAAGAAATCACTTAAATTTGGATGACAATGACGGAAAACATCAATCTGACGGAAGAGCTGAAGAAGTATTTCGGCTTCGACACCTTTAAAGGAAATCAGGAAGCGATTATACGGAACCTGTTGGCTGGCAGGGATACATTTGTGTTAATGCCTACCGGAGGAGGAAAGTCTTTGTGCTATCAGCTGCCGTCTTTATTGATGGAAGGGACGGCCATTGTCATCTCACCGCTGATTGCCCTGATGAAGAATCAGGTGGATGCCATGCGGAATTTCAGTGAGGAAGACGGCGTAGCCCATTTCATCAATTCTTCGTTGTCCAAATCGGCCATCGAACAGGTGAAGTCCGACATCGTGAGCGGGAAGACCAAATTGCTGTATGTAGCTCCCGAGTCACTCACCAAAGAAGAGAATGTGGATTTTCTGCGTCATGTGAAGATTTCGTTCTATGCGATAGATGAAGCGCATTGTATTTCCGAATGGGGGCACGACTTCCGTCCCGAGTACCGTCGCATCCGTCCTATCATCAATGAAATAGGAACGGCTCCGGTGATTGCGTTGACGGCTACGGCCACTTCGAAAGTGAAGCAGGACATCCAAAAGAACCTGGGCATGACGGAGGCTGTCGAATTCAAATCATCGTTCAACCGGGCGAACCTGTATTACGAGGTGCGCTCGAAAACGAACGCAGTGGACAAGGACATCATCAAGTTCATCAAGCAGAACGGTGAGAAGTCGGGCATTATCTACTGTCTGAGTCGGAAGAAGGTGGAGGAACTGGCCGAAATCCTTCAGGCCAACGGCATCAAGGCACGGCCCTATCACGCCGGTATGGATGCGGCCACCCGCAATGCCAATCAAGATGCTTTCCTCAAGGAGGACATTGAGGTCATTGTGGCGACCATCGCGTTTGGCATGGGCATTGACAAGCCCGATGTGCGTTTTGTCATCCATTATGACGTGCCCAAGAGTCTGGAAGGCTACTATCAGGAGACCGGGCGTGCCGGACGTGACGGTGGCGAAGGACAGTGCGTGATGTTCTATTCGAACAAGGACGTGCAGAAGCTGGACAAGTTCATGCAGGGCAAACCGCTCTCGGAACAGGAGATAGGCAAGCAGTTGCTGCTGGAGACGGTGGCATACGCCGAATCCTCTGTCTGCCGCCGGAAGATATTATTGCACTATTTTGATGAAGAATATACCGATGACAATTGTGGAAACTGTGATAACTGTTTAAATCCTAAAAAACAAGTGGAGGCTCAGGACTCATTATGTGCGGTGATCGAAGCGATTATCGCGGTAAAAGAAAACTTTAAGCAAGATTATATCATTGATATCCTTCTCGGTAAGGAGACATCCGAGGTGTTGGACCATAAACACGAGGATTTGGAAGTGTTCGGGTCCGGGCAGGGTGATGACGAACGTTGGTGGAATGCTGTGATTCGTCAGGCACTGATTGCCGGCTACTTGACAAAGGACGTGGACAACTACGGCCTGCTGAAAGTGACTGCCGACGGGCGTAAGTTCCTGAAAAAGCCCTCTTCTTTCAAAATTGTGGAAGACAATGAGTTCGATGATGAGGAAGTGGAAGACATGCCGATGCGGAGCGGCGCTTCGTGTGCCGTGGATCCGGGACTGTTCTCGATGCTGAAAGACCTGCGTAAGAAAATGTCGAAGAAGCTGGATGTCCCGCCGTACGTCATCTTCCAGGATCCCTCACTGGAGGCCATGGCGACCATCTATCCGGTGACGCTGGAAGAGCTTCAGAACATTCCGGGCGTGGGGGCCGGCAAGGCCAAACGCTACGGCAAGGAATTTTGTGAACTCATCAAGAAGCATTGTGAGGAGAATGAAATAGACCGCCCGGAAGATATGCGGGTGCGTACGGTGGCCAACAAATCGAAACTGAAGGTCTCCATCATCCAAAGCATCGACCGCAAGGTGGCGCTCGACGATATCGCCAACGCCAAAGGCATCGACTTCCAGGAGCTGCTGGACGAGATAGAGGCGATTGTCTATTCAGGGACGAAGCTGAACATTGACTATTTCTTGGATGAAATCATGGATGAGGACCACATGCAGGACATTTATGACTATTTCAAGGAATCTACGACGGATAAGATAGACGATGCCATGGACGAGCTGGGCTCGGACTATACCGAAGAGGAAATCCGGCTGGTACGCATCAAGTTCATTTCTGAAATGGCGAACTGATACCAGGACCACACGGGTATCGAACGGACAAAAAGCCGTAAGGGTGACGGCCGTCGGCAGACGGTAGGAGGCTCCTTTACGGCTTTTTGTTTTTTTTGGAAAAAATATGATTGGGGCGTTTCTCTTATTCCGGGAAATTTGCGTAAATTTGCACGCAATAAAATCAAAAGCAAAACCCTATGTCATTTATTGCAGATAAAGTAGTGATGGACGGATTGACTTACGATGACGTTTTGTTAATCCCCGCATATTCTGAAGTGTTGCCCAAAGCAGTCGAGCTCACGACCAAGTTCTCACGTAACATCGAATTGAAGATTCCTTTCGTTACCGCCGCCATGGATACGGTGACCGAGGCGCAAATGGCCATCGCCATCGCCCGTGAGGGAGGTATCGGTGTCATCCACAAGAACATGTCCATTGAGGAGCAGGCCCGTCAGGTAGCTATCGTGAAGCGTGCCGAGAACGGTATGATTTATGACCCTGTCACTATCAAGCGCGGTTCCACGGTGAAGGATGCGCTCGATATCATGGCTGAATACAAGATTGGCGGTATTCCCGTGGTAGATGATGAGAATTATCTGGTAGGTATCGTCACGAACCGCGACCTGCGTTTCGAGACGGATTGTGCCAAACGTATTGATGAGGTGATGACCAAAGAGAACATCGTGACTACTTCACCGGGTACGGACATGGAGACAGCTTCCCGCATTCTGCAAGAAAACAAGATAGAAAAGTTGCCGGTAGTGGACAAGAACGGCAAGCTGATAGGTCTGATTACGTACAAGGACATTACAAAGGCCAAAGACAAACCCATGGCGTGCAAGGATGCGCTGGGCCGTCTGCGGGTGGCTGCCGGTGTAGGCGTGACCGCCGATACGTTGCAGCGTATGGAGGCGTTGATTAACGCAGGTGCCGACGCCATCGTCATTGATACGGCGCATGGACATTCGCTGTCGGTCATTGAAAAGCTGAAGGAAGCCAAGAAGCGTTTCCCCAATGTGGATATTGTGGTAGGCAATATTGCCACCGGTGCGGCCGCCAAGATGCTGGCAGAGGCAGGTGCCGATGCCGTAAAGGTAGGTATCGGTCCGGGCTCCATCTGTACGACACGTGTGGTGGCAGGGGTCGGTGTGCCTCAGCTGACGGCTGTCTATGACGTGGCAAAAGCCTTGGAAGGAACCGGGGTGCCTTTGATTGCCGATGGCGGTCTGCGCTATTCGGGAGATGTTGTGAAGGCCTTGGCTGCCGGTGGCTATTCGGTCATGATTGGTTCGCTGGTTGCCGGTACGGAAGAATCGCCGGGCGATACCATTATCTTCAACGGACGTAAGTTCAAGTCTTATCGTGGCATGGGCTCGCTGGAGGCTATGGAGAACGGCTCGAAAGACCGTTATTTCCAGGCAGGTACCAATGATGTGAAGAAACTGGTGCCCGAAGGCATTGCTGCCCGTGTCCCCTATAAGGGCAGTCTGTATGAAGTGATTTACCAGCTGGTAGGCGGCTTGCGTGCGGGTATGGGCTATTGTGGCGCACACAATATTGTGGAACTGCACGATGCGAAGTTCACCCGCATCACCAATGCCGGTGTGCTGGAGAGTCACCCGCATGATGTGGCGATTACCAGTGAGGCACCTAACTACAGCCGTCCGCAATAACTGTCCGTAGGAACCATCGGAGTGACATCCTATCATTTGAAACAAATAAAGGTCATGCAGGCTGCACGGATTTCTTTGTGTGAATCGGTGGGTCTGCATGACCTGTTTTTTTCCCTCTTTTTTAGTGGCGTCAAGCATGAGTTGTTGGAAACCAATCAGGAAGGCAATGGCCTGTTGGATATGGGTCAGTCTGTCCGTCTGTCATTTATGGGCCGGAAATCCGCCGGCCACTTTATTCTCTGTCAATGGGAGTTCGGTGGCGGCCGATGAATTTGACCGCTATTACCAGCATAGCAGGAAGACGTCTCCGGGCGTGTCGGTGCAGCATTGTCTGGAGCGGTATATAGATTATCGGCTGAAGGTGGAGGATGCCCGGCAGATGAGGCTGGATACGCTGCCTGCGTTCCGGCAGCAGTGTGCCGTGTTGCAGGGTGAGGTGCTGAAGGGGTATCTGTTGAGTCCGTCGCTGATGGAGTCGGCCTGTGAGGAGATGAACCGGAAGCAATCCGAACGATTGCTGTCGGAGGTGTGGGTGGAGTTGTCGTATGCGACGATTCCCTTGTCGCCACACGCTTCCCGCGAAGCAGAAAGAGCGGCGGTCGACAGTATGGAGGCTATTGCGGCTTTTTTACGCTCGGGAGGGACGTTCGGTGAGTTGGCGGTCCGACAGCAAGGGAGCATGGACATCCATCAGCATGTCTGGCGGCCGATGCGGGGACTGTTGCAGGAGTTTTCTGCCAGGTTGGCCGATAAGCAATCCGGAGAGATGACCGAACCGTTTCTGTCCCCCTTCGGGGTGCATGTCTTGAAAGTGGAGAACCGTCGTGACAGTATTGACCGGAAGACAGCCAGTGTTTATTGGAAGCGTCAGTGGGAGCTGCAGGGCGAGCGTCATCCGGCATTGGACAGTCTTCGTTATCTCCAGTGGCTGGACGGGCGGCTGGAAGACTGTTTGTTGTCGCAGCGGCTGGAGGAAGTGCGCGACGGACTGTTGGCCGTTTTCTGGGATGCCTGGAATAATGGTATGGTGACACAGGAGGAGCAGGCAAGCCCTTCGGAGTTGGGTGCGTTTTTCAGAGCGCACCAGCAAGACTATAGGTGGGAGTTGCCGCACTACAAAGGTGCCGTGCTGCGTTGTGGGGACAAGAAGACGGCGTCGGCTGTCAGGAAGCGGTTGAAAAAAGCGCCGGTCGAACGCTGGAAGGACGTTTTCTCGTCGCTGTTGCAGGAACATCCCGAATGGAAGGCTGTCATGACAGTGGGCTTGTTCCGGATAGGTGCTGACCCTTATGTAGACAAGCTGGCATTCGGCTGCGGCCAGTTGCCGGAATCACCGGAATATCCTTGTGTCTTTGTCTTGGGCAAGCGTCTGAAAAACGGACCGGAGGCCTATACGGATGTGCAGAAGGACGTGGAGGAAGATTATCGGGAATGGCAGTCATCGTTGCGAATGCAGCGGTTGAAAGACCGTTTCAAAGTGGAAATACATGCCGACGTTTTAAAAACCGTTAATTGTAGCGGTAGTAATTGATTAAAGATGTATCTTCGTTCACTAATTTGTCTTGAATGAGAAATAAATACAGAATAGGCGTGTTCCTGTCGGCGGCATTGCTGTCGGTGGGATGCAGCCAGCAGGTAGACCATCACGGTAAAAACCCGCTGGTGGAGGTCGGTCGTTCCTTTTTATACAAAGAGGATGTGCAGAAGGTGCTCCCGCCTGGACTGAAAGGCAAGGATAGTGTCCGTTTTGTGGAAGACTATGTCCGCAGTTGGGTAGAGGATGCGTTGCTGTTCCAGAAAGCCGAAGGCAATATCCCAGACAATCAGGAAATCGAGGAGCTGCTGGCCGCATACCGGAGGGCGCTGATTGTGCACGCTTATCAGGAGGAACTGGTCAACCAGAAGTTGGGCAGCGAGGTGACTGATGAGGAGATAGAACGCTACTATGCCGAACATGCGGCGATGTTTCAGGCAGACCAGCCGTATGTGAAAGGGCTGTTTCTCAAAATTCCGTTGAGCGCCTCTCAACTGAACAATGCCCGGACCTGGTATAAGAAGAACACCCAAGAGGCGTTGGACAAGCTGGAGAAAATCAGCATCAGCAGTGCGCTGACATTTGATTATTTCTATGACAGGTGGTTGCCGTTGTCTGATTTGTCGGTCAAGATACCCTTGAAGGTGTTGGAGACGGATCCTGCTTATTTACAGCGACAACACAATGTCGAGGTGCGCGACACTGCCTACTGCTATCTGCTGCACGTGGAAGAGTTTTTGCCAAAAGGCCAGGCGTTGCCGTTAGAGCATGCCAAGAGTGAAATTAAGAATATTATAATCAATCTGAAGCGGGTGGAGTTCATCAAGCAAGTGAAGGAGGATTTGTACCGTGAAGCTTCGGAAGAGAATGACATTATTTATTATTAAGATGAACAAATCGAATTTTGTGAAGGCTTGTTGGTGTACACTGCTGTGCATGATAGGTATTTCTGCCGCTGCGCAGGACAATGTGATTGACGAAGTGGTGTGGGTGGTTGGCGATGAGGCCATTCTGAAATCGGACGTGGAAAACGAACGCTTGAATGCCCAATACGAGAACCGTCATTTCAAGGGCGATCCCTACTGCGTGATACCGGAGGAACTGGCCGTACAGAAGTTGTTCCTGCATCAGGCTGAGTTGGACAGTGTCGTCGTCGGCGATCAGGAAGTGCTGCAAGGGGTGGAGATGCGTCTGTCGTGGTTGCAGGACCAGATTGGCTCACGCGAGAAGCTGGAGGAATACTATAACATGACTTATACGCAGATTCGCGAGATGCTCCGCGAGAATGTCCGCAACGGCGAAACAGTCAAGGCCATGCAGCGTAAGATTGTGGGCGACATCAAGCTGACCCCGGCCGAAGTGCGCAATTACTTCAGCCGCCTGCCGCAAGACAGTATCCCCTTCGTGCCTACCCAGGTAGAGGTGCAGATCATCACGCTGGAACCGAAAATTTCGGAAGAGGAAATCGAACGGGTGAAGAGCCAGTTGCGCGAATTTACCGAGCGTATCAACAAGGGGGAGACATCTTTCTCGACCTTGGCGCGATTTTATTCGGAAGACCCTGGTTCGGCCCGGAATGGAGGCGAATACGGCTTTACCGGCAAAGGGCAGCTGACGCCTGAATTTGCCAATGTGGTGTTTAATCTGACGGACCCGAAAAAAATATCAAAAGTGTTCGAGACGGAGTACGGCTATCACATCGCCCAGTTGATTGAGCGACGGGGCGACCGTGTGAGCTACCGCCATATCCTGATGAAGCCGAAGGTGGACGAGCAGGAGGTAGAGGTGGCCTTGAACCGGTTGGATTCCATTGCCAACGACATCCGCAAGGAGAAGTTCACTTTCGATGAGGCGGCCACATGGATTTCGCAAGACAAGGACACCCGTAACAATCATGGACTGTTGGCCAATCCGCAGTCGAGCACTTCGCGTTTCGAGATGGACGAACTGGCTTCGTTGGTGTCGCAGGAGGTGGCGAAGGTCGTGGCAGACATGCAGATTGGCGAGGTGTCCAAGCCTTTCTCCATGATTAACACCAAAGGCAAGGAAGTGTGCGCCATTGTGAAGCTGAAAAACCGTATCGATGGCCACAAGGCTACGATTGCCGAAGACTATCAGCGGCTGAAGGCCATTGTGACCGAGAAGCGCGGAGAAGAAAAAATCCAGAAATGGATTCTGGAGAAACAGAAGGGTATCTATGTACGCATCAGTCCTTCGTGGAGACAGTGCGAGTTCAAATATCCGGGTTGGATTAAGTGATGCTTCACCAGACAATGACAAGGTATGCTTGACACGAAAAACAGAAAAAATTACAGACGGAGCGGGCACAGAATACTGTTGGCAGGTATTCTGTGCCTCTTTGTCTTGTCATTGGTGGCACAACAGACAAGCGGATCTGCTTCCAGACGTCCTTCGAAAAGCAAGGTTTACCTCTTGCATTCTGACCTGTTGCGTAAGGACGCACGCCACCCCGATGTCCAGGTGGTGGTGGGACATGTGGTGTTTCGTCATGACAGCGTCTATATGTATTGTGACAGTGCCTGTTATTACGACAAAATCAGTTCGTTCGAGGCGTTTGGCAACGTGCGGATGGAGCAGGGCGATACCTTGTTCCTGTATGGTGACCACTTGTTCTATGACGGCAATACGCAGATAGCCCAGATGCGGCAGAATGTGCGGATGGAGAACCGCAACACGACCTTGCTGACAGACAGTCTGAACTATGACCGTCTGTACAACCTGGGGTATTATTTTGATGGCGGTACGCTGATGGATGAGCAGAATGTGCTGACATCCGACTGGGGGGAATACAGTCCGGAAACGAAACAGGCGGTCTTCAACTACAATGTCAAGCTGGTCAACCCGCAATTTGTGCTGACTTCAGATACGTTGGAATACAACACGCTTTCAAAGATTGCCGATATTGTAGGTCCGTCGGATATTGAGAGCGACGCCAATCATATCTATTCGGAGAAAGGTACCTATCACACGCAGGAAGGGCAGGCCTGGCTTTTCCAGCGGTCGGTCATCACCAATGAGGGGAAACGGCTGACCGGCGATTCGTTGTATTACGATCGTACGCATGGGATCGGGGAGGCATTCGGGGATATGATGCTCACCGATACGGTCAACCGTAACCTGCTGACCGGTGAATACGGCTATTATGACGAGCACCGGAAGTATGCCTTTGCCACACGCCGCGCGATGGCGGTGGACTATTCGCAACCCGACAGCCTGTTCCTGCATGGCGACACATTGCTGCTGGAGACCTTTCATGTGGATACAGACTCCATGTATCGCGAGATGCGGGCTTTCCATAAGGTACGCTTTTATCGTACCGATGTGCAGGGGGTGAGTGATTCGTTGGTGTTCTCTACGAAAGACACATGTCTGACCATGTACTACGACCCTGTCTTGTGGAACAACAACCAGCAACTGCTGGGGGAGCGCATCTTGATTTATATGAATGACAGCACGCTGGATTGGGCGCATATCATCAACCAGGCCCTGTCGGTGGAAAGCCTTGACACGATACAATATAATCAAGTGACCGGTAAGGAGATGAAAGCCTATTTCCGGAACAGGCAGATACGGAAGACAGAGGTCATCGGATCAGTCAGGCTGGTCTATTATCCGATGGATGCCGACAGTACGCTCATCGGCATGAATGTGTCCGAAACCAGTCAGTTGGACATTTATCTGAAAGACCAGAAGTTGGAAAAGATGGTGATGTTCCCCAAGTCGAACGGTACGTTGTATCCGTTGACCCAGATTCCGGACAATAAGCGAAAGCTGGCCAATTTTGTATGGTTCGACTATCTTCGTCCGCTGAACAAAGAGGATATTTTCCATTGGCGTGACAAGCGTTCCGGCGATGTGTTGCGGAAGAATGTGCGCGGACCGGTGGAACTGCCCAACCAGCATCTGTTTGACCGGAAAGCGGATACTGCCGGCAAGCAGGAAGAAACAACAGAAACAAAGGAGGAATAGTATATGGGAATGTTTACGATGAGAAAACCGCGTGCGTTCCACCACGAATACATCTATGTGGACGAGCGGAAGGAAAAGTTGCAGAAGATTGAAGAAACGGCCAGACGTGATTTGGGAATGTTGCCTCCGAAGGAATTCTCGCCCGAAGACATACGCGGGAAGTTCATTGAGGGGACAACCCATCTGAAGCGTCGCAAGGAGAGCGGTCGTAAACCGTTGGCCTATGGCACCTTGTTTGTGGCGATTGTCGTACTGCTGTATATCCTACGTTATCTGGTGACCGGAGAGTTCACGTTCTGACGGTGGGAGGGAGTGCTATGAGTGATGTGATACGTTTGTTGCCCGATTCCGTAGCCAATCAGATAGCGGCGGGCGAGGTCATCCAGCGTCCGGCTTCTGTCATCAAAGAGCTGGTGGAGAATGCGATTGATGCCGGAGCCAGACATGTCATGGTGGCTGTGACCGATGCCGGCAAGACCTGCATCCAGGTCATCGACGACGGAAAAGGCATGTCGGCGACTGATGCCCGCATGGCTTTCGAGCGTCATGCCACTTCGAAGATACGCGAGGCCGCCGATTTGTTCGCACTCCATACGATGGGATTCCGCGGCGAGGCGTTGGCTTCGATAGCCGCAGTGGCACAGGTAGAGCTGCGTACCTGCCAGGAGGGCGAACAGCTGGGCACCATCCTGCACATAGCCGGTTCCACCATTGAGAGCCAGGAAGTGGGCGTCTGTGCCAAAGGCAGCAACTTCATGGTCAAGAACCTCTTTTTCAATGTACCAGCCCGGCGTAAGTTCCTCAAGTCCAACCAGACGGAACTGAGCAATATCCTGAGCGAATTTGAACGGATTGCACTGGTCAATCCGGAGGTGTCGTTTACGTTGGCCCATAACGGGACCGAAATGTTGAATCTGCCGGCTATCCAGTTGCGGCAGCGCATCATGGGGGTCTTCGGCAAGAAGCTCAACCAGGATTTGCTGTCGTTGGACATTGACACCACGATGGCCAAGATTCATGGTTTCATCGGGAAGCCCGAAGCGGCCCGCAAGAAAGGCGCGCGCCAGTTCTTCTTTGTCAACGGCCGGTATATGCGTCATCCGTATTTCCACCGTGCGGTGGCCGATGCTTACGAGAACCTGATACCGGTGGGTGAGCAGATGTCCTATTTCATCTATTTCGAGGTGGACCCAGCCCATATTGACGTGAACATCCATCCTACGAAGACCGAAATCAAGTTCGAGAATGAGCAGGCAGTGTGGCAGATTCTGTCGGCGGCTGTCAAGGAAACATTGGGACGTTTCAACGAGGTGCCCTCCATTGATTTCGATACCGAGGGCAAGCCCGATATTCCGGCGTTCGATGCCAATCCCTATATGCCGGCCAAGAGTGCTCCACCCCGTACGTCGTTCGACCCTTCTTATAATCCGTTTGATACCTCTTCGGTGGTTCCGCCGTCCTCCTATTCGTCGGCCTATACCCCCAAGACCACCCATGACTGGCAACCGTTGTTTCACGGTCTGGAGCGTGAAAAGGAAACTCCTGCCTACGAGGCGGATGTTTTCCCGGAAGAGCAGTCGGTGGAAGCGGAAGAAGAACAGTCGCAGACAGGCACAACGCTGTATGGGGGAGTGGCAGAGCATGAGCCGGTGGTCGGGAAGACGGCCCGCCATTTTCAGTACAAAGGGAGTTATATCCTGACATCGGTCAAATCGGGACTGATGATTATTGACCAGCAACGGGCCCATATACGCATTTTGTATGAACAGTATCTCCGTCAGATAGAGCAGCGCAAGGGTGTCTCGCAACGGATGCTTTTCCCGGATATGGTGCAATTCTCTCCGGCGGAAATCCCTGTGCTCGAAGCAATCATGGAAGACTTGACGGCCTTGGGCTTTGATTTGAGTCCGTTGGGAGGCGGTTCTTATGCCATCAACGGGATACCCGAGGGAATTGAAGGGCTGAGTCCCGAAACGCTGGTGACGAATATGGTGCAGACGGCACTCGAAAAGGGGTGTAAGGTGCGTGAGGAAGTGCACGGCTTTCTGGCTTTGTCGTTGGCAAAGGCGGCCGCTATTGTTCCCGGGCAGGTATTGACGGATGAGGAGATGGATAATCTGGTGGACGGATTGTTTGCCGTCGCCACCCCCAATTATACTCCCGATGGGAAAACGGTGCTTTCTGTACTGAAAGAAGAAGACCTGGAGAAAATGTTCAGATAGGAGCTGATTTCCCCTCCAGGCCCCTTAGCATTCCTCAAACAGCCGTTTGCGTGCCAGCATACAGGCTCCGATGACACCGCACCGGCTGCCCAACTCGGACAGTTTGATGACAGTGTCGCGGTTGACCAGATTCAGGGAATACTTGCGGATGGCGGTGATGACTGGCTGCAACAGGTAGTCGCCTGTACGGGCCAGTACCCCTCCGATGATGACCAGCTCCGGATTGAGTACATTGATGAGGCCGGCCAGGTAGCGCCCCAGCTTCTGGCCGATTTCCTCAATGAGTTCGATGCACAACACGTCTTCCTGGTTGATGGCGTTGACAATGTCGTTCAGGGTGATGGGGGTACCTTGTTCTATCTGGGCGGACAAGATGGACTGCTTGCCCTCTTTCACTTTCAAGAGGAGGTTCCGGTAGAGCGATGCCCCCGACACTTCCGTTTCCAGGCAGCCGCGTTTGCCGCAGTGGCAGATGATTTCGTTGTCGAAGACGTTGAAGTGGCCGAACTCGCCCGAGAAGCCCGATTTGCCCATATAGATTTCGCCGTTGAAAATCAGTCCGGCACCGAGCCCCCAGCTCAGGTTGATGAAGATGATGTCCTGCTCGTCGCGCACCGCTCCCTTCACCATCTCTCCATAGGTCATGGCACGGGTGTCATTGTCAATGCAGGTGCGGTAGCCCAGCCGTTCAGACAGGACTTCCGACAACGGACGTTCGTCGAACTTGAACAGGCTGTAGCTGTATCCTTTCACGGAGTTGACGCGACCGGAGATGTTGATGCAGATGTGCAGCAGCTTCTCTTCAGGGACTTCTTCCTTTTCAATGAAACTGAGAATATGGCCGCACAAGGTGTCCAACCCCTTTTCTGTGTTTTCCAATTGGCAAGGGATATCATAGGCTTGTTTTACGGTGTCGCCCGTCAGGTTCATCAGGGCGATGTCCAGCGTGAATTTCTTGATGTCGACACCCAGGAAATAGCCCGCATCGGCTTTCAGGCCATACAGAGCCGGTGGACGCCCTTCTCCGGTCTCCAGTTTCCCATAGCTGACCACCACACCGTCGTCCGACAGCTCCGACAGGAATTTGGCCACAGTCGGCGTACTGAGGTCCATTTCCCTGGTCAGGTCGGGGATAGTGGAAGCCTTGTTGCGCAGATAGTAAGAGATGATCCGCCTTTTGGCAGCAGCTGCCTTTGTACCTTTTTCTATATCCTGAAGCCATTTGAGTGCCATAGTTATTTCAATTCTTTGGTTGTGCATACAAATATAGCTATAAAAATTCAATAAATAGGCGGAGTTTATGCCGAATAGTTTATAAAATTTCCGTAATTTAGCTGAATCTATAATTTTATTGTGATTACCAATGTGTGGCTTATGAATTTACGAACAAATGTCCTGTCGCGTCTGTGCGTGCTGTTGGTGTCGGCTGTCGGTCCGGCCTGTTCCGGCCTCTCCCACCATGAAGTGTCTGTACCCGACTATCCGATTGCCGGTGGGGTATCGGCTCCGTTGGCCGGTGTCGTGGGTGACCGGCTGTGGGTGGCCGGTGGTTGTAACTTTCCACATCAGCCGGCGGCTGACGGAGGAAGTAAAGAGTTTTATGCGGACCAGTATGTGCTGGACCTGACGGAAACGCCCTCTTCCTGGCGGTCTGTCGGCCGTCTGCCGCAACCGGTGGCCTACGGTGTTTCGGTCCAGGTGCCGCAAGGGATGGTCTGTGTGGGAGGACAGCGTGCCGGGGCTTCCTTGGCGGAGGCGTTTCTTTTGCAGGTTGATGCGGCTACACAGGACTTGGTCCGGACGGCGCTGCCCTCGTTGCCGGTGACCATTGACAACGGTGCCGGAGCCTACGTGGCCGGGAAGGTCATTGTGACGGGAGGCAACCAGTCGGACGGGGGACGTTCGCTCTATGCGCTGGACTTGGCCCAGCCTGTCGCATGGGTTCGGCTGACGGAATATCCCGGTGCGCTCCGCATACAGCCGGTCTTGTTGGCCGATGCGTCGTCGGTCTATCTGATGGGTGGTTTTGCGCCTGCCCGGCAGCAAGAGGGACGCTTGTCGGGCGATGTGTGGAAATATCATCTGCCTTCCGGGCAATGGTCGGTTGAGACACAGGTGCCGTTGGATGCCGATGCTTTGCCCATTGCTGTGGCCGGTGCCAGCGGAGTCTGCTATCGCGATTGTCTGATTTTGGCCGGTGGTGTCAATGCCTCGGTTTTCCAGGCGGCCATCGAGGGCAGGGCTCCTGAGGATTACTTGCGGCGCCCCCGCGAATGGTACCGGTTCAGCAAGACAGTGGCGGTCTATCGGTTGCAGTCCCGCCAGTGGCGTTGCTACGAGGTGGAAGGCATGGACAAGGCTGGTGGCGTGTTGGTACGTCATGGTGACTGCCTTTATATGGTCTGTGGCGAAATCAAGCCCGGTATCCGCACCCAGGAGGTGGTGGCCTGTCCGTTGGATAGATTAGGGCTCTAAAGAGGCCTTGCTCCCAAAGGGAGGCCTCCATACAAGACAAGGGCACAGCGGTTGTTTGTCAATCAATGAATAAACATCCTCTGTGCCCTTGCTTTTTGGGGTGTTCAGCCTTTCAGGCCGTTACCCGTGTGCCGGGGTGCTCTTAGCGGGGTACGATGGTGAAGCCCCACTTGTATTCCTTGTTGGCCGGAATCAGGTATTCGGGTTCGGCAACGGCTCCCCAACTGTCATATCCGCCCAGTCCCATCTGGCGCATGTCCACACACACTTCCACGAAATTGCGCGGTTGTATGTCGTTTATATGTGTCTGGCGCGGCTTGAGGTTCTTCACGGTGCTCACGTCGTGCTTCAGTTCTTCCGCATTGCGGTTGTTCCATTGGTAGTCGCGTCGGGTTGTCTCCTCGCCGTCGAAGTCCTCTACCGAGTTGCGCAGTGCGTTGAAGCCGATGAGCTGGTCGGCATAGATGGTCAGTCCTTTGCCGTTCTTCTTGGACAGGCTCACCCAGCGGGTATCGGTGTGGTGACCGTTTTCCTGCGGGCGCACGTAGGGGAAGTAGAGCTGTTCGGCGGTTGATTGGAAGCGGTCTACGGTGACACCTGCGTTGCGGTCCCAATAGTTCTCTTCAGGACCACGTCCGAAGTAGCTCACCTGGTTCATGTCGGCCGGCAGCCGGAAACGGATACCGATGCGCGGCACCACCAGTTTGGACGACTGTTTGCGGATGGCATCATTGCCCGGTGTGAAGGTAGCCGTCAGGGTCGCTTCGGACACTTCTGTCCGGGTGGCCTCCATTTCGGTAGAGGCAAAGGTGAAGTCGGCCTTCACAACCCCCGAGGGATGGATGCGGTAGGTCGTGATGTACAGGTTGCCGGCGGCCAGCAGGTAGTTGGCAGTGAGCACGGCATCCTTGCCGTCCATGTTCAGCGTGGCATCGACCACCTTGAAGTTCTTGCTCGATTCTTTCCATATCTGCAGGCGTTTCGGGCCTTGGTTACCGTAGTCGTTGTCGTTCGGGGCACGCCAGAAGTTGGGCTGGATGCCGAAGCCGTCGTTGAAGAACTCCGTTCCGCCTATCTTGTAGGAAGTGACGGTGCCGGCGGCTTTGTCGAAGACGAAAGTCACTTTGGAGGAGGTTACCTTCAGCAGGTTGCCCTCGGTGGTGCAGGCCAGGGCCGGTCCGTCGGTCTTGAAGCTGCGGGCCGGGGTGGCGATGGGCAGTTTGAACTGTTCCTTGGCAATTTCATAGCCGGCCGGTATCAGCGGTTCGGGGCGGGTCGTGGTGACACGGAACTCTACGAAATATTCAGTGCCGGCCGTTTCTTTCAGTCCGGCCACATTGATGTCCAGCTCTTTGGAGGCTTGCGGAGCGATGTCCATCGATACTTTTCCGCTGCGGATGATTTTCTCGTTGGCCTTGACGCAGTACGTAATCATATACGGCTGCAGGTTGGTGAAATAGAACCGGTTCAGGACCTTGAACTTGCCGTTGGCCAGGTCGACGGCTTCGAATGCCACGTTCTGGTGGACGTATTTCACTTCGTTGTAGGCCGGATGAGGCGTGCGGTCGGGGTTGACCAGACCGTTGCAGCAGAAGTTGCCGTCGCTGGGCATGTTCTTGCCGAAGTCGCCGCCGTAGGCATAGAACAGATTGCCGTCGGCATCGTGCTGTTCGATACCCTGGTCCACCCAGTCCCAGATGTAGCCTCCTTGCAGGTTCGGGTATTTGTAGATGGCCTTCCACTGGTCCCACAAGCTGCCCGTGGAGTTGCCCATGGCGTGTGCGTATTCGGAGGGGGCGATGGGGCGGTCACTTCCGTTTCGTCCTACCTGTTCCAGCCATTTGGCACCCGGGTACTGCGGTACGTACATATCCGTGTTCCATTCCCACTGGGCACGTTCGTAGTTCACCGGGCGCTGCATCACGTCTTTGTCGGCCGCTTTCATCCATAGATACGTCTGATAGAAGTTGTATCCGTTGCCGGCTTCGTTGCCCAATGACCAGAAGGTGACGCTCGGATAATTCTTGTTGCGCTCGAACATGTTCTCGGTGCGGTACAGGTGCGGTTGCAGCCATGCGGGGTTATTGCCCAGAGAGCCCCCTTTGTTCAGACTGTAGAACATGGCGTGGCTTTCGATGTTGGCCTCGTCGTAGACATAGATGCCGTATTCGTCGCACAGCTCGTAGAAGCGGCGGTCCTGCGGATAGTGGCAGAGGCGTACCGTGTTGATGTTGGCGCGTTTCATCAGTTCGAAGTCCTTGCGCATCAGCTCTTCGGTCACGTAGTGGCCCGTCTTGGGGTCGTGCTCGTGGATGTTGACTCCCTTCAGTTTCAGGGGCTGTCCGTTGATGAGCAACACGGTGTAACGGGTGCCTTTGGCCGACTTCTGCTCGATTTCCTTGATTTCAATCCGGCGGAATCCCACATGATAGGGAATCACTTCGTTCACCTGCCCGTTTTCTTTGACGGTCATGAACACTTTATACAGATTGGGGTGTTCGGAGGTCCAGGTGGCCACTTCCGGCAGTTCCTTGTCGAAGACCACGGTGCCAAGGGTGCCGTTAGCCACGGTGGCTTGCTTCTCTTCGGTGGCCACGGTCTTTCCCTCGCCATCTACCAGCTCATAGCTGACAGACAGGTTGGCGGCTGCGGTCCGGTGGTTTTTCAGGTCGATGGCCAGCCGGAAGATACCGTTGCGGTAGGAGTCATCGAGGGTGGAGGTGATGCGGAAATCCTGGATGGCGGCTTTGGGCTGTGTGTAGAGGAACACGTCGCGCTCGATGCCGCTCAGCCGCCAGAAGTCCTGGCATTCCAGGAACGAGCCGGTGCTCCAACGATACATCTTCAGGGTCAGCGTGTTCTCGCCCGGTTGCAGGTAGCGGTTGATGAGATAGTCGGCAGGGTTCTTCGAGTCTTCGTTGTAACCCACTTCCTTCCCGTTCAGATAGACGTAACAACCCGATTTGGCTCCTGCCAGCTGGAGGTAGATGTCGCGGCCTTCCCAAGTGTCGGGGACGGTGATGGTACGGCTGTACACTCCGACCGGTACGTCATGGGGCAACTGGGGCGGTTGCGGACGGTCGGGATGGAACTCGTAGCTGATGTTGGTGTAGATGGCGGTGCCGAATCCTTGCACTTCCCAGTTGCCCGGCACCTGGATGTCTTTCCATGTGGCGGTGTTCGTCTGGGCGGAAGTGATGTCGGCGGGCAGCTGGCGGTGCGAGTCGGTGTAGTAAAACTTCCACGTACCGTTCAGCAGGCGGTAGTAGGGGCTGGCCTCATACTTGCCCGTGGCGGCCTGTTCTTTGGTGGCATAGGTCATGAAGGCCGAACGCGGTGCTTCACGGTTGACCGATGTGACGTTCATGTCTTGCCAGTAGGGCAGGGGCGTATTGTCGGCGCACACAGCCTGTGGCATAGCGCACAGGGCGGCAAAGGCGCCACACAATGAGTAACGGGAGATACTTTTCTTCATGGTATAGTTTTTTAAAGTTGTTAGCTTGATGGCCGGGGCAAGCCCCGGCCGGTCCTTATTCATTTAGCGGCGGGTCTTTCGTGGGTCTGCCGCCACGTGCGGTACATGAAGTACGCACAATGGGTAAAGGCAAACACGAAGGAGATGACCAGCAAGGTCTTGTCCTCACTCCAGCCTACGGTCTGCTGGTGCCACAATCCGGTGATGATGCACAGCACGGCCAGCGCCAGTCCGGTGATGTTCAGCACCATGTCTCCTTTGCGGCAGGCGACATTGGGCTCCAGGTGGCTGTGGCGGATGCCGTAGGCGGCATAGACATCCAGTCCGATCAGCATCCACAGCACGAGCCGTATCCAGGTGTCGGCCGGCAGGAACACCATCATGCACAGGCAGGTCAGGATACCCATGATGGGGACGAAAGGCACGAACGGTGTCTTGAAGGCTCTCGGCACATGGGGCATCGTCTTCCGTACGATCAACACGCCGGCACACACCAAGGTGAAGGCCAGCAGGGTACCGATACTGGTCATTTCGCCGGCCACCTGTGCCGGGACGAAGCCGGCCAGCAGGCTGACCAGCACCATGAACAGGAAGTTGTTGTGTACGGGGGTGCGGTATTTCTCGTGGATGCGCGAGAAGAACGGGGGCAGCAGTCCGTCGTGGCTCATGCTCAGGAACACACGGCTCTGCCCCAGCAGGGTCACCATGATGACCGAGCAGTAGCCGAACAGGATGGCAAGGATGATGGCCTTGTTCAGCCACGGGTAGGCCGGTTGCAGGATGCCTGCCGCGTCGGGCACTCCCATCTGTGCGATGGCCACGGCCACCGGTGCGATGCCTTCCTGCCCCTGGAACTGGGTGTAGTGGGCCACTCCCGTCATGACATAGGCGAAGAGGATGTACAGGATGGTGCACACCAGCAGCGATACCAGGATGCCGATGGGCATGTCGCGTTTGGGGTTCTTCGTCTCCTGTGCCGCCGTGCTCACGGCATCGAAGCCCAGGAAGGCGAAGAAGACGATGGCCGCCCCGCGCAGTACGCCCGAGAAACCGAACTCGCCCAGCCGGCCCGTGTTCTCAGGAATGTAGGGGACGAAGTTGTCGGTCTGTATGAACTGCCAGCCCAGCACGACGAAGACCAGAATGACCGCTATCTTCAGGAAGACTATCAGTCCGTTCACCAACGAGCTGCCGGCCGTGCCGCGCATCAGCAGCAGGCTCATCAGGATGACAATGACCATGGCCGGGATATTGATGATGCCGCCGTCCCAGGGACAGGCCACCAGCGCATGGGGCAGTTCGATACCGATGCTTTGCAGGAACACCACCATGTAGCGGCTCCAACTGATGCTGACCGTGGTGGCTGCCACCGAATATTCCAGTACCAGATCCCACCCGATGATCCAGGCTATCAGTTCGCCCATCGTGGCATACGAATAGGTATAGGCGCTGCCGGCGACCGGAATCATGGACGAAAACTCGGCGTAACACAGGCCGGCGAAACAGCAGCCGATGGCGGCGATGATGAAGGACAGGGTGATGGCAGGTCCGGTGTAGGTGGCCGCCACGGTGCCGGTGATGGAGAAAAGTCCGGCTCCGATGATGACCCCGACGCCCAGTGCCACCAGGCTGATGGGTCCCAACACCCTTTTCAGGGTCTTGCTGCCGGTGGCTGCGGCTTCTGCCTGCAGGCTCTCGATTGATTTACGGATAAATAGTCCCATTGTAGCTAAGATATGAATTGGTTCGGTTCAAAATAAGTGATTCCAGTTTCTTGGACGTGCCGTCAGCAAAGGTGAGGTCAGAAGTCGAGATTGGCCATTTTCCAGAAGCCGAGGAACGAGGCTTTGGTGATTTCCACCAGTTTGTCCCAGTTCAGTTTCTGGGGTTCGTCGCCGGGCATGTGGTAGTCGGGGTGTCCGTCGGTGTGGTACCACATAATGGGGATGCCGGCTTTGGCAAACGTGCCGTTGTCGCTGCCGCCTACGGGCTTGTCCCACGGACGGTAGTTGGGTTCCAGTTGGAGCTGGTATTTCTCGACATCGCTTTTCAGCCATTCGCCGAAGGTCGGGGTGCTTTCCGTATAGAAGTACACCACGTGCTTGGGATGCTGCTCGTTGTTGTTGCGGCCTATCATGTCAAAGTTCAGGTAGCCCTTTATCTTGCCCATGTCGGGGAACACCTGGGCGAAATAGCGCGAGCCGAGCAGCCCTTTCTCTTCACCGTCCCAGAAGGCGAAGTAAGTGGTGCGTTCGGGCTGTTGTCCGGTAGCCAGGAAGGCGCGGGCGATTTGCAGGACGGCGGTCACGCCCGAGGCGTTGTCGTCTGCCCCGTTGTAGATTTTGTCACCGTCCAGCATCGGGTCATAGCCCAGATGGTCATAGTGGGCACCGATGACCACAATCTCGTCTTTCTTCTTTCCCTCGATTTTCACCAGCACGTTGCGCATGGAGTATTTCTGGTGCACCCCCTTGCAGATTTGGGCGATGGAGTCGGGATGCACTTGCAGCCGTCCCTGTTTCTGCCGTTCCACGCGGTAGGTTTCAAACGGTTGGAAATAGTCTTCGAAGACCGGTTGCAATCCCCATGACTTCAAGAGGGAGACGATGTAGTTGCCGGCGATGCGTCCGCCTTTCCAGCCGGCTTCACGTCCTTCCAGCTCGTCGGATGCCAGAAAGTTCATGAATGCTTCCGCGCTGGTGCGGTTGATGGTGGCCAGCCCTTTTTCTTCGGCAGTGGGCTGGATGTTCTTCTTTGCCTGGAGCGTGTTGCCGAGGGCGATGCTCACCAGCAGAGTCAATGCGATGCAATATACTTTTTTCATGTCTTTGTGATGAATTAAATGGTTAAATGTTCAATAGGTGTCAGTAGGCGGAACGGTATTTCCCTTCTTCCCTGTCTTCGAGGATGTTCAGGTAGGAGGTGTAACGCGATTCGCTGATGTAGTGGTTCTCCACCGCTTCGCGGACGGCGCAGCCCGGTTCGTGGCGGTGGGTGCAGTTCCCGTATTTGCAACGGGCCGAGAAGGCGAAGATTTCCTTGAAGTAGTGGCCTACCTCTTCGTCTTTCATGTCGAAGGTGCCGAAGCCTTTGATGCCCGGCGTGTCGATGAGGTAACCGCCGCCCTCTACCGGGAACATTTCCGAGAAGGTGGTGGTGTGCATGCCTTTGTTGTGGGCGGTAGAGAGTTCGCCCGTCTTGAGGTGCTGCTCCGGGAGGATGGCATTGATGAGGGTGGATTTCCCTACGCCAGAGTGGCCGGAGAAAAGGGTGGTTTTCCCTTGGAGGGTTGCCTTGATGTCGTCGATGCCGGTACCTTCAAGGGCCGAGACGGTGTGGCAGGGGTAGCCGATGTGGGTGTACAGATGTATCAGGCCTTCCATGTAGCGGCGTTCGTCGTCGGTATAGCGGTCGGTCTTGTTGAAGACCAGGTGTACCGGGACCCGGTAGGCTTCTGCCGAGGCGAGAAAGCGGTCGATGAAGACGGTGGTGGTTTCGGGATAGTTGACGGTGACCACCAGCAGGCATTGGTCCAGGTTGGCGGCGATGATGTGCGATTGTTTCGAGAGGTTGGAGGCCTTGCGGATGATGTAGTTCTTCCGGTCGTCTATTTCGGTGATGAACGCCGTCCCTTCGGGGTTGACGCTGATGCTCACGCGGTCACCCACAGCCACCGGATTGGTGCTGCGTATGCCTTTGAGCCGGAAGTTTCCTTTTATCTTACATTCCACGAAGCGGTTGTCATCGGTCCTGACCATGTACCAGCTGCCTGTGTTCTTTACTACTAAGCCTTTTTCCATAGATTGCCTCTTTAATATATGTATATGACAAAGCGAAGCGTCTGTCGGGGGTGGGCCACACGGCCCGTGTCAGCCAACGGTCGACAGATACTTCGCTTCGTATCATCCTGACGGATGTCCTTCGGGACCTGCTCCCTGTCGTTTGCAGGTCAACTCGTCAACGTGCGAAATTTATACCGTCATGATTTCCTTGTCCTTGGCGGCCAGCATCTCGTCAATCTGCTTGATGTACTTGTCGTGCACCTTCTGCAGCTTGGCTTCGGCGTTTTTCTGCTCGTCTTCGGCCATGCCGTCCTTCACGGCTTTCTTCAGGGTGTCGATGGCGTCACGGCGTGCGTTGCGCACGCTCACCTTGGCGGTCTCGCCTTCGGCCTTGCACTGCTTGGCCAGCTGTTTGCGTCGTTCCTCCGTCAAGGGCGGGATGCCGATGCGGATGATTTCGCCGTTGTTTTCGGGCATGATGCCGAGGGTGGAGTCGATGATGGCCTTTTCAATGACGCGGAACATGCTCTTGTCCCACGGCTTGATGGCGATGCTGCGTGCGTCGGGGGTGGTCACCGCCGCTACGTTGTTGATGGGCACCATGCTTCCGTAAGAGTCCACGCGGATGCCGTCCAGCAGGCGCACGTCGGCCTTGCCGGCGCGGATGTGTGCCAGCGCTTCATCCAGATACATGATTGCCATATCCATTTTCTCTTCAGCTGTGCTGAGAATAGTTTTCGAGTCTGCCATATACTTTCTTTATAGTTAAATGTTACTTGGTGGACAAATATAGCTATTTTTTGGAAATGAAGAGTGAAAAATGAAACGGGAAGAGGCTTTTGCGCTCCACTTTTCATTTTTCACTCTTCATGGGTTATGCTTCGCCCGGTGCTGTCAGAGCTTGTGGATGACCTGCATCATCTGTTCGCCCAGTCCGATGGTATAGCCTTGTGATACGAAGACCACCCGGTTGAAGGTGTCGGCTATCAGGAAGATGGGCAGCGTGTTGGCGTGCGCCAGCTTCATGGCTGCCACCATTTCGTTCTGGATGGCGTGGCTTTGGTCGATACCATAGACGATGGTGTTGGGCAGGGCTCCGAACTCTTTGGTGTCGAACTTCTGCAGACCTTCTTCATCGGGGAAGAGCAGCACCATCTTGCGGCCCCAGGCTTCGAGCTGGTCCTTCACGGCAGCGATGTCGCGCATGGCGTGGTTGGTCGGTTCCTGGCGTGCGCCGAGGATGGCGATGACGTAGTAGCCGCGTCCTGTGGTGGCGAGCACGCTGGTCTCTTCTTTCGTGGTGGCGTCAATGTACTTGTTCTCCGAGTTGAAGTTGCCGATGACTTGGATGTCGTCTTTGCTCTCACGCATGCTCAGGTCTACCTTGGTGGTCTTGCCGGCCTCTATGTGGAAGAAGGTGAGGCGGTTCAATACGGTGCCGCTGGCCATGCGTGTGCCGGTAGAGAGCACGTAGTCGCCCGCATCCAGGCTGGTGCCTTTCTTCAGCAGGTTGCTCCAGGTGGCTCCGCCGCCCATGTCCACGTCGCCTTCGTCATAGCTCAGCAGTTGCAGGCGTCCGTTCTCGATTTTCGAGATGGAGAAGTGCGAATAATATTTCGGGTCGCTCAGCGAGGGAATGGGCTGGTAGCTGGCTATCAGTGTGCCGGTGGCGGCGGTAGCTTGTTCGGTGGCTTCGAAGTCGATGTCGGTCACCTTGCTGCCCATGAGCTGCACCTTGCCGGTCACGTCGTCAATGCGGGCGGGGATGCCGAGGGAGCGGCATACCGATACAAAGAAGATGTTGCGCGAGTGGGCGTCGGCCACACGGGCGTTCCATACGCCTTCGGGAAAGATGGGGGCACCGCCGAGGTTGCAGTTGCTGTCTACGGTGATGTTCGCCTTCACCCATTCCACCAGTTTCATCGGGTCGGCCACGTAGGCGTTGGCGTCGGCCTCACTGATGGCGTTACGGAAGAACTGCTTGTAGGGAGTGATCATTTCGTTGGCCACGCGCGGATTCAGGATGTAGCTGTTGAAGGTGGCTGCGGGGACCTTAGAGGGGTTGACCGAGTGGGCGAGGTGGTCGGCCAGCACTTCGGGGCGCACGTCGCGGAGGTCTTTGGCAGATACCTGTTGCAGCAGTTCCACGGCGAGGGCTTTTTGGTCGGCGGCACTGCCCAAGAAGTCTTCCAGTGTCTTCCAATTGCCTCTGGCCTTGATGAGCAGTTTGCTGATGAGGGCAACGTCCAGACCGTTCTGTTCGGCAAAAGCCTTGCCGGTCTCTTCATTGACGAAGGTGGCTACATAAGCGTTGCGGATGGAGTCTTCCACCGCCATGCGGCGGGTGTTCTCGGCGCGCTGTTCGTCACTGACGGCGGGCAGATTGGCTTTTTCAGGCGGCGGCACGATGTCGAACTCCTCGGTGAAGCTCTTGTCTACGCCCTTCTTGTCCAAGGTCAAGGTCAGGGTCACCATCTCGTCCTTGCCGAACGACACTTTGCCGTAGCCGTAGGCACCGTCTTTCGAGGCCCATACCAGCATGTCGCCCAATCCGGCACTCAGCCATGTCTCGCCCTTTTCATCGGTCTGCTTGGTGGCCACGGTGTAGTATTCGGCATAGTTGTAAATCTTGAATTCCACTTTTGCGTCGGCTACCGGTGCGCCGTTGGTGTCGGTCACCTTGACGGCGGCCTTGGCCGAGTTGGCATAGTTGTCGATGATGTTGATTTCGGTGTAGAGCGGGGTCTGTACCATGATTTCCTCTTTGCCGTTGTAGCGGCCGAACACTTTGGTGTGCATCAGCATACCGCGGCTGGCAGGTGCGTTGAACCATCCGAGGTTCAGCACCGGTTCGGGCTCGCAGGCACCCAGGAAGTACCATTTGCCGTCCACCCAGGCTTCTACCCAGGCATGGTTGTCGTCGGTGTGGGCCCAGCGCGGTGTGTACACCTGGCGGGCCGGGATGCCTACCGAGCGCAGGGCGGCTACGGTGAAGGTCGACTCTTCGCCGCAGCGTCCGTAGGCGGTTCTTACCGAGGCCAGCGGCGAGCTGGTGCGGGCGTCAGACGGGGTATAGATGACCTTCTCGTGGCACCAGTGGTTCACTTCGATGACGGCATCGTGTAGCGGGAGGTTCTTGACACGGTCTTTCAGCTCTTTATAGAACACCATGCGGCTTTCGTCCAGGTTCTCGTTGTTCACGCGGATGGGGAGCACGAAATGACGGAACACGTCTTCGGGCACTATCTTCCCCCAGGGCATTTCCTGACGGGCCGCGAAGGAGGTGCGCACGTTTTCCAGGAAATAGTCGCCGCTGTAGCCGGCGATGTCACCTGCCGGCATGTAGGCATAGAGGAAACTCAGTGCCTCTTTTTCGGCAGTGCTGAGAGGTTGGTCGAAGACGGTGAAGAAGTTCCCCTTGCTCAGTTGGGCCTGGCGGGCCTGCAAGGCGGTTTCCACTTGTGCGCGATAGGCGCTGTCGTTGATGAAATGCTCTGAGGCATTGCCGCATCCGGTGAGAATGAGCACCACGGCCATCAACAGGAATTGATAGGTTTTGTTCATAGTTATATAAAAGTTTTAGGTTTGGCGGGTTGACAAAGCTGCGCATCGGCGTTTGTTCCGAATCAGCGACCAAATTTATCAATTATTTCGTTAGCAGCAAAACAAACGAATCATTAACTTTGTCTGACGAATCATTTTATAGACAGACAGATGTTGAGGATTTACTTGGCACGTCACGGACAGACGTGCGAAAACCTGTCCCGGGTGTTCCAGGGACAGTTGCCGGGATGCCTGACCGACGAAGGCCGCCGGCAGGCATTGGCGTTGGGCGAACGGCTGAGAGGGGTGCCGCTGGATGCCGTGGTGAGCAGTGACCTGCGGCGGGCGGTGGAGACCGTCCGGCTGGCGGTGGGCGACCGCAGGCTGCCTTGGGAGCAGGTGCCGCTGTTCCGAGAGATAGACTGGGGGAGTTTCACCGGACGGAAGATAGACGACCTGCAGGGACAGCCGTTCCCGCCCGATGCGGAAACGGCGGAACAGCTGTACGAGCGGGCGGGCCGATGCGTGGAGTACCTTCGTAGCCGTTACGAGGGCTGTTCGGTGCTGGTGGTGGCGCACGGGTTGTTCAACCGTTCGTTGCAGGCACGGATAGAAGGCATCCCGATGGAGCGGCTGCGCTCCATCCCCCACATGGCCAATGCGGAGGTGCGCCGGTTGGTGTTGTGAAGGCCTATTGCAGGGCTTTCTCTATCTGTTCCAGCAGTTGCTGGAATTCTTCGGGCGTATAGCCCAATGACGAATAGATGAGTTGGCCGCTCTTGTCGAACAGGTAGGAGCGGGGGATGATCTGGTCGGCAAAGAGCGAGAACACTTCCCGTTTCGGGTCGGGATAAAGCGGGAACTCAAACTGCTTCTTCTCATTGTATTTCTGCAGTTGCTCGTCGGTATGTTCCCGGCCGATGACCAGCAGCCGGAAGTCCTTGCAGTCCTTGTACTTGGGCCAAAGCGTGCTTTTCACTTCGGCCAGCTCCTTTTGGCAGGGACCGCACCAGGTGGCGAACAGGCTGACGAGCACGACTTTTCCTTTCAGATCGGCCGGCCGGACGTTGCCGTACACTTCCGATTTCAGTTCGATGGCGGGCAATGCGTCACCTTTGTTGATTTTCTCCTTGTTCGCCGTCTGTGCGACTCCGTTGAAGGCGGTCAGTATCACCGCCAGTAGCATAACGATGCTTTTGTGGATGGGATTCATGGCTTCTTGTCTGTTTTGAATGGGTTATGTGTCGCAAACATACATAAAAAAACGGTAGGTGAGGTCGGGTGGCAACCGTCTTTTTTCGGCGATAGCGCATTTTTCGGGAGGCTGACGGCCTATCTCGGGGCCCGTGTCTGCCTTCAGTGACGGCCGGTCGCTGTCATCAGTGGTGACCGGCTGTTGTCATCAGCGGTGATCCGCCGGAAGCTAATTGAAATACCGTTCCAGTTTCTTGATCATCATGCCGAGGCAGAACACCACCACATGGTCGTTCTCCTGGATGACCGTGTTACCGTTGACCAGGATGCCTTCACCGCCTCTGATGAGTCCGCCAATGGTGGCGCCTTTGGGCAGGCCCACGTCCTTCACGGCGCAGCGGGTGATGAGCGAGCCTGCCTTGACGGTAAATTCCGCCACATCGGCATTGGCGAAGGTGAGGCATTTCACGTTCGACACGTCCGCATCCAGCATCATCTGGTAGATATGGCTGGCGGCGATGAACTTCTTGTTGATGACGGTGCCGATGTCCAGGCTTTCGGCCATGCTGATGTAATCAATGTTCTCCACTTCGGCCACGGTCTTGGTCACGCCCATGCGCTTGGCGGCCAGACAGGCCAGGATGTTGGTCTCAGAGCTGTCGGTCAGTGCCACGAACGCCTCGGTGTTGCGGATGCCTTCCTCGTTGAGGAGTTCCATGTCGCGTCCGTCCCCGTTGATCACCATCACATGGTCGTCTACCAGTTCGGTGAGCCGGTGGCAGCGGTTCAGGTCGAGTTCGATGATTTTCGTACGCATATAGTCGGGCATGTACTGGGCAGCGCGCACGGCGATGCGGCTGCCGCCCATAATCATGACGTTGCGGATGTCGGCATAGTGTTCCTTGCCCGAAATCTTGCGGATATAGGGGATGTATTTCTTGGTGGTCGTGAAGTAGACGATGTCGTTGGCGCGGATGTAGTCATCGCCCCGCGGGATGATGGTCTCGTTGCCCCGCTTGATGGCCACGATATGAAACGGGATATTGCGTCCGCCCAGCTCGTGGAGGGGCACGTTGAGGATTTCGGCCGAAGCGCGCAGCTTGGTGCCCAGCAGCACCAGGGCTCCGCCGGCAAACTCCCACCACTGGCGTATCCAGCTCATGCGCACGGCATCCACAATGTCACGTGCGGCCAGCATTTCGGGGTAGATGAGCGAGTCCACCCCTAAGCTGGCGAAGAACTCCTTGTGGCGCGGTTGCAGGTACTCGTAGTTGTCGATGCGTGCCACAGTCTTCTTGGCACCCAGGCGGGTGGCTATCATGCACGCCGTCATGTTGCAGCTCTCGTTGGGGGTGACGGCAATGAAAAGGTCGGCACCGGCGACACCGGCCTCCTTCAGTCCTTCGATGGAGGTCGGCGAGAGGTTGACCGTGAGCAGGTCGAAGTTGTTGCCTACCCGTGCCAGGCGTTCTTCGTTTTCGTCAATGAGGATAATGTCCTGCTTCTCTCCTGAAAGCAGTTTGGCGAGGTGCGTGCCTACGGCACCTGCGCCGGCAATGATGATTTTCATACGTCGGTAAGGATTTTCCGTAGGGTGGAACAGATGCTGTCGAGGTCGATGCCGCACAAAGCGTGGAGGTCGGCCACGGGGCCGTGTGGGATGAAACGGTCGGGGACCCCCAAACGGTGCAGGGTGACCGGATAGCCATGGTCGGACATGAATTCGAGCACCGCACTGCCCATGCCTCCCTGCAACGCAC
The DNA here is from genome assembly GCA_945833835.1 of uncultured Bacteroides sp. Classification (GTDB taxonomy): domain Bacteria; phylum Bacteroidota; class Bacteroidia; order Bacteroidales; family Bacteroidaceae; genus Phocaeicola. The sequence goes on from CAMAFR010000004.1 coordinate 51,145, forward strand.
CGTCTTCTATGGTGACGATGTGCCGGTAGTGGCGGCCAGCCTCGTGCAGCAGCTCTTCGTCTATCGGCTTGAGGAAACGCAGGTCATAGTGGGCGATGCTGCAACCGGTGTCCGCCTCGGTGCGTGCAATGGCCTGCGCGGCTGTGTGGCCGATGGGGCCGAGCGTGATGACAGCCAGGTCAGTCCCCGCTTTCAGCCGTCGGCCTGTGCCCACCGGGACGGTTTCGAGCGGACATCTCCATTCGCTGAGCGATCCGCGTCCGCGTGGGTAACGGATGACGAACGGACCGTGGCCGGGTTGGGCGGCGGTGTACATCAGCCGGCGGAGTTCATGCTCGTCGTAGGGCGAGGCGATGGTCAGGTTCGGGATGGTGCGGAAATAGGCCAGGTCGAACACTCCATGATGGGTAGGGCCGTCTTCGCCCACCAGTCCGGCGCGGTCCAGACAAAGGGCCACATCCAGCCGCTGGATGGCGACATCGTGGATGACATTGTCGTAGGCACGCTGCATGAACGATGAGTAGATGTTGCAGAAAGGCCGCAGCCCTTCTTTGGCCAGTCCGCCCGAGAAGGTGACGGCGTGGCCTTCGGCAATGCCCACATCGAACACGCGCTGGGGCATCACCTGCTGCAGGATGTTCATCGAGCATCCGGTAGGCATGGCCGGTGTGATTCCCACGATACGTTCGTCCCGTTCGGCCAGCTCGACCAGGGTGTGGCCGAACACTTCCTGGAACAAGGGCGGCTTGCCGTTGGTGTCTGCCACGATGCGCCGGCCGGTTTCCTTGTCAAAGCAGCCGGGGGCGTGCCACACCGTGGCGTTCTCTTCGGCCGGCCGGAATCCCTTGCCTTTCACCGTATGTACGTGGAGCAGCTTGGGTCCCTTCATGTCTTTAATCTCGTGCAGTACGCGCGTCAGTGCCGCCACATCGTGTCCGTCTACGGGGCCGAAATAACGTATGTTCAGGCCTTCGAACATATTCTGCTGGCTCACCAGCACCGACTTGAGGCTGTTGTTGAAGCGGATGATGCTCTTACGCCGTTCCTCGTCGAGCAGGCCCCAGCGGTTCAGCCGCCGGGCGATGCCGTATCGCAGGCGGTTGTAACCTTCCGAGGTCTGGAGGTGCAGCAGGTATTGCTTCATGCCTCCCACACTCCGGTCGATGGCCATATTATTGTCATTGAGGATGATGAGCAGGTTGTTGGGGGTGGAGGAAACGTTGTTGAGCCCTTCAAACGCCAGCCCGCCGCTCATGGAACCGTCGCCGATGACCGCCACCACCCGTCGGTCGGTCTCGCCTTTCAGCGTGGCGGCGACAGCCATGCCGAGGGCTGCCGAAATGGAGTTGGAGGCATGGCCGCAGGTGAAGGTGTCGTATTCGCTTTCCTCCGGCGAGGGGAACGGACGTATGCCGTTCAGCTTCCGGTTGGTACAGAAGCTGTCCCGGCGTCCTGTCAGAATCTTGTGCCCATAGGCCTGGTGGCCTACGTCCCACACAATGCGGTCGTAGGGAGTATTGAATATATAATGTAAGGCAACGGTCAGCTCTACCACTCCGAGGCTGGAACCGAAGTGTCCCGGATTGCGTGACAGTTCGTCGATGATTTTCTGACGGAGTTCGTGGCAGACTTCCGGCAGGTCGGCAGGCGGCAGGTTACGCAGGTCCTTCGGACTGTTTATCTTCTCCAGTAAGGCAAATGAAGCGTGTTGTTCCATCTGTTTTTTAAAATTTAAGTCTACAAAAATACGATAAATAGTTGTAATGTGCTTACATTTGTGCAAAATAATCTTTCGGTGTCCGCTGAAGGCGGCAAAAACCGGAAGGTAAAGAAGCGCAGACATGGAATTCAGAAAAAAAGTGGAATTGCCGGTAGGGGAGGTGGAGATACGCCATTCGGACAAGCTGCTGTTGTGGGGGTCTTGTTTTGTGGAGAACATGGCCGGACGGCTGATGGCGGGCAAGTTTGATTGCCGGCTGAATCCCTATGGGGTGTTGTATAATCCGTTGTCCATAGCGGTGGCGATGGACCGGTTGCTGACGGGCTACGTCTATACGCAGGCCGACTTGCTGGCTTACAGGGGGCTGTGGTGCAGCTTGATGCATCATGGCTCTTTTTCGGATGCCGACCCTGGGCGCTGCCTGGCCCGTATCCGTGCCGCCTCCGAAGATGCGGCGGCCTTTCTGAAGGAGGCCGACTGGCTGCTGGTGACGTTCGGCACGGCTCGGGTGTACGAGTGGAAAGAGACCGGGCAGGTGGTGGGCAACTGCCATAAGTTGCCCGAACGCCAGTTTGTGCGCCGGCTGGCCGGGGTGGACGAGATTGTCTGCACGTATGCGGCCCTGCTGGACCGGCTGCACGCCTTGAACCCCCGCCTGCAGGTCCTGTTTACGGTCAGTCCTATCCGGCACGCGCGCGACGGGATGCACGGCAACCAGCTGAGCAAGGCCGTGCTGCTGCTGGCCGTCGACCGGCTGTGCAGCCAGCGCACCGACTGCCATTACTTCCCGGCCTATGAGATTTTGTTGGACGAGCTGCGCGATTACCGCTTTTATGCCGACGATATGCTGCACCCTTCCGCACAGGCGGTGGAATACATCTGGGAATGTTTCGGGCAGACCTACTTCACGGCGGCCACACAGTCCCTGCTGCGGGAGGTGGCGGAGGTCCGGCGGGGGGTGGAACACCGTCCTTTCAGGCCCGACTCGGAAGAATACCGTCGTTTCCTTAGCCAAATACTGTTAAAAATAGCACAGCTACAAGAAAAATTTCCGTACTTAGACTTCCAAAAAGAAACAGAGATATGCCAAACTCAATTGAAGAAATAACATCGGTGGTGGGTGCCACACGTGTAGGGACGCGGCCGGCGCAAGTAGATTGGCTGCTCACTGACAGCCGTTCCCTGTGCTTTCCCGAAGAAACCCTGTTCTTCGCCTTGAAGACCAAACGCAACGACGGACACCGCTACATCCCCGAACTGTATAAGCATGGTGTCCGCAATTTCGTGGTGGACACCTTGCCTGCCAACCTGAAAGACTTTGCCGACGCCAATTTTCTGCGGGTGGATCGCCCGATACGTGCCTTGCAGCGGCTGGCCGCCAAGCACCGTGACCGTTTCGATGTGCCGGTGGTCGGCATTACGGGCAGCAACGGCAAGACAGTGGTGAAGGAGTGGATCTACCAGCTGGTGGGTCCCGACAAGGTGGTGACCCGCTCGCCGCGCAGTTACAATTCGCAGATTGGAGTCCCGTTGTCGGTATGGCTGATGAACGAACACACGGAGCTGGGCGTTTTCGAGGCAGGCATCTCCGAGATGGGAGAAATGGAAGCCCTCCGGCCCATCATCCGGCCCACAATCGGTGTGCTCACCAACATCGGAGGGGCCCATCAGGAAAACTTCAGTTCGTTGCAGGACAAATGTATGGAGAAACTGCAGTTGTTCAAGGATTGCGACGTGCTGATTTACGATGCCGACAACGAGCTCATCAGTACGTGCGTCAGCAAGTCGCTGTTCACCTCGCGTGAAATCGCATGGTCCAAGCGCGATGCCGAACGTCCGCTCTTCATCGAGCGCATCGACAAGGATGACAAGGGGACGACGGTGCATTACCGTTACCTGGGTTTGCACCGCCAGTACCGCATTCCGTTCATTGACGACGCTTCCGTCGAGAACTCATTGCACTGCCTGGCCGTGTCGCTCTATTTGATGCTCTCGCCCGAAACGATTGCCGAGCGGATGCCGCGGCTTGAACCGGTGGCCATGCGTCTGGAAGTGAAAGAGGGCAAGAACGGCTGTGTGCTGATTAACGACAGCTATAACTCCGACTTCGCCTCGCTCGACATCGCGCTCGACTTCATGGCCCGCCGCAGCGAGGACAAGGGCCGGAAGAAGGTATTGATTCTCTCGGACATCCTCGAAAGCGGTCAAAGCGGAAAACTGCTGTACCGGCAGGTGGCCGACCTGGTGCACAACCGTGGGGTGGATGCGATTATCGGAGTGGGCGAGGAGATCTCGGCCTCGTCGGCACGGTTTGACCTGGAAAAACATTTTTTCCACACGACGGCCGAGCTGCTGGAGTCGGACTTGCTGCCGACGTTGCGCAACGAGGTGGTGCTCATCAAGGGCTCACGCTCGTTCCATTTCGATGAGATTACCGACCGCCTGGAACTGAAAGTACACGAAACGATTCTGGAAATCAATCTGAATGCGCTGGTGGACAATCTGAACTACTACCGCAACCGGCTGAAGCCTGACACGAAGATGGTATGCATGGTCAAGGCCTCCGCCTATGGTGCCGGATCGTTTGAAGTGGCCAAGACACTGGAAGACCTGCGTGTGGATTATTTGGCCGTTGCGGTGGCCGACGAGGGAGTGGACCTGCGCAAGGCTGGCATCAACAGTGCCCTGATCATCATGAATCCCGAGCTGACCGCCTTCCGCACCATGTTCGACCATTGGCTGGAGCCCGAGGTGTACAGCTTCCATTTGCTGGAAGAGCTCATCAAGGCCGCCGAGCGCGAGGGGGTCACCAATTTCCCCATCCATATCAAGTTGGATACGGGGATGCACCGCCTGGGCTTTGCACCGGAGGACATGCCACGGCTGGTAGAACGGTTGAAGCGCCAGAATGCCGTGATTCCGCGTTCGGTCTTCTCACACTTGGTGGGCAGTGACGCCTCGCGTTTCGACTCGTTCACGCGGCGTCAGATTGAGGTGTTCGAGAAGGCCGCCGCCGTGCTGCAAGCCTCGTTCAAGCACAAAATCCTGCGCCACATCTGCAATACGGCAGGCATCGAGCGGTATCCCGGTGCACAGTTTGAGATGGTGCGGCTGGGGATAGGCCTCTATGGGGTGGATCCGTACACCAACCGGATGCTGAACAACGTCGGTACGCTCAAGACGACTATCCTGCAGATACACGAGGTCCCTGCCGACGAGACGGTAGGCTATAGCCGTAAGGGGGTCCTCTCCCGCACCTCCCGAATCGCCGCCATCCCCATCGGGTATGCCGACGGGCTGAACCGTCATTTAGGCAACGGTCGGGGCTATTGTTTGGTGAACGGACAGAAAGCTCCCTACGTGGGCAATATCTGTATGGATGTGTGCATGATTGACGTGACCGGCATCGATTGCAAAGAGGGCGACAAGGCCATCATCTTCGGCGATGACCTTCCGGTCACGGTGTTGGCGGACGAGCTGGACACCATCCCCTATGAAGTCCTGACCAGTGTCTCCAACCGGGTGAAACGCGTCTATGTATTCAAATGACGGGAACGGTTTCCTCGCCCCGTCCTTTCAAGTGACCGGGCAGGGGGAACCGCCCCTTAGGGGCCAAAGGACCGTATAGTGCCGCTTTTGCCGCTTTTACCTCCCTTTTCTTTCTATTTAAGTGTTAAGATGAGTTATGCCCGTACGTGAGTAGAGCGGTGCGGACAGGTGTCTTTTTATATAAAATAAGGTTATTTTTCATTTGAAATGATATTTGCACATAGAAAAACAGAAATTACACACGTGGGCAAACACTCCAATTTACTTTTGCACCAGTGAAATTGGATGAGAAAATCAACCTTAGTTCTAAATTAAAAACAAAAACACTTATGAATCAAAAGGAGTTCTTAAAGCGATTGTATTCATTCTTCTTGATGAGTATGATCTGTGTGTTTGCCTTTGCCCAAGGCAAGCAAATCCATGGTGTCGTGACCGATGCTTCGGGCGAGCCGATGATTGGCGTGAACGTGCTGGTGAAAGGTACGACGAACGGCTCGATTACTGACCTGGATGGAAACTTTGCTATCTCTAATGTGAAAGACACGGATGTGCTGACGGTCACCTACATCGGCTACGTGGCACAAGAAGTAAAAGTAGGTGGACAAACAGCCTTTACCATTGTTTTGAAGGAAGACACCGAGACACTGGACGAAGTGGTCGTTATCGGTTACGGTACGGTGAAACGCCGTGACTTGACGGGTTCGGTAGCTTCAGTGACAGGTGAGAAGCTGGCGGCCAATCCGGTCCCGAGCGTGGCCCAGGCCTTGCAGGGACAGTTGCCGGGTGTCAGCGTCACCGCACAAGACGGCCGTCCGGGTGCCGGTATGGCTATCCGTGTACGTGGCGGCGGTTCTATCACCCAGAGCAACGACCCCTTGTTCATCGTCGATGGGGTGCAGGTGTCTACGATTGATGACATTCCTGCCGACAACATCGAGAGCATCGACGTGCTGAAGGATGCCGCCTCTACCGCTATCTATGGTGCCCGGGGTGCCAACGGTGTTATCTTGGTGACGACCAAGGGCGGCAAGGAAGGAAAAGTGTCGGTGAAATACGGCATGTACTACCAGGTGAAGGTCAATCCCACCACGCTGGAGGTGATGGATGCTTATGACTATGTCTACAACACTTGGGCATACGCCACCGCTTACAGCGAGTCAATGGGTGACGGCGTGGCCAAGTATTTCGGTCTGGGTGCCAAGTATGGCAATCATATCAATGAGTACAAGAATGTGTCTTCGCACAACTACGTTGACGACATCATGCGTACGGCCGGTTCTTGGAACCACGACCTTTCGCTGTCGGGCGGTAACGACAAGACCAAGTATTTCGCTTCTGTCAACTATACCGACGATGAAGGTACCCGTATCGGTTCTGGTTACAGCCGTTGGGCAGCCAACTTCAAAATCAACCAGAAAATCAACAAGTCGCTCTCGTTTGATGCCGACTTGCGTTACAGCGAAATCCAGGTGGATGGTACGAAGTTCGACAAGGCCACTTCTGCCTATTACTACAAGCCTATCGACAATCCGCTGGGTGACCCCGAATACACCACCGCTTTCGGTAACGGTTCTCCCAACGTGGAAGATGACATGGACCCCATCAGCTACCTGGACAACTACCAGCGTTCGCTGAAGGTACACCGCCTGACTGCCAAAGGTGGCCTTACTTGGAACATCATCAAGGGCTTGACCGCCAAGTCCGAACTCTCTTTGGGACGTAACTGGACCAATGTGAAGGAGTGGGACGGTGGCCTGGAAAACGGTTACAGCACTGCCAAGCTGACCAAGAAGGAAGGTTACAATGTGCGTTGGGCCACTACGTTGAACTATGAGGTGCAGGGGCTGGGCGATGACCACAGCCTGTCGTTCCTGGCCGGTAACGAAGTCTTGTCGTCGAAAACCAATTCCAGCTGGATTTACGGTTCGGGCTATCCTTCTGAATGGGGCATGGACGAGGCTTTCGGCAATATCAACATGACCAACTCGTCGTTGGGCAAGGATGAATTCGGACAGACCATCGGTACTGCCGCCCACACCACTTCTTGGTTCGGTCGTGCCAACTATTCGTACAAAGGCCGTTACTTGCTGACCGCTACGTTCCGTGCCGATGGTTCTTCCAAGTTCGCTCCCAACAACCATTGGGGCTACTTCCCCGCTGCCGCTGTGGCATGGCGTATCTCTGACGAACCGTTCCTGGAAAATACCCGCGACTGGTTAGACAACCTGAAGCTGCGTCTGTCATTTGGTACGTCGGGTGCCGACAACATCGACGCTTCTTTGTGGAAGGAAACCTGGGAAACCGAAATGATTACGGTAGACGGCAAGAGCATCACCTCTTACGTACCGGGCGAAATGCAGGGGAACCCTGACCTGAAATGGGAAACGACCACCTCACGTAACGCCGGTTTGGATTTCGGCTTCTGGAACAGCCGCCTGCGTGGTAGCATCGACTTCTATTGGAATACCACGAAAGACCTGTTGATGCGCGTGCCCGTTGATGCTTCGGCCGGTTTCAGCTACCAGATGCGCAACGTGGCCCAGACCTCTAACAAGGGTATCGAATTGGCATTGGGCTATGACTTCATCCGTTCGAAGAACTTCAACCTGGGCATCAACCTGACCTATAACTACAACCACAACAATGTGGACAAAATTGCCGAAAACGTCATGGCCGACACGGCTACCGGCTGGGGCTCGACCATGCGTAAGCCCGCCTACGACTACATCATCCGCGAAGGTGAGTCGGTCGGTGTCATCCAGGGCTTCAAGTCAGCCGGCTGGTACACGGTAGACGACTTTACCTATGCCAACGGTGTCTATACTTTGAAAACCCGGCGTGCCCGACATCAAGAACATTGTGAACTATCCGGCCAACATGCAGCTTAAGGCAGCCGACGGACAGACGGCCTACCCCGGTATGGTGAAGTTCGAGGATACCAACGAGGACGGTATCGTGGATGAGAACGACGCCACCATCATCGGCCATACGATGCCGAAGCACACCGGCGGTTTCACGTTCAACGGTAACTGGAAGAGCATTGACTTCAGCCTGGGCTTCACGTACCAGATTGGTGGCGAGGTCTACAATGCCAACTCGATGTACACCATGATGGGTAATAAGGACAATAACTTGGGTGCCAACCGTCTGAAAATCTATAACGATGCCTTCAAGGTATATGATGTGCAGGATGGCGAACTGGTGGCTGTCACCGATCCCGAAGCATTGCGTGCCCTGAACACCAATGCCAAGTATGCGTTGCCTTATTCTGAATATGGCATCACCACTTCCGAGTTCATCGAGGATGCGTCTTACCTGCGCTTGCAGACGTTGACCGTAGGCTACACCTTCCCGAAGAAATGGATGGAGCGTGTGGGCGTGCAGAACCTGCGTGTCTACTTCACGGGCAGCAACCTGTTCTGTCTGACGGGCTACAGCGGCATTGATCCTGATGTCAACACTAACCCCGACGGTGTGAGCGGCTTCCCCACTCCGAACTATGATTTCAATTCCTATCCGAAATCAAGAACCTTCACCTTTGGCTTAAACTTAACATTCTAACAAGGAGACTTATTCTATGAAACATATATTCTATACCACCCTGTTTTTGGCAGGTGCATTGGCTACAACTGCTTGTAGCGATTACTTGGAGACCACCTCTCCTTCGGTAGTGGATGCAGACTTCGTGTTCTCCAATACCACTACGGCCCGTGCTTCGCTGGACGGTGCCTACGAGGCATGGCGTACAGCCGCGCAGAACCAGTATTTCGGTGATGGTCTGTTCTATGGGGCCGATGTGTGTGGCTCGGACATCGAACGCCACCCCGAGGCCTTCAAGAACCAGCCGGGTCGTCACTATCCCGAAACGTTCTATCAGAACGGTACCTATACCAAGGATTATGCGTTGACTTCCTATAACAAAGACGATGACAACGGTCCGTACAACATGGCATACGAGGTTATCGGTAAGGCCAACGCCGTGATCAGTGCCATCGAGGGGCTGGAAAATTTTGATGAGATTGTGACCAAAGCGACGGAGCCGAGCGAGATGAGCCAGATGTACGGTGAGGCGGTGGCCCTGCGTGCCACGGTTTATCGTGAGCTGCTCCGTAACTACGGCGATGTTCCGTTCAGTACGGCCTTGGGCGTTTCGGCCAACGGCTTGACCTCTCGTGACTCTATCTATGACGTGGTGCTCGACCAGTTGCAGAAGGTGGAAGGCCTGATGTATCCGGTGGGTCAGGTGCCTGGTACGGACAAGGCCAACAAGAACCTGCTGTCGCAGACGTACGTGCGCGGCTTGATTGGCCGTATGGCGTTGGATGCCGGTGGCTATCAGACCCGCCGTGCCGACCTTGGTGCCGATTTCTACAAGAACGGTGCAGGGACTGTCGTGACGTTCGAGACCTTGGGACAGGCCAATGCCAATGCGCAGGGAGCCGTTTACGGTCGTCGCAGCGATTGGAAGGATAAATACGAACTGGCCAAGAAATACTTCAAGCTGGTCATTGACAATCCGGGTTCTGCCAAACTGAACCTGACCGACCCGCGTTCTGCCTCCAAGGGCCGCACGTATGGCAATCCCTACGAATATTTCTTCTCGCAGATGCTGGAGGCCGATGCCGGTTATGCCGACGAGTCCATCTACGAATACCCCATGCAGCAGGGTGGTTCGGGCAATGACGCCCGCTCTTATTCGTTCGGCCGTCCGTCGAGCGGTGGTTCCAAGACTGCTTATCCTTGCAAGGCCTACGGCCAGGGACGCATCAATCCGGCCTTCTACTATGGCGTGTTTGACCCCAACGATATGCGTCGCGACGTGAGTGTGGCCGTGACCGGCAGTACTGGTAAGGGTGTGGAGAAGCTCATTCCGTTCGCTCCCAACTCGAAGGCCGACGGTGGTGGCTTGTCCTTGAACAAGTGGGACGAGAACCGTCAGACCACCGTTTGGACTGCCGCCCAGCGTAAGTCGGGTATCAACGGCCCGTACATGCGTATGGCCGAAATGTATCTGGGCTATGCCGAGGCTTGTGCCGCATTGGGTGACGAGGGCGATGCCATTGCCTACTTGAAGATTATCCGCCAGCGTTCCTTCCCGGCTGGCAAGGATTTCTCCGACCAGTTCATCAATGACTGCGGCAGCACCTTGCGTGCCGTCATCGAGGAACGCGGTTTTGAGTTTGCCGGCGAGGGCGACCGTCGTTGGACCTTGATTCGTAGCGGTTTCTTGCCCGATGCTATCCGCCGTGTGAAAGATTTGACCGCCAAGATGATCAACGGCCTGGAGGCCAACGGTTACTATCAGTTCGACAATGGCAATGTGATTTCATTGTATGTTTGGACCAAGACCGTCAATATGGAATCGTTGGGTTACAGCTATCGGCTGACGGCTCAATGTCCGGCAGGCGAAGAAAACAATCCGGTGCTCTATCCGGGATGGCGCGGCCAGAACGACGACTGGGAGGCCTTCGGGTTGAGCTATGGCACGGATAAGCCCAAGACCAACCTGGCCATTAAGGGCTTGTTCAAGACCGAATCTCCCGCTTTCGACATTGTATATAAGGGTGCCGATGGCAAGGAAGTCCGTCGTGACGCGAACTTTGCAGGCAGTGTGGCCGAGGCCATGGCAGCCGGTGACGCCACTGTGAAAAACGATGCCAATGTAGCTTCTTATACGATTGTGGATGCCGAGGGATACTCTCCGCAGGCATGGGGAAGCGATTTGGTGAAATATGCCGATGAGTACAGCAAGTACCTCTTCTACGATTACGACTACGTGAGTGCTCCTATCTATATGTGGCCGTTCACTCCGAATGCCATGTCGACAGGCGGCTTTACCAATGGTTATGGCTTTAAGCAGGACTAAGTGATAATTGTATCTGATTCATGAGCGGGCCGTCGCTTCTTTCTACCAAAGGAGCGGCGGCTTTCTCGTTCCATAAAAAAAGAGTGTTCCGATGAAAAGACTGAGAATGATCCGATGGTTGCCACGTCCGCTGGGCGGGATAGTGGCGGTGTTGTTGGCGGTGCTTCCGGCAGTGGCCGAGAACTATCCTTACCGCAGTGACGTGTTGTGGGTGACGGTGCCCGACCATGCCGACTGGCTGTACCATACCGGCGAGGAGGCTCGGGTGGAAGTGCAGCTCTACCGGTATGGCATCCCGGTAGACGGGGTGGAGCTGACCTATGAACTCGGGATGGAGCTGCTGCCTGCCGATGCCAAAGGCCGTGTGCGGCTGGAGAAAGGGCGTGCCGTGGTTCCGGTAGGTACCCTGCACGAGCCGGGCTTCCGCGACTGTGTGCTGAGGGCTACTGTTGACGGAGTGGACTATACCCACCATGTCAAAGTGGGCTTTTCGCCCGAACAGCTGGTTCCCTTCACCCGCCTGCCGGACGATTTCCGTGAGTTCTGGACCAAGAACCTGGAGGAGGCGGCCCAGTTCCCGCTGACTTATACCAAGGAGCCGGTGAAGGAACTGAGCACCGACAAGATGGAGGCTTATCTGGTGAAGCTGATGCTGAACGCCCGTCAGTGCGTCTATGGCTACCTGTTCTATCCCAAAAACGCCCGAAAAGGCAGCTGTCCGGTAGTGCTCTGTCCGCCGGGAGCCGGCATCAAGACCATCAAAGACCCGTTGCGCCACCGGTATTATGCCGAGCAGGGCTTCATCCGCTTCGAGATGGAGATACACGGGCTCGACCCCACGCTGAGTGATGCCCATTTCGCCGAAATCAGCAACGCCTTTAATGGCCGGGAGAACGGTTATCTCATGAACGGCCTCGACCACCGCGACCATTATTATATGAAGCGGGTCTACCTGGCCTGTGTGCGTGCCATTGACTTGCTTACTTCCTTGCCCGAGTGGGACGGAAAGAATGTCGTCGTGCAGGGAGGCAGCCAAGGCGGGGCCCTGGCGTTGGTCACTGCCGGTCTTGACCGCCGGGTCACCCTGTGTGTGGCCAACCATCCGGCGTTGAGCGACATGGCCCGTTATACGGTCGGCAAAACCGGAGGCTATCCCCATTTCTTCCGGATACCCGGGATGGATACCCCCGACAAGCTGCGGACCATGGCCTATTATGATGTGGTGAACTTCGCCCGGCTCATCCGCATCCCCGTGCGCATGACGTGGGGTTACAATGACAACACCTGTCCGCCCACCACCAGCTACATTATATATAATGTGTTGCAGGGACCTAAAGAAGCCCTGCTGACCCCCATCAACGAGCATTGGACTTCCGAGGCCACCGAGTATGCCCACATGGAGTGGTTGCTGCGTCATTTGGCTTTATAGCAGCCCGGCGGCCCGCCGGGCCTCGTCGATGGCATTGCCTTCGGCTTCGGCGGCATAAGGATGATGCTGCAAGGTCCATTGCTCCTCAATGGCGTAGAAGTCGATGTCGTGGGGAGGCTGTCCGTCCATACGGCGGCGCAGCTCTTCGAAATACGTTTTCCAGCGCAGGGCGTAGAAGTCACGCAGCAGGCCGCTCCATTCCTTGTGGCCATAGTCATGCAGTCGCCCGGCATCCGCAGCCTCCCGGTTGCCCCATGTCGTGATGAGCACGCGGGCATTCCATTCGTAGTGGTCTTGCTCCTCGGGGGTCGTACCCATCCGCCGTGCTTCGGCAATCCATTTGCCCACCTTGAACTCCGGTCGGGTGGCCAGCAGCCGGTCTTGCAGCTCTATCAGCGCAAGGAAACGTCCGGCTGCCGCTTCGAAGAGCGTCCGGTCGCCCGATCGGTAGGCGGCGGTCACCACGGGGTAGACCAGTCGTCCCTTCTCGGCCACGGCCTGCCGCAGAATGTCTATCAGGTCATATTCGAAATTGTCGTTCCCCCGGAACGCCTCTGACTCTTGGGCCAGCAGTCGGGCGGCGCGGATGATGTCGGCAGGGTCATAGTAGTCACTCATTTCCGACCACGTGCTCACTTGATACACCTCCGGGGCGGGGCGTGCGCAGAACACCGATTCGTGAGTACCCTGCTGGGTGGATCCGTCGGGGCAGGCATAAATCGTGTTGCTCAGTATCCGCCACGCTTCGCTCACTCCCGGTGTCGTCTGGCCGTAGCGGGCCCGCAGATAGCCTTCCAGCCACTCGTCCTTGTCGAAGCGTTCCGCCCGCCACGGCAGTTCCGTCAGCAGCTCATACATCACGGGGTTGTTTTCAATCCCCTCCATCGTCAGGCCTACCCCTTTCAGGGTCTTTCCGAAACTACTTTCCTTTGCCTTATAAAATCCGTCGATGACGTGCGCCATCTTGCCGTGCAGTCCTACGTTGCCCCCGAAGTTCAGCAACATGCAGTACAGCCAATCGTGCTGGCGGAATCCCATCGGGCGGTACCATGTCGAGGTGGAGTCGCCCCATTGCGGACGGCTTTCCGAAAACAGGTCCAGCACCACCAGGTCGCCGGCCGGCAGGTGGCGTATCATCTCGTCGTAAGGACATCCGCCCCATGCCTGTACCACCCAGGCCGCTTTCGGGTTGGCCTGCTTCATGGCTTGCCAGATGGCTTTTCCGGCAGCGGCGAGGTCCACTCCTTGCGTATTGCCACCCTCATGGAACGGGTCCATGCTGTAATGGTCGGCACCGCCCAGCAGCCGTTTCATTTCCTGGTAGTAGATGCGGGCGATGCGTCCGAAGTTCGGATCTTCCGGTTGCAGGAAGGCCGGTCGGCGGTAGCCGTTCCACCGCCCGGGGTCGGCTACCTCCAGGTGTAGCTTGGTGCGGGCGTCTGACGGCACCATGCCCGAATAGCCCGGCAGCACGGGATGGATGCCGAACTCACGCATTCGTCGCAGTATTTTCCGTCCCAACGCCTCCTGTTGCTCGTACCAGCTGTCGGGGTTCGGACCTCCCCATCCTTCGAGGTTGTTCATCAGCCACCACCCTTGGAAGGCGGGGCCGGCCACGAAGTCATTGATTTCCGCTTTGCTGTATCCCAGCCGTTTCAGCACGTTGCGCCATACGCAGGCCGTCCCCACGGCACAGAGAGGGAGGTTGATGCCGTGCATCGCCATCCAGTCTATTTCCTGTTCCCAGCGTTCCCAGTCCCAGAAAGGCATGGAGTAGGAGAAGGTACAGTAGTTGAAGTCATAGCGCAGCGGCAGACTGGTTTCGTGGCGTTCCTTGAGGGGGATACGGGGCAGCTGTTGCGGCAGCGGGGCCTGCATCCGGTTCCAGCCCAGCTGGATGCCGGCATGGTATTTCAGGTACCAATGGATGCCTGTGGCGATGCTCACCGGGTTGTTGCCGCGGATGACGGGTTTGTCCCCCTGCTGGTCCAGTTCGAAGAAGTCGGTGTCGGAGGACAGTTGTTCGATGACGAACCGTTGCGATGCCCCTTTGTCGATGCGCTCCAGCAGTCCGGTAATCGGAGAGGCTGCTTGGGTGGCCCATGCGGCCAGCAGCCAGCAGCAGGTAAGGATGAGTTGTTTCATAGTCTTTTCGATTTGTGACGAATATACGCAATCTCTGGCAATCCTGCAAGTCTTCCGGCGGAATATCTGTCAGAAAAATATTCTGCCGCTACCGTCCGGAAACAGGGTCGGAAAGAAGATTTTTCCAAAGTGTAGGGTCGGGAGGAATCTTTGTTGCCCATCGCTTTGCCTTTCTGATTTTATGACTACATTTGCTTTCATCTTCATTGTTTTCAACGTGTACAGAGAGCATATAAATTCATTGATTGTCATGAAAAAACAGACACAAGCCATCCATACCTGGTTTCCCCGCCGGGATGCCTATCAGGCCTTGAGTATGCCGGTCTATCACACGGCGGCCTATGAGTTTGACGATGCCGCCGTGATGGCCGATGCCTTTTGCGGCAGGATTGACGCACCCGACTATTCGCGTGTCATGAACCCTACCGTCACCTATTTCGAGAACAAAGTGAAGCAGCTCACCGGGGCTGCCGAGGTCATTGCCTTCAGTTCGGGAATGGCGGCCATCAGCAACACCTTTCTGGCGGTGGCGGCTGCCGGAAAGAACATTGTCACGTCCCGCCACATGTTCGGCAACACCTATGCCTTGGTCTCGGCCACCCTGTCACGCTTCGGGGTGCAGGTGCACCTCTGTGACCTGACGGACCCCGGACAGGTAGAGGCTGCCGTAGATGTCGATACCTGTTGTATCTATTTGGAGATCATTACCAATCCGCAGCTGGAGGTGGCTGATTTGTCGGCTCTTTCCGCCATTGCCCGCCGTCGGGGCCTGCCGCTCATAGCCGATACGACACTGATACCGTTCACCGAGTTCAGTGCCCGTGAGCTGGGGGTGGACATCGAAGTCGTTTCCAGCACCAAATATTTGTCAGGCGGTGCCACGTCTATCGGTGGCTTGGTCATCGACTACGGCACGTGTCCCGGATTCGGCAAGCGGATGCGTACGGAGATGTTGCTCAATTTGGGAGCCTACATGACCCCTCACGTGGCCTATATGCAGACCCTCGGACTGGAAACCCTGGATGCCCGTTACCGCGTGCAGGCCTCTAACGCTGCCCGGTTGGCCGAACGGCTGCGCCTCTTGCCGTCCATCCGTCAGGTCAATTACGTGGGGTTGCCCGATAATCCGTATTACGACCTGGCCCGCCGTCAGTTCGGCCCTACTGCCGGTGCCATGCTCACCATCGACCTGGGCAGCCGCGAGGCGTGTTTCCGCTTCATCAACCGCCTGCAGCTCATACGGAGGGCCACCAACCTGTTCGATAACAAGACCTTGGCCATCCATCCGGCCAGCACCATCTTCGGCCCGTTTTCCGAGAACCAGCGGCGGCAGATGGATGTGTCCGAGTCCATCATCCGCCTGTCCGTAGGGCTGGAGGATGTTGATGACCTGCTGGAGGACATCCGTCAGGCCGCAGCTCCTGGAGGACCGGCCGATGTTTGACTACAGCGAGGAGGCGCTCCGTCGATACAGCCGCCACATCCTGTTGCCCGATGTCGGGGTAGAGGGGCAGGAACGCATCCGCCAAGGCCGTGTGTTGGTGGTGGGGGCCGGCGGGCTGGGCTCGCCGGTGCTCCTGTATCTCGCGGCGGCAGGGGTGGGGCATCTCGGCATTGTGGACGGCGACGTGGTCGATCTCTCGAACTTGCAGCGTCAGGTGATTCATGCTACCCCCGATGTGGGGCACTACAAGGTGGAGTCGGCCCGGCAGCAAATCATCCGTCTGAACCCCGATGTTCGCCGCCGAGGTATTGAAGTATCTGACAGGTACCGGCCGGTTGCTCACCGACTGCCTGCTCACCTTGGATGCGCTGACCATGGAGTTCCGGAAAACCACCCTGTCACGCCGGGATGATTGTGCGGTGTGTGGCAGCCGTCCGTCGGTCACGACCCTGGCGATAACCGAACCGGAAACCTGCCTGATGGGGAGGGGTCCGCTCTCATCACATGGATAAAAAAAAGATTTGTATGGAAATAATAGAAAACCTATCTCACTTGTCCACTGCCGAAGGACCGAAGAAACTTTCGCTCATTGCGTTCAGTGGCGATTTCGACAAACTGACAGCTGTCTTTACCTTGGCTACCGGGGCCGCTGCCTTGGGCTACGAGGTGAACATCTTCTTTACCTTTTGGGGGCTGGATGCCATCAAGCGCCGCACGGGACGTGCTTTTGTGGGCAAAGGATTCCTGCCGAAGCTGTTCGGCTATCTGATGGGCGGACTGCAGGTCGCCCCTTGCAGCCGCTTCAACTTCGGGGGTATCGGTCCCCGACTGTTCCGCCATCTGATGCGTAAAAACAGGGTGGCCACACTCGAAGAGTTGGTCGAGGCGGCCAAGGCTCTTGGCATCCGCCTGTATGCCTGTGAAATGGCCGCCCAGGTACTTGGCTTACAGAAAAGCGACTTTATCCCCGAGGTGAAGGAGGTGGTCGGAGTGGCCTCCTTCCTGAAGCTCTCTGAGGGAGGACGGATCCTGTTCATCTGAGGCAACCCGTCTCTTTTCCGATGATTCATTTTTAAACGATTCCTTATGAAACACCTACTCGACATCACTGCCGAACATTGCCCTATGACCCTTGTGCGTACCAAGCTCAAGCTGGCCCAAATGGCTGCGGGCGACACGTTGGAGCTGCTGCTCAGTGAGGGAGAACCCTTAGACAATATCCCTGCCAGCTTGTGTGAGCAGGGCTACCGGGTGCTTTCCGTCCGTTCTGTAGAAGGCACTACCCATTGCCTCTTGATAGAAAAACCTTGATGTATGTAACCTTTCAACTGACCGATTATGAACACCGTCCCTACCTTTATCCTGGCCGACAATCAGGACATCACCCGTGCCGGCCTGCAGGCCTATATCTCTGCACTCTTCCCCACGGCAGACGTTACCAATGCCGCCGACAAGAAGCGGCTGGTGCCACTGCTCACCACCGCACCCGACAGTGTTGTGGTGCTCGACTACACGTTGTATGACCTGAAAGGCGTGGAGGAATTTCTCATCATCGTCCGTCGGTTTCCCTCGGTACGGTGGGTGTTGTTCTCCAACGAGCTGAGCGAGGATTTTATCCGTACCCTCAGTGCCGAAGAACATATCAGCATGGTGCTGAAGGAGAATACCGGTGAGGAAATCCGTTCGGCGCTGCTCTGTTCGGCCCGTTGGGAGCGCTTTCTTTGTCATCAAATCACCAACCTGCTGGTCAGCCGTTCGCATGCTGCACCTCTCTTTTCGTCGCTGACCCCCACCGAACAAGAGATTCTACGGCAGATAGCTTTGGGAAAGACCGTCAAAGAGATTGCCGCCGAGCGGGTGTCCAGCATCCACACCGTCATCACCCACAAGAAGAACATTTTCCGCAAGTTGGAGGTGAACAACATCTACGAGGCCACCAAGTACGCCTTGCGGGCCGGTCTGATAGAAATGGCCGAATATTATATCTGACGATGCAATAAACGCAAAGACACAAAGGCACGGAGGGGAATCCGTCCCCGTGTCCTTGTGTCTCTGTGTTTCCTCAAAGAAGCCTGTAGGCTGTCCGTCACTTCAGGTCAAGCAGTTCCTGCGGCAGGCGGGGCATCGCGCCGTTCTGCGTGCAGACATAGGCGCTGACCTCTACCGCCCGCTGATGTGCGTCGGCTACGGAGCGGCCGGCGAGGATGGAGGCCACGAACGAGGCCGTGAACGAGTCGCCTGCACCTACCGTGTCTGCCACCTCAATCTTCGGTGTGGCGAAGAAGCTCATCGCCCCTTTAGAGAAGACATAGCTGCCGTTCACGCCGCAGGTGAGTACCAGCATATCCAGGTTATACTTGCCCAGGATGAGCCAGCACTTGTTTTCGAAGTCCATGCCCGGATAGCCGAACATACGTCCGATGGTGACCAATTCCTCGTCATTGATCTTTAGGATATTGCAGCGGCGCAGCGACTCCTTGATGACCTCCTTGCTGAAGAAGTTCTGGCGGAGGTTGATGTCGAAGATGCGCAGACAGTCCTTCGGGGTGGCGTCGAGGAAACGGTGGATGGTCTGGCGGGACACCTCGTTACGTTGTGCCAGCGATCCGAAGCATACGGCACGGCTGTTGCGTGCCACCTGTTCCAGTTCGGGGGTAAAAGGAATGTTGTCCCAAGCGGCTCCCTCCTTGATGTCGTAGGTAGGCACGCCGTCCTCATCGAGCGTGATTTGTACCGTTCCGGTGGGATAGTCCAGACGGGGCATGAAGTAGTTCAGTCCTTTCTCGTCGAACGCCTGCAGGGTCTCGTCGCCCAGGGCATCGTTGCCCACAGCGCTGATGGCACAGGCATCATAGCCGAACTGTGAAATATGATAAGCAAAGTTGGCGGGTGCTCCACCCAGTTTTCGTCCTTCAGGAAGGCAGTCCCACAGGGCTTCGCCCAATCCTACAATCCATTGTTTTTCCATGGTTTCTTATAGTTATATGATGATTATTGTTTGAAGTTTCTCAATTACTTACCCAGGTTATTTCCGGATGTTGGGGAGGTAGGTGAACAGGTAGATGACCCCTGCCGCCATGACGGCCACTGCGCCAGCTTGTCCGATGGCATCGGCGGCGAAGCCCATGAGCAGCGGGAAGACGGTTCCACCGAAGAGGCCCATGATCATCAGTCCGCTGATTTCGTTCTCATGTTCCTTGTCAGAGAGCAGGGCACGGGCGAAGACCAACGAGAAGATGTTGGAGTTGCCGTAGCCCACGAGGGCGATGGCCGTGTAGAGCATCCACTGGGAGGTGCCGAAAGCCAGGCCCACCATGGCCAGTGCCATCATCACGACACTCAGGAGGAAGAACACCCGGTTGCTCATCATGCGCAGGAAGAACGAGCCGGTGAAGCAGCCTGCCGTACGGAAGATGAAGTAGAGCGAGGTGGCGAAGGCGGCTTCGTTGAGCGACATGCCCAGCCGTTCCATCAGCAGCTTGGGGGCCGTGGTGTTGGTGCCCACATCGATGCCCACATGACACATGATACCTACGAACGACAGCAGCACCAGCGGATGTGAGAGCAGGCGGAGGCAGTCGCCTATCGACGAGCGGTTGCACGCTGATTGCTCTTCCTCAATGGGGGTAGCCCCCAGCAGCAAGGTGGCCACCACGCCGATGAGCAGGTAGATGGGGAACAGCACACGCCAGCCCAGACCGAACGCCGGGATGCTGGCCATGGCTCCCCACATGGCGATGTAGGGTGCCATGAACGAGGCGATGGCTTTCACGAACTGGCCGAACGTCAGCGTAGAGGCCAGGTTGCCGCCTTTCACCACCGACGATACCAGCGGGTTGAGCGATGTCTGCATCAAGGCGTTGCCGATGCCCAGCAGCGAGAACGACACCAGCATGAGGGGCAGCGTCTCGCCGAAGATGGGCAGAGCCAGCGACACGAGGGTCACGAGCAGCGAGAGCAGCACTGTCTTCTTGCGTCCGATGCGGTCCATCAACATCCCCGTGGGGACGGCGAACAGCAGGAACCAGAAGAACACTAACGAGGGGAGTACGTTGGCCACCGTGTCGCTCAGCGACAAGTCGGCCTTCACATAGTTGGAGGCGATACCTACCAAGTCTACAAAGCCCATGGCAAAGAAACACAGCATCAAGGGCAGCATCAGCATTTTCTTCGTATTGCTCATAGTCGTCATTTTTTAAGGGAATACACGGTTACACTGGCTTTACCTTTCACAGTCACCTTGTTGTAGGCGGCCGAGGGGAAGACAAGGTTGGTCATGGCCATCTTGCCGTCTGCGTCAAACACCTCCACGCTGCACTTGTCGATGAAGATGCGCAGCTGCCGCAGTGGGCCGTAGGTGGGGGCGGAGGTCACGGCGGGGAAGGCGTCGCTGAAGGCTACGTTGCCGCTGTGGCGGCGGTCCATGTCAAAGATTTCTTGTTCAGCGTCATAGGTCATCACCACCCGTTCGCCGGCTGCGTTGCGCAGTGTGATTTGGGCATCGCCCTTGAGGGTGACCACCAGCTCGCAGCTCTCTGAGGGGTTCTTCTGTTTCGGGCCGCGTGCCGCGTCCATCTCCCGTACCGGTTTCACGGAGCAGTAGGTCTTGCCGTGGTGTTCGAACAGGCCCAGTTCTCGGGCGATGCTGTTGGCCGAGCGGAACTGGCGGGTGGGCACCTGGTTGGCATATTGCCAGTTGCTCATCCAGGCGATGGCTACCCGTCGGTGGTCCGGGGCATTGTCGAAGGTCACGGTGGCGTAGTGGTCCTTGCCGTAGTCCATCCACTTGGTCACCTCGGGGCGGTCCTCGCAGGTGAAGGTATGTCCGTCAAACGTCCCCACGAAATATTGGGTGGCCGAACCACCCATCGGGCCGCCGGGATTGATGTTGCACAGCAGCAGCCATTTTTCCTGGCCGGTGCCTTCCACGGGGAGCTTCATCAGGTCGGGGCACTCCCATACGCCGCCGTGGTTGCCATAGCCATGACCGAACGAGCTTTCGTACTTCCACTCCTTCAGGTTGGACGAGGAATAAATCTGCATCTCCTGTCCGGCGGCGAGGATGAGGTTCCAGAAGCCGGCCTCTTCGTTCCAGAACACGTGCGGGTCGCGGAAGTCGGGCAGTGACGAGGTGATGACGGGGTTGCCGGCATACTTCGTGAAGGTGCGTCCGTTGTCGGTGCTGTAAGCCATGCTCTGCACCTGGCTCTGTCCGGCAGAG
Organism: uncultured Bacteroides sp.; assembly: GCA_945833835.1. Taxonomy (GTDB): domain Bacteria; phylum Bacteroidota; class Bacteroidia; order Bacteroidales; family Bacteroidaceae; genus Phocaeicola. The sequence goes on from CAMAFR010000004.1 coordinate 72,519, forward strand.
GTATAGAGGGCGACGATGGCCCCTTCGCCGAAACCGGCGGTGTTGTGGGTGTCCACCACTGCCGAGCCGCTGAAGATGGTGCCAAGGCCGTCTGCCTCGATGGCAGTAGGCTGTTGCTCCCAGTGGATGAGGTCGGTGCTGGTGGAGTGTCCCCACGTCATGTTCTCCCACTGCGAGCCGTAGGGGTTGTACTGGTAGTAGAGGTGCCACGTGCCGTCTTTGTAGAACATGCCGTTGGGGTCGTTCATCCATCCGTAGGCCGGCGTGTGGTGGTACGCGGGACGGTGTTTTTCCACATTCGCCGTGTCGAAGGTGTCGGCGTAGGTCATGTGTTTCAGACATGCGAAGTCGTTGATGATGCCGTTCGTGCGGAGGTTTCCGCTGAAGGTGATGTCGAGCAGCTCGCCGTTCTCCACTTCGTATGGCACGAAGTAGTCGGCCTTGTCGGTGGCCAGGCGGCAGTTGAAGGTCTTCACCAACTGGTTGTCTTTGATGACCCGGATGTGTGCGTTCTCCTCTTTCTCCTCCACGGGGAGCAGGAGGTACTTCTTTGGGGTGTCTATGCGGACCATCGCATGGCGGTTACCCAAAATCTCAGCTTTCTGTGCGGCGGCCGGAGCGGCGGTCGACAAGAGGGCTGTCAGCGTCAGCAGTTTTTCAATCTTCATAATTCAAGATAAACAAATGTTGATATTTTAATTCTTTTCACTCATAATTGTCCAATCGTCGGACCTGAAAAACAATCTTCTTACCTAAAAAAAACGAATACCCAAACCTTTCGTAGTAGATACGTGCTTTCACAAGCACTGGTCTCTTTCATTCCTATCATACCATTTTATTTCAATTCATCTCTTGATAACATTTATGTCACGGTTACCTTTTCTGGCAGCGAAATTAGGAGAAAACGGAGTGCTCCGCTTTAAAAATTGATTCGTAGGCTCCTAAAAACCGTTCATGTAACATTTTTCTTAGTGTTGGCCTTGTTTTTTGTAGGGGGTAGGGGCAGGTCTTGACATTTATACAATGGAGGGTGTGCATGCTATGCACCCATGCACACCCTCGCTGTCTGTCAGATGATTATTCGTAATTTTTGTTCTGGGTGTACAGGCCGGGCACGTAGAACATCTGGTTGTAAGGCACGGGCCAGAACTCGTTCTTTTCGGGGGTGAAGTGCGCGTCCTTCAGATACTGCGCATAGGTCTGTCCGTCGTAGACATCGTTCTGCTCGGAGGCGAAGTAGGCGTTGAGGGTGGCAGAGGCGATACCCCAGCGGCGGAGGTCAAAGAAACGGCTGCTCTCCATGGCCATCTCCAGACGGCGTTCCCAGCGCACGCACTGGCGGGCCACCTCTTTCGAGCTGAAATAGCCGGCGGGATAGGGCTTGATCTCCACCTGGTCGGCGGCATAGGCGATGTGCTTGTCGACGGAGTTGGCGGCACGGTTGCGTATGTCGTTCACAATCTGCTCTGCTTCCCCCAGACGGTTCAGCTCAGCCAAGGCCTCGGCGCGCATCAGCATCACGTCGGTGTAGCGGAACACATAGTCGTTCATGGCGAAGGCCTGCCACGGCTGGTTGAACGTCTCTCCCTTCGAACGCTGCGGCACGTCTTTCAGCGAGGTGTAGTAGCCGTAGGTGTTCGGTGTGCGTGAGTTGGCGGTGGTCTGTGTGTACTCCGCTTCATACTTGTAGGGGAAGGTAGGCATGCCCACGGTGTGGAACAAGCGCGGATCCCACTTCTGGGCGGTGGGCTGTCCGTTCACCGGGAAGTCGATGCGGTCGTTGAAGTGATCGAACATCGGCAATCCGTTCTGTGTCTTGTAGGCGTTCACCAGGTTCTGGCTCGGCTTGTGGAAATCCCATCCGCATGACCACATGCCCCAGCAGCCGTTCAGCGTGTTGCTCCAGTTGGCACGGCCAAACATTGTGTTGTCATCCTTATAGTCGCTCATCTGTACGGCGAAGACGCTCTCCTTGGAGTTCTTGTAGTCGGGCAGGAAGATGTCGCCGAAGTCTTCGAGGTAGCCGTATTGCGAGTTTTTCACCTCTTCCGTGTACGTGATGACCTGGTTCAGGTAGTCTTGGTTGATGTGGTCCACGCCGGTGCCCGACTCGTAGCCCTCGCCGTAGGCCAGGTTCAGGTAGCATTTGGCCAGATAGCTGGCCGCGGCGATTTTGTTGGCGCGACCACCGTCCTTCTGCACGGCCGGCAGCACGTCGTAGGCTTCTTTGAAGTCGGCGATCACTTTGTCGAAGAGCTGGCTGTAGCTGAACTCGTCGTTGCGCACGCTTTCGTGCGAGCCCTCGCGGACCACGTTCTCGTCAATCCAGGGAATGTTGTGGAAGACGGTGAGCAGCTTGTAGTAGAAGTGGGCGCGCAGGAACTTCACTTCGGCCTTGCGCTGCGCCACGGTCGCGGCCTCCGGCCCCTCGTAGTCTTCGAGCGAGATGAGCGCCTTGTTGCAGCGCGAGATGGCGCAGTACAGGCGGTACCAGAGCTCGTCCATGTGGTCGGGCTGCGAGGCGGTGAGGGTAGAGAACACCTCGAACGAGTGGTAGTTGGTGTCGGTCGTGCCCGACCCGCCTTTCAGGCAGTCGTCGCTGGCCAGGTCGCCATACGGCCAGAGGTTGAACGGATAGGTGTACCAGCAGTCGCCCAGCATGGCGTAGGCGGCGTTCACCATTTCTTCCTGGTGAGAGAAGGCGGTGTCTTCGTCAATCTTTCCTTCGGGAGCGACGTCGATGAAATCGTCGCAGGAAGTGATGCTCAGCCCTACGGCTGCCGCCAGCAATATGTTTCTAAACGATAATGTCTTCATGTGATGTAAATGTTTCTTTGGTAACTGAAAAAACGTGTATATGCGTAACTAAAACCTATTTGTGGGTGTCCTGTCTTCGGGGTAAGGCCGGTTTAGAACCCTACCTGAAGGCCGAACGAGAGTGACATGGGGCGCGGATAAGCCCAAGCCGTGTTTTCGGGGTCGGAGCAGGTGAGGCTGCTGCTCTTGAGCGTCAGCAGGTTGTTGCCGGCCACGTAGACGCGCAGATTGCTCATCTTCAGTTTGCTGATGGCCTTCTGCGGCACCGTGTAGCCAATCTGCAGGTTGCGCAGCTTGAGGTAGGAGCCGCTCTCCACGAAGTAGCTCGACACGCGCCCTTCGTCGCCCACGTTGTTGGTGGTCAGTGCGGGGATGGTCGACGAGGTATTCTCGGTGGTCCAGGCACCCAGCAGGCGGTTCCCTTTGTTGGAGCCGGCATCGGTCAGGCTCCAGAAGTCGGTCTGGAATTTCTGGTCGTTGTAGACATCTTGTCCGTACACGCCCTGCCAGAACATGGAGAAGTCGAAGTTCTTGTAGTTGAGCGCGATGTTCAAGCCGTAAGAGAACTTGGGCACGGGGTTGTAAATCCAGTCTTGGTCTTCGGCGTTGATGACCTTGTCGTTGTTGAGGTCGGCATATTTCAGACCACCCACACGGGCTCCCGGCTGGCCGGAGGCATCCACTTCGGCCTGGTTCTGGTAGAGGCCCTCTACGATGTAGCCCACACGCGAGCCGTAAGGCATCTTGGCCTCCACAAGGTTCTGTTTCGTGGTGTGCTGGTAAGATCCGGTGGTGGTTTCGGGCAGGTAGGTCACTCGGCTGCGGAAGAAGTCCAGGTTGCCCTTGATGTCATAGCCGAAGCCGCTGGCGGTGGTGTGGCGGTAGCCCAGTGTAAACTCCATACCCCAGTTCTTCAGGCTCGGGCCGTTCACCCACGAGGCGCCGCCTTCTCCCCAAGCTGCTAAGTAGGCGGGGTTGATGAGCATGTCGTCCACCTGCTTGATGTAGTAGTCCACCGTGCCGTAGAGGCTGCCGCCGAAGAGGTTGAAGTCCGTACCGATGTTCCATTGGGTGGTCGACTCCCACTTCAGGTTGTCGTTGGCTGTCTGGTAGGTGCGGAATCCCGATGGGAACGTTCCCGAACCTTGCAGATAAAGGTCGTAGGCGGTAGAGGTGACACGGTCGTTGCCATAGTCGGCGGCATACAGGCCGTAGCGGGCGTCGTTGGAGATGGCCTGGTTGCCGGTCTTGCCCCAAGAGGCGCGCAGCTTCCATTCGTCCAGCCAGTCGGTCTTGATGTGCTGTGACAGGCGGTAACCCAGGGTGACGGCCGGGAACGTACCATAGCGGTTGTTGCGTCCGAAACGCGAGCTGCCGTCGCGACGGATGGTGAACGAGGCCAGTACGAGGTCTTTCCAGTTATAGTCTACCTTGCCGAAGAACGACACGAGGGCATAGCCTTCGCGGATGCCGCTGGAGCGGCGGGTGCCGATGGCGGCGTCGGGCCACATATAGTCATAGTCTTCGAGGGCGAAGCTCTCGGCATAGCCGGAGAAGTCCACCTTCTGCTGGCGGAAGAGCTCCATACCTACCAGGAAGTTGAAGGTGTGTTCGTCCCAGAGGGTGGTGTTGTAGGTGGCGGTGTTGGACCACGTCCACTCCAGATTGTTGGCGTGCGAGAGGGTCACGCTGGGCACATTGTTGTTCACGATGTCCGAGTGGAAGGTCTGGTTCACCGAGTGGATGAACGACGAGGTATGGTCGAGACCGAAATTGGAACGGAGGGTCAGGCCCTGCAGCGGCTTGATGTCCACGTAGGCATTGCCGAACACGCGCCAGGTGTTGAGGCGGTTGTCGCGGTTGTAGTACAGTTCGCGTAGCGGGTTCTGCCGGTCGCTCATGCCGCCTACGGGACCGCTGAAGGTGGTGCCGTCTTCCTCATAGAGGGGCACGGTGGGAGCCATCTTCAGGGCGTTCTCCATCGGGTGGCAGTCTACCTGCGAGGTGTAGGTCACGGTCAGGTTCTCGCCCACGGTCACTATTTTGTTGACGTTGTAGCTCATGTTCAGGCGGGCGGAGATGTTGCTGAAGTCGGTGTACTTCAGGATACCCTGGTTGTTCTTGTAGCCCACGGAGAAGAGGGCCGAATACTTGTCGGTGGCGTTGGAGAGCGAGAGGTCATAGCTCTGCTGCAGGCCGGTGCGCGAGATGGCTTTCAGCCAGTCGGTGTCCGAGTAGCGCATGGTCTTCTTCTGGTTCACGAAGCCGTCGTAGAGGCCGCCCACGGTGTATTCCTTATATCCCTTGGTGGCGGGGTCGTAGGCACGGATGGGGGTGCCGCCCGCTGCCGAGAGGCTCAGGCCGTAGTTGCCGGCATAGGCCACGGGGTCAATGCCGTCGTTCAGGGCTGCCTGCACCAGGGCGGTGGCATACTCGGAGGTGTTGCAGAGGTCCATTGTGGACTGGGAGGTGTAGAACTGGCTGGTGAGGTTGGCCGAGAAGTCCACTTTCACCTTGTCGCCCTTCTTGCCCCGGCGGGTGGTGATGATAATCACGCCGTTGGCCGCGCGCGAACCGTAGATGGAGGCCGAAGCCGCGTCTTTGAGCACCTGCATGCTCTCGATGTCGTTCATGTTAAGCGAGTTGAGCGATGCCGTGGTGGGCACACCGTCAATGATGTAAAGGGGGTCTTGCGAGGCGTTGAACGAGCCGATACCACGGATGCGCACCGTACCCGTGCCCGAGGGGGAACCGTCGGTCGTCACCGTCATGCCGGCCACCTTGCCCTGCAGGGCACGCATCGGGTCGGTGTCTGCCGCCGTCTTCAGGTCCTTGGGCTGTACTACGGCCACCGAGCCTGTCAGGTCCGCCTTGCGTTGGGTGGTGTAGCCCGTCACTACCACTTCCTCCAAGGTCTGGCTGTCTTCCTCCAGCACAATCTTCAGGTTTTTGGCTGCCGGGACTTCACGGGTGACGTATCCCACATAACTGATCACTAAGGTAGCTCCTGCGGGCACTTGCAACCGGAAACCGCCGTCCAGGTCGGTAATGGTGCCGTTGGCCGAAGCCTTTTCCTGTACTGTGGCGCCGATGATGGCCTCGCCGTTGGCGTCGACCACCGTCCCGCTTACCTCAACTGTCTGCGCTGCCAACACCGTACACATCATCGGCATCACCGCGCCTGCTAAAAATCGTCTTACATTTTTCATTTGTAACGTTTTAGGTTAATAAATTAGGTGGATAAATCTGAAAACGCTGCAAATGTAAGGAGCACACCGAAGCGTCTGTTTAAAGTTTCGTTCAGCGGCTGCAATAAATGTTTCGATGTATCATTTTTAGCCGAGAATGAACGATTATTTGTTTTCTTCCGGCCGTAGGCGGGTGGGAAAGGCCGTCAGCCTCTCCACTCGCCGGGAGTTTTGCCGTATTCGTCCTTGAAACACTTGGCGAAATAAGAGGGGGCGCTGAAGCCCGTCTCGTAGGCTATCTCGGAGATGGTCTTGTCTGTCGTCTCCAACAGGCGGCGGCCCTGATCCACCCGCGACTTGCGCAGCACCTCTACCGGCGACATTCCTGTCAGGGTCTTTGTCTTGCGGTAGAGCTGTACGCGGCTCATGCCGATTTCCTCGCCGATGCGCTCCACGCCGAAGTCGGCGTCGGCCAGGTGTTGGCGGATGATGTCGTGCAGGCGTCCTACGAACGTCATGTCCTTGTCATCGGGTGGCAGGGCAGGCGCCTGCACCGGTTGTCCGCCCACGATGCCGGCGGCAAACGCGCGGCGCAGGGTGCGGCGCAGGGCCAGCAGGTTCTCGATGCGGGCCAGCAGCAGGGCGGCTGTGAACGGCTTGGTGATGTAGGCGTCGGCACCGTGCACATAACCTTCCACCCGTTGCTCTTCCAGCGAGCGGGCCGTGAGCAGCAGCACGGGGATGTGGCAGGTCACGGGGTCCGACTTCACCTCGCGGCACAGCTGCAGGCCGTCCATTACGGGCATCATCACGTCGCTCACTATCAGGTCGGGCACCATGCGACGGGCTTCCTTCAGCCCTGCTGCACCGTCGGCCGCCAGCGTCACGTGGTAGCGGTCCTCCAGCAGGCCCTTCAGCAGGGTGCGCACATCGGCATTGTCGTCCACCACCAGCAGTTCGGGTTTCTCGCTCTTGCCCTCGTTGTCGGTGGCAGCTGCCGGCTGCTGTTCGGTGGCCGGATGTTCTGCCGGTGCCGCCGGTTCTTCGGCGAGTGCTTCCGGCTGCTCCAGTCCTATCTTCCGGAAGTCGAGGATTTCGTCCACCAGCTGTTTCAGGCGGCCCAGGTTGCGGTGCATCATCTCCACCCATTGCCGCTGTTCTCCGCACAGGCTGCTGTCGGCAAACAGCTTCTCTACCGGGCCGGCAATCAGGGTGAGCGGCGTGCGCAGGTGGTGGCCGATGTTGGTGAAGAACACCAGGCGGGCATCGGCCATGTCCTCCAGCTGGCGGTAGAGCTGCTGCAGCTCCTGGTGGCGCCGTGCCAGTTCGGTGTTGGCCTGGTGCAGCCGGTCGTTGATGCGCGACTTCGCCCAGTAGGAACGCAGGGTGATGACCGTCAGCACGGCGATGATAAGGAAGAGGATGAGGAAGAACACGATAACCTGCCGCTGCATGTTGACCTGCGAGAAGTACGTGTCCAGCTTGCCGTAGATGGTCTGGAGGTCACCGCTCACACGTTCCAGCTCTTTGTATTGCATCAGCAGTAGCTCGGCGTTGGTAGAGTCCACTACGGCCGAGTAGAGCGTGTTCTCCCGCTCGTAGGGTTGGCCCTCCAGTATCTTCAGTGCCAGCCGCATCACCTCCATGCCTTGGGTGGGGTAGATGTAGGTGGCTCGCAGCAGGCCCTGCTGTACGCACTCTATGCCGCCGCCCGGGGTGGGCAAGGCGTCTACGCCGTAGTAGATCAGGCGGTCCAGCCCGTGCTCTATTGCCACCTGTCGTGCGCCGAGTGCCAGGCGGTCGTTGTGGCCGAAGACACAGTCGATGTCGCTGTGCGCCTGTAGTATCTCTTCCATCGCTTTTCGACCGCTCGCTTCCGTCCAGTCGCCTTCCTCGGAAGAGATGACCCGGATGTCCGGGTAGCCCGACAAGGCCGACAGGAACCCGCGGTGACGCTCGATGGCCGGCGACGAGCCTTTCAGGCCCGTGATCTCCACCACCGTGCCACGTCCTTTGAGCTGTGTGGCGATGAGCTGCCCCATGGTGTGTCCTACCTCATAGTTGTCCGCCCCCATGTAGGCGGTGTACTTCTCGGTGTCGGTCTTGCGGTCGAACAGAATGACGGGGATGCCCTTGTCGTACGCCTTGTCAATGGCGGCAGAGAGGGTGGTCTTCTGGTTGGGCGAGGCGATGAGCAGGTCCACCCCCTTGTTGATGTAATAGTCGATGTGTGCGCTCTGGAGGCTGTCGTTGTCGGCGGCGGAGAGGAACTCCAGCTCCACCTGGTTGCTCACATACCCGCCGATGATCAGCTCCCGGTTTTGTTTGTCGCGCCAGATGTCCTCGCTGCATTGCGACACGCCGATGTGCCATTTCTTCTCCTGCTGCGGGTGGCAGGCTGCTGTCAGGCCCGCCAGCAGGCCGATACACAATGACAGCCGGAAGGTTTTCCATAAAGACACTTGTTTTCTCATAGTCGGTTTTTCGATAGTATTGGGTTGTAAATCGGCGGAAAGATAAGAAAAAAAACGGAATTTGTAATGATTGGTACAAATTATTTATACAGTAGATTGATTATGGCAACCATAAAAATCAAGTTCCGTGCCTCTTCCGTCTCGGGGAAAGAAGGCACATTGTTCCTGCAAGTGATTCACAGACGCGTGGCGCGACAGCTGTCCACCTGGTACAAGGTCTTTCCGGAGGAGTGGGATGCCGCCCGCCAAACGGTGGCGTTTCCGGAAGACGTGTCCCCTTACCGTAGCCGCTACCTTCGTGAGGAGCAGGCGGGCGACTTCCTGGCGTTTGCTACCCTGCTGGCCGGCCGGAAACGGGAAGAAGGGCGTATGTCCCTGGCCGCCAACTATCGGGCTACGCCCAACAGTTTCCGCCAGTTCCTGGAAGACCGCCCGCTCTCCTTCGAAGGAATGGACACATCGCTGATGCTGGGTTACGAGCATTACCTGAAGAAGCAAGGATTGTGCCCCAACACCACCTCTTTTTATATGCGCAACCTGAGGGCCATCTACAACCAGGCGGTGGAGCAGGGGCTGGCCGTTCTGCCTGGACAGTGTCTTTTACGGCCACATTGGCGGCAAGGGAGAGCAAACGTTCGGGTGGGTGGTAGTGATTTCTGCGAGAACCAGACGGAAATCAACACACCTATTTTCAAGTCGGCCGAGGAGGTGGTGGCCGACCTTGACCGCCACACCCGCCGCATTGAGGAACGGCTGGCCGCCGGACTCACCACCTACGGATGGACGATGGTGGCACTGACCGCCGCCTCGCCTTTGCTGGACGGCTCTTATTTCGAACCGGGGCGCGCCGGCGAAGACGTCTTCTGCGGCATGGCCTCGGTAAGGTGTTCGGAGATGGGATACTGGAACGGCTTCACCCCGGTGCTGGACTATACGGACACGCCCCGCTATGCCGCCACTATCCGGCGGTATGTGGACGAGGGACTGCTGGCCGCTCCCAGCGAACTGTACTATCCCATACGGCTGAAGCCGAGAGGGGCCAACAGCCTCGATACGCTGTTGCGCCACGGTGTGAACCATATCGAGCTGCGGATGATAGACCTCCACCCGCTGCTGCACGCAGGCATTGACCTCCGCGATGTGAAGTTCGCCCAACTGCTGATAGCCTGGGTGGCCGCACAGCCCCGACACTGGCCCACAACGGGACGCTCTTTAACGAGACGCTGACCGGCCGTTTTGCCGATCAGCAAGACGGACAGACCGATTCCGAACGCATCCTGCTCTATCTGATTGATACCGTCAATACGGAACAAAACCGGTTGGGCCGCGCGCTGACCGCCGATGAACGCTTTGCCTTGCTGGAGCAGCTGACCCTCCGTCTGTCGGTGGGCAACAAGCTGAACCTGCTGGTGTGGGACGGCACATACCTGTATGCACACAGCAATTATGCAGGCACGTTGCACTATTGCCATCCTACACCAGACAGTGTGCTGCTTTCCACGCGCCCGCTGGACAGCGTCGCTCCGGGTGAATGGCAGCCGCTGCCTTTCCTGCGACTTGTGGTGTACCGGGATGGACAGGAGGTCTATACCGGCATACCGCTCAGTCAGGAATATTTCGACCCCGAAGAGAACTTCGAATATAAGGAGCTGGATTACGCCAACCTCTGACATCGGGTGTGTAGAGAGACACCTCCATGCAATACGGCTGTATGTCCATTAAGGTTAATAACCTTTCGCCACTAAGGTTAATAACCTTGCGGCGTTAAGGTTAA
>CAMAFR010000005.1 GCA_945833835.1 uncultured Bacteroides sp.
GTACAAGGTTTTATCCGTGAGGTACGCTTTACCGATTTTCAGCAGGTAAAGAAGGGGGACACACTCGTTATCATTGAGGAGGCCGAGTTCCGCCTGCGGCTGGCTCAGGCGGAGACAGACCTGCTCCGCGCCGAACAGGGTTCGAAGGGAACGGCAAGCAGCATTGTCACCACTAAGACGAGCATGACCGTTACTGAGGCGGGTATCGAATCGGCACGTGTGCAGATGGAGAATGCCCTGCGTGAGGATAACCGTTTCAAAAACCTTCTCGGTCAGGATGCCGTCACGCCACAACAGTACGACAACGTACATACGGCTTATCTGAGTGCCAAGGCTGCCTATGATCAGGCGGTTCGTTCACGCCAGATGCAGTCGGCTGTTGTGGCCGAGCAGGGGCATCACCTTTCGGTTGCGGAGCAGGGCATTGAGCTGGCCCGCCGTGCTGTAGACCTGGCCCGTCTCAACTTGTCCTATTGCTACATCATTGCTACTTGCGACGGTACTGTCGGCACGAAGGACATTCATGTGGGGCAGCTGGTGAATCCGGGCCAGACACTGGTGAGTGTCGTTGACAAGGAGGAACGTTGGATTGAGGCGAACTACAAGGAAAGCCAGTTGCCACACATCAAGGTGGGTGATAAGGTGGAGATTACGGCTGACGCCGTTCCGGGGGTGGCATATACAGGTACGGTGGAACGCATTTCAGGTGCTACCGGCAGTGCCTTCTCACTCCTCCCTATCGACAATGCCACCGGCAATTTTGTGAAGGTGGAACAACGTGTTACCGTGCGCATCAAGCTCGACACCAGCGGTGATGTCGCCCGGCTGAAGGGCGGTTATAATGTGGAATGTATCGTGAAGGAGTAGTGCGCAATGGGACAGTTAACAGAATTTTTTATGAAGGGTGCCGGCGGTCCTCCGCCCAACATGGGCTTTTCCATGCCGATGATGAAGGGGTGGGTGCCGCGCCGTGTCCAGCCTTGGCTGTATGTGCTGACCGCCCTTTGCTTTCAGTTCAGCGGAGGCATCTACCTCGGTGCGTTGGATGCCATCCGTGGCACCACCAACTTCATGATTGAGGACGTGCTCTTCCTGCTTTATGCCACCCTGGCAGGCATGGCTGTGTATTTCCCTATGCTCTTCCGCATGAAGTTCCGTTTCACCAACCAGCAGCTGCTTTGCGGTTCTGCCATTGTCCTTGGCTTGTGCAATGGGTTGACCATGTATTGCCAGTCGATGCCTGTACTCGCGGTGGCTTGCTTCATTGCCGGAATGGCCAAGATACAAGGCACGTTCGAGTGTATGAGCAACATCCAGCTGTGGATCACCCCGCGGCGTGATTTTGCAGTGTTTTTCCCCGTACTCCACATCATCCTGCTCACGGCTATCGAGGGTAGTGGATGGCTGGCTGCCTGGTTCGGCCATCATTTCACCTGGCAGATGATGCACGTCTTTACGATAGGCACCATGTCGTTCGTACTGTTTACGCAAGTGGTCTGTTGCCGTCCGTTCTGCCCCATGCCCCAGCGGCTGTCACTCAAAGGGATTGACTATCAGGGAGCGTTGCTCATCTGCGGGCTGATGCTGGTGGTGTCCTACATCGTGGTGTTTGGTGACTATCTCATGTGGTTCGATACGCTCCGCATGCGCCTGCTGCTCGGTGCGGCCATGGTGCTTTTCGGCATCGTGCTCTACCGCTTGCACTATTACCGTTACCCTTACGTCGAGCTGGGTCTGTTCACACGTCGCAACGTCATTCCCATTCTCTTGGTCACTTTCTTTGCCGAATTGGCTTTTGGTGCAGAACACACTATGGAAGAGATACTTTACAGTGAGGTCATCCGTTTGGAGGAACTGACCAAAGAGGCGCAGTATATGTGGGCGCTTCCCGGTATGTATGTGGGCATTCTGCTGGACCTCTATTGGCTGAAAGTCAGGAAATGGAAGATCTGGAAACTCTTCGGAATAGCTTTTATCAGTATTGCGTTCTATGGGATGTTGATGTACTTCACGCTGGACATGAATGTCCATATCGAGCAGTACCGGCTGGCCATATTCTTGCGAGGTTTTGCTTATGCCATCCTTGCCCCCGCATTGATGTGGGCTTTAGACGAATCAGTGCCCAGCCTTGAACAATTTTTCATGGGCTTGTTCGTGTTCAATATCCTCCACATGTATCTGGCAGGAGCAGCCGGTTATGGTATTTATACCACCATTTTCTTGCACCTGATGAACGAAAACATGATGAGTTACGGACAGCAGCTTACCCTTACCCACTTGGATATAGCGCACTTTGACTTCAGTGGATACGTCGGGCACGACTTCCTGCACTCCATGATGATGGTGGCCATGAAGCAGGTCTATGGCTATGTCATTTGGTTTGCCTTGGCTCTTGCTGCCCTCTTCCTGTTATGCGACATTCCTGCGGTCCGTACCAATATCCGGAAAGTACCCCGCTGGCCGGTTTATGCCATCGAGTACCTTGCCAGAAAAAAGTAAGTGTCTTCTCCAGATACGAATAAGCTTTGTGATAGATACACAAGGGCCCACTGAAATCATCAGTGGGCCCTTGTGTACCCTGGTGGAGCTGGAGGGAGTCGAACCCTCGTCCAAACAAGGAAGCCATACGCTTTCTACATGCTTATCTCTGCCTTCGGTTTTCGTGCGTAAGCAAGACCAGAGCCACCCACTTGCGCCTTAGTCCCTCTATCTCATTCCGACTGCGGGACGAAGCCGGAACTATTCCCGATTTTGCTGCACCGCCGGATCAAACGCTTCGGAACAAGAGCTTTTGGGCGATGTCTCGTTTCTGCCACTGTGGCAGAAATAAAGCTAATCTACTGTACTTCGATTAAGCAGCGAGAGCATAAGATTCGTTGCCAGATAATTGTTGGATAACTGGGATTATAGTGCCAATCACCGACGCACTGCATGCTTACGTACCACATCTCTCGCTGTCAAAACCAAACAACCCCATCGAGATGGATACTTATCCATGCCGCAAAGGTAGGCTTTTCGGACGGATTCTCCAAATGTTTTTTTCATTTTAATAGAAAGCCAGCAGGTGTGCCGGCAGCCCCGGCACACCTGCTGGTGCGGATTTATTTCATCTTGTACACCAGAGTGCCGCCTTTCATGATGTCTTCATGGGTGATGTAGTTCTTGGTGTAAGGCTCGCCGTTCAGGGTGATGCTGTCCACGTACTTGTGTTCCTTGCTCAGACCTTCGGCCAGGATGGTGAAGGTCTTGCCGTCCGCCAGATGGAGGACGAACTTCGGCATTTGCGGAGCGCCGAACACATATTGTGCGCTGACGGGGTTCACCGGATAGAAGCCCATGGCCGAGAGCATGTACCAGGCTGACATCTGGCCGCAGTCGTCATTGCCGCAGAGGCCGTTGGGCTTGGGCAGATACTGGGTGTCGAAAATCTCGCGCACCAGTTCCTGCGTGCGTTCGGGCTTGCCGGCCAGGGCGTAGAGGTAGGTTACGTGGTGGCTCGGCTCGTTGCCGTGTGCATACTGGCCGATGAGGCCGGTCACGTCGGCCTGGTTGGTCTCCAGCTTCAGGGTGAACATCGAGTCCAGCTTGTTCAGGAACGGTTCTTCACCGCCCATCAGGGCGATGAGGCCCGGGATGTCGTGCTGCACGTGCCAGGTGTACTGCCATGCGTTGCCTTCGGTATAGTCGCCGCCCACACTCTCGGAGTGGCCCACCTGGCTGGGGTTGAAGGGCGATTTCCAAGAGCCGTCGCTCTTGCGCGGACGCATGAACTTCGTCTCGGGGTCGAACAGGTTCTTGTAGAAGTCGGCACGCTTGCTGAAGTAAGCGGCCTCCTCGGTCTTGCCCATGCGCTGCGCCATGTCGGCTGCGGCATAGTCATCATACACGCTTTCCAGAGTGGACGACACCGATTCGGCAGCAATGAGGTCGGTGGGCAGATAGCCGTATTTCATGTACGTCTCCCAGTCTGATTTTAGCTTGTGCGATTCGGTCTGGGTGCGCTTGATGGCCTCGAAGGCGCGTTCGGCATCGAAGCCGTGGAAACCTTTGGCGTAAGCCTCGGCCACGATGGAGACGGCGTGGTTGGCCACCATGCAGTAGTTCTCCTTGCCCCACAGTCCCCAGATGGGCAGGAAGCCCTGCACCTCGGCCTGGTCGACGAGCGAGTTGACAAAGCCATCCACACGTTCGGGCACCATGATGGTGTAGAACGGATGGGCGGCGCGGTACGTGTCCCATGCCGAGAAGGTGGAATAGAACTTGCCTCCGGTGGCGGCCACTACCTCGTCGGCAGCGTTGCGGTACATGCCGTCTACGTCGGTGATTTCGTTGGGCTGGATCAGCGCGTGATAGAAAGAGGTGTAGAAGTTGGTCTTCTGGTCGTCGGTGCCTTCCATTTCGATGCGGCTCAGGTAGCTGTTCCATTCGTCGTGCGCCCGCTGGCGGGTGCCGTCGAAGTCCCATCCCGGCAGCTCGGCGGCCAGGTTCTTCTTGGCGCCCTCGACGCTGGTGGTGGACAAGGCCAGCTTCATGAGCACCTGTTCGCCCGGCTGCACGTCGGTGAAGCTGGCGATGATGCGCTTGCCCTTTTCCGTCTCGGCCATCGGCAGGTCGATGGTGCTGCCCACGGGATGGTCGAACTGGAGGACAAAGAAGTAGTCCTGGTTCACCCATACGCTGTTCTTCACGTGGCCGGTGAGGGTGGTCTCGTTTTCCCACTGCACCTCGCAGGCCCTTACTTGTGAGTGGTACTGGTTCTCGTTCCACGACGGGCCGTGCTGCAGGTCGATGAGTACGGAGGCAGAGTCGGCCGTGTTGTAGGTGTAGCGGTGCAGGGCCGCATGGGTGGTGGCGGTCAGCTCGGCTTTCACGCCGGGACGGTCGAGGGTCACGGTGTAGTAGCCCGGTGTGGCCGCTTCGGTGGCTTTGCTGAACGGGCTGCGGTAGTCATCCCAGGCGCGGGTACGCGGGCCGGTGACCGGCATGACCAGCAGGTCGCCGAGGTCCATACAGCCGGTACCGTTGAGGTGCGTCTGGCTGAAGCCCCAGATGATGGAGTCGGTGTAGACATATTCCGAGCAGTATTGCCATCCCACGGCACCGGTGACAGGGCTTGTCTGAATCATGCCGAAGGGCGAGCAGGCACCGGGGAAGGTGTGGCCGTTGTCGGCCGCCCCGATGAAGGGATTGACGTATTGGGTATAGTCGGTAGCGGCCTGGCGTGTTGCCGTAGAGCAGCCGGTGGCGAGTGCCGTGAGCGCGATGCCGCAACCTAAAGTGATGAGTTTGTTCATGGTTGTTCTGGTTTTGATGGGTCTTGCCGAAGGCAGCGAAGCACCTGCCGCTGCAAGCGTGCGGCAGGTCCTTCGCTGGTCCGGTAGGGGTGGCGGGCAGCCGCCACCTCAGGGATTATACATACGTTTCCAGGAATTTGGCGTTTCCTTCGGGTCTCACTTCCAGTTCCTTGGTAGTGGCCGGGAAGAGGATGGACTCGCCGGCCTGCATGGGCACCGTGTTGCCCTCGTTGTCGGTGACGGTGGCTTTGCCTTCCATGCAGATGTAGATGACGAACGAATCCAGCTCGCTGTAATCCAAGCTCATGGGTTCGGTGAGGTCATAGACGGTCGTCGTGAAGTAGGGGCAGGACACCAGTTCCACCGGTTCGTCTTTCTTCGGGGTGTAGTTGGTGCGGTAGTCGTCCTCTACCGAGTAGTCGATGGCGTCTTTTGACAGTTCGGTGTGCAGCTCGCGGGTATTGCCGTTCTTGTCCTTGCGGTTGAAGTCGTAGATGCGGTAGGTGATGTTGGACGTTTCCTGGATTTCGGCGATGAAGCAGCCGGCGCCGATGCTGTGGATGCGTCCGGCGGGCAGGTAGTAGACGTCGCCCGGCTGTACGGCATACTCCTTCAGTGCGTCCGTTATGGTGTTGTCGGCAATCATGGCCGCATACTGTTCGGGGGTAATCTGCTGGCTGAGTCCGGAACGCAGGTGGGCCTTGCCCTCGGCGTTGTCGATGACGTACCACATTTCTGTCTTGCCGCGGGAGTTGTGGCGTTTTTCGGCCAGTTCGTCATCCGGGTGCACCTGGATGGAGAGGTCGTCTTGCGCGTCGATGAACTTGATGAGCAGGGGGAACTGTCCGTTGAAGCGCTTGTAGTTCTCTTCGCCCACCAGCGCGCCTTTGTATTCGTCCATCATCTGCTGGAGGTTCTTGCCGGCATCCGCACCGTTGGCCACGACAGACTCGTCACCGGGCACGCCCGAGATTTCCCAGCTTTCGCCTACTTTCTCCTGCTGCAGGTCGAGGTTCTTGAACGGAATGATTTTCTCGCCACCCCAGATGGTGGATTTCAATAAGGGTTGAAATTTAAGTGGATACATGATTTGTAAGATTTGTAGGTTATGTAATAGGTTCTTTTCTCACAGAGGGGGCTCAGTTGTGGACCAGGGTGCCAATGTTCTCGCCCGACAGGACTTTCTTGAGGTTGCCCACGGTGTCCATGTCGAACACGATGATGGGCAGGCGGTTTTCCTTGCACATGCAGGTGGCGGTGAGGTCCATCACCTTCAGTCCGCGGGCCAGCACCTCGTCGTAGGTGATGTCGTCGAACTTGGTGGCGGTGGGGTCCTTTTCGGGGTCGGCGGTGTAGATGCCGTCCACGCGCGTACCCTTGAGCATGACATCGGCCTCAATCTCGATGCCGCGTAGGGAGGAGCCGGTGTCGGTGGTGAAGAACGGATTGCCGGTGCCTGCCGACATGATGACCACTTCGCCGTTCTCCATGGCCTCGATGGCTTTCCATTTGGTGTAGAATTCGCCGATGGGTTCCATCCGGATGGCCGTCAGCACCCGTGCCTTCACGCCGGCGGCTGTTAAGGCCGAGCTGAGGCCAAGGCTGTTGATGACGGTGGCCAGCATTCCCATCTGGTCTCCCTTCACGCGGTCGAAGCCCTTGCCGGCTCCGCTCAGGCCGCGGAAGATGTTCCCGCCGCCGATGACGATGCCTATCTGGACACCCATGTCGTGGATTTCCTTGATTTGCAGGGCATATTCGCCGAGGCGCTTTTCGTCGATTCCGTATTTCTTTTCTCCCATCAGGCTCTCGCCGCTCAGCTTGAGCAGTATGCGTTTAAATCTTGCCATAGTATATAAATAGTATGAATGGTTATAGTGTTCGTTGTTATTTCGCAAATTTAAGAAATAGTTTTGAATGTGTCACTATCTTTCAAGAGGCAAAATCCTTGCAAAAGGGCACGAAGGGCCAAATAACTGATGTAGGCCATCCACAGGGCATGGTTGCCGAGGGCGGGATGCAGCCCGAAGTAGAGCAGGAAGAAGGCTGCGGCGGTGGCCGACGCGCTTTTGAGCATGATGCCGGTGGCGGTGATGCCGATGCAGATGCCGTCGAACAAAAAGGCGGCAAAGCCGCACAGCGGGATGGCGAGCACCCAGTAGAAGTAAGCCCCGGAGGCGGCAATGACCGTTCCGTTGTCGGTCAGCAGCGCGAGGAAGCCTTTGCCGCAGGCGGCATAGAGCAGGGTGAAGCCCACGGCCAGACCGATGCCCCACCCGAACAGGTGGCGGACGGTAGCGTGCAGGGCGGCGCGGTCGCCGCTGCCCCACTGTTTGCCCGACAGGGCTTCGCCGGCATAGGCAAACCCGTCCATGATGTAGGAGAACAAGGTGAACAGCTGCATGAGCAGGGTGTTGACGGCAAGCAGGGTGTCGCCGTAGGCGGCACCGGTGGAGGTGAACCATACGTTGACCGCTACCAAGCAGAGGGTGCGCAGGAAGATGTCGCGGTTCACTTTGAAGAAACGCATCATGACTCCCCGTTCGAGCAGGCCGGTGAGGCGGCAGCAAGACCGCAGGTGGGAGTAGCGGTGGGCCCAGAGGCCGATGGCCAGCAACAGCCCGGCATATTGTGCCGTGAGGGTGCCCAAGGCCACTCCCTCCACCTTCAGGTGCAGCTGGAAGACGAAGAACAGGCTGGCACCGATGTTCACCAGGTTCTGCAGGATGGCTATCAGCATGGGGTAGCGGGAGTTCTGCATCCCGATGAACCACCCGATGAAGCTGTACAGTCCCAGGGTGGCGGGAGCCCCCCAGATGCAGATATGGAAGTAGCGGGTGGCCAGCTGCTCCACTTCCGTGCTGGCCTCCATGAAGTGGAAGGCCGCCAGGCGGATGGGCGTTTGCAGCACGATGAGCGTCACGGCCAGCAGGAGGCTGAGGCCCACAGAGCGCAGCAGGATGCGGGTGGCTTCGGCGAGGTCCTGCTGTCCGTAAGCCTGGGCGGTCAGTCCGCCGGTCCCCATGCGCAGGAATCCGAAGACCCAGTAAATCATGCTGAACAGCATGCCGCCCACGGCAATGGCACCGATGTAGGAGGCGGCGCCCAGATGGCCGACAATGCTGACATCCACCAGCCCTAACAAGGGCACGGTGATGTTGGACACGATGGAGGGGACGGCTATCCGGAGGATGTCCCGGTTGATGGCTTTCTTCATGCGGCGGCCTCCGTTAAAGCACATATTCCACTTCCTTGAAATAATAGAGGCGGCGTTGCCCTCCGGTGTCTTCCAGCGTCAGCTGCCCGTTGGTGGCCACACCGGCGATGCGGGCCTCGAAGCCCCCTTGCGCATCCCGGTAGGGGTGCAGGCCTTCCCGGCGGTACAGGCGGTCTTGGTAGCGCTGGCTGATGGCGGCTTCTCCGCCGTCCTTCAGCCAGGTGTAGTATGCCTCTATCCGTGCCAGTAGCTGTGCCAGCACGTCCGCCGGTTCGGTGTGCCGGCCGGTAATCTGGTAGAGCGATACCGGGTTGGGGGCATTGCTGACGAAGCGTTCCTGGTTCAGGTTGACCCCGCTCCCGCTGATGGAACGGCTGACGCGGCTCCCCGTCCAGTCGTTCTCTATCAGGGTGCCGCAGAGCTTGCGGTCGTGCCAGTAGATGTCGTTGGGCCATTTGATGCGGATGCCTTCCGCATAGCCCGACAGGACTTCCTGCAAGGCCAGGGCCGTGATTTCGGCCAGCAGGAACTGGTGTTTGATTTCGAGGAAGGAGGGGAAGACCACGAAGCTGAACAGGAGGTTCTTGCCGGCTTCGGACTCCCATGAATTGCCCCGTTGCCCCCTGCCGGCCTGCTGGAAGGAGGTATAGACACAGCTCAGGTCGGGCAGCGGCCCCGCGGCACAGAGCTCCGACAGATAGTCGTTGGTAGAAGTGGTGGAGGGTAAGTAGATCGGGTTGGGAAACATACGTTTTTCGGTTTGTCGGTGAGTCAATCACCCGATGGGTGCAAAAAAGGCATCTTCGATATGCTCTATCCGGAAAGGCGGGACGGTCCCCGTGAGGGCGATGACGTCAAACCGTACGGGCTGCTCAATCCCGAACCGGCGGAGATAGGCGTCGGCCGAAGCCACGATACGCCGTATCTTGGCGGGAGTGACCGCCGTTCCCGGAGTGCCGTAGTCCGTATTGCGGCGCGTCTTCACCTCGACGATGACCGTTGTCCGGTCTTTCTCGGCCACGATGTCCAGCTCTTTGTGCCCCGACCGCCAGTTGCGGTGGCGGATGAGGTATCCGTGGGCCGTCAGATAGTGTACCGCCGCTTCTTCTCCGGCTTTTCCTAACAGATTATGTGATGCCATCTTCTTGTCTTTTTGCAAAATTACGATTATTTTTGCAATCCAGTATGATTAATCAAGGTAAAAAAAGACAGAAGGTGCCCTCGTCATTACCTCCGCGCAGGCAACGCATGGTGTGTCTGATGAGCGAGGAGGAAGAGCGGATTGTGGAGCGTTATCTGAACAAGTATCGGATAACGAACAAGTCACGTTGGCTGAGGGAGACGGTTCTGGCCTTCATCCATCAGAAGATGGAGGAGGATTATCCTACCTTGTTCAACGAGCATGACATGCGCAGATGAGTCTTTTCCCAGAAAAAATCAGCAAGAATGGCAGACGATACGTACTATATGAAGCAGGCCTTGATGGAAGCCGGCAAGGCTTTCGACAGGGGAGAAGTGCCGGTGGGGGCTGTCGTGGTGTGCCGCGACCGGATTATAGCACGGGCCCATAACCTGACCGAGACCCTGAACGACGTGACGGCCCATGCCGAAATGCAGGCGATAACGGCTGCCTCCAACGCTTTGGGAGCCAAGTATCTGAATGATTGTACCCTGTATGTGACCGTGGAACCCTGCGTCATGTGTGCCGGAGCCATCGCCTGGGCGCAGACCGGCCGGCTGGTCTATGGGGCCGCTGACGAGAAGCGCGGTTTCCGGAAGTATGCTCCCGCGGCCTTGCATCCGAAGACAACGGTGCAGCAAGGGGTGTTGGCCGAAGAGTGTGCCGCCTTGATGAAGGGGTTCTTCAAGCACCGCCGCTGACGGCCGGTGGGAGGCTTCACTGATGGCTGCGACCGGTCATCACTGACGACAGTGGTCGGTCATCAGGGGTGGGTGATTTCTTCAAAGTCGATGTATTCCCCCTCATCGTCATCGAACACTTTTTTCCTTTTTCCACTTTTCGGGGGAGGTGCCTGCCGTTCGGCCGGTTCATACGCGTCGGTGCCGGTATCCGTAGTGGCCGGTCCGCCGGCCGGTTGCCCGCCGAAGGCATCGGCCACCTTGCGTTTCCAGCCGAACAGCGTGCTGACGATTTTGGACACGATGGCGATGCCGATGAAAAGCACCGCCAGTACGATGAAGAAAATGAATCCTATCAGATGAAACATAGTTATTGTCTTTAGTTACAGATGAACTAACAATAACCGTGCCACGATTATTGTTTTAGGCTTTTTTACGGGTCATCAGCGACAGCAGGATGTACCACACGATGACTGCCGCAAACCCGCTCAGGCGGAACAGGAAGAAAAGCGGCAGGCACACCAGCAGGAAGATGTAGCTGATGCGGTTGCTTTGCCAGGAGAGGTTCTTGAACTTGAGCGAGAACATCGGAATCTCGGCCACCAGCAGCAGTGACATGACGACGACCATCACCAGCAGATAGAGGGCATTGAAGGAGGCGGACGTCAGGTAACCCTGCTGTCCTACCACTAACGAGCCCCAGAACAGGGCATTGGCGGGAGTGGGCAACCCGATGAACGAGCTGGTCTGGCGGGTGTCCAGGTTGAACTTGGCCAACCGCAGGGCCGAGAACACGGCAATGAGAAACGCCGTATAGGGCAACCAGGCGGCCGCCGGTTGCAGGAAGCCGGGGTAATGCACCTCTTTGAACAAAGAGAAAGCGATGGCGGCTGGTGCCAGTCCGAAGGTGACATCATCGGCCAGCGAGTCCAGCTCTTTGCCGATGGGCGAAGACACATGGAGCAGGCGTGCCACCATGCCGTCGAAGAAATCGAAGACAGCCCCGATGACGATGAACAGCAGGGCACTCTCATAACGGCCGCCAAACGCCATATAGGCGGCAATGCATCCCGAGAACAGGTTGCAGCTGGTCAGCGTGTTCGGTATGTTTCTGACAATTGCATTTGCCATAGCCGGGTCTCTCCTTATTTTAGTTTGGCAATGACGGTCTGGTTGCCGGTGGTCTTCTGCCCCATCGTGACGCAGACTTCGGAGCCCAGCGGCAGATAGACATCCACCCGCGAGCCGAATTTGATGAAGCCCATGTGCTCGTCAATGAAGCACTCTTCATCCTTCTCGGCATAGGTGACGATGCGTCGTGCCACGGCTCCGGCTATCTGCCGGGCCATGACGGTATGGCCGTGGGGCGTCTCGATGACCACGGTGGAGCGTTCGTTCTCCGTGCTGGCTTTCGGCAGCCACGCTTTCATGAAGCGTCCGTTGTGGTGGGCGATGTAGCGCACGATGCCGTCTACCGGATACCAGTTGGCGTGCACATTGGTGATACTCATGAAGATGGAAATCATCAGACGACGGTCGTGGAAGTATTCATGCTCGTCCACTTCTTCAATAACCACAATCTTGCCGTCGGCGGGGGCTACCACCACATTTTCCGTATCACCTTCGAACAGCCGGATGGGGCAACGGAAAAAATTCACCATCAGCAGATAGACAACGGTGCTGACGAAAGCTACGACATAAAACGGCATTTTGCACTCCAGACCCCAATATAGAACGGCGTTCACCGCCAACAGCAGTGCCGCACTGGTGATGAGGATGTGGGTCCCTTCGTGGTGCAGTCTGATTTTCTTAATTCTTTTTATTTTGTTTAGATTGGCCATACAAGAATTGATGTTTATCCGGCAAAAGTACTGTAATTTTAACAAAACACAAAGGATTTGATGCAAATATTCCTTTTTTGCCGAAAAAAACGCTATAAATCGAAACTTTAGGCATCCTTTTTTGTGGATTGCCACAAAGTGGGTATCTTTGTTTCTCGTTTCATTAGCTAATGTTATATGCAGGATTTTGTTCATTTGCACGTCCATACCCAGTACTCCATTCTGGACGGACAGGCGTCCATCCCTCGCTTGGTAGACAAGGCGATGGCCGACGGAATGCGGGGAATTGCGGTGACCGATCATGGGGATATGTTCGGCATCAAGGAGTTTTTCAATTATGTCAATAAGAAAAACAGCGGCACCAACGGTGAGATAAAGACCCTGAAGAAGCGGCTGGCGGCCTTGGAGAGCGGCAAGGAGGAGTGCGCTTCGCCCGAAACGGCCATCCGGGAGTGTAAGGAGCAGCTGGAGGCGGCGCGCAAGAAATTGTTCAAGCCCATTTTCGGATGTGAGATGTATGTGGCCCGGCGCCGACTATATAATAAGGAAGGGAAACCCGACCAGAGCGGTTATCACCTGGTGGTGCTGGCCAAGAACGAGAAGGGGTATCACAACTTGATCAAGCTGGTGTCTAAGGCATGGACGGAAGGCTTCTACATGCGTCCGCGGACCGACCGCGTGGAACTGGAGAAATACCACGAGGGACTGATTGTGTGTTCGGCCTGTCTGGGTGGGGAGATTCCCCGCCGCATCTCGGCCGGACAGCTGGAAGAGGCCGAGGAGGCCATCCGGTGGTACCGGCAGCACTTCGGAAACGACTTCTATCTGGAGTTGCAGCGGCATAAGGCCACGGTGCCCCGCGCCAACCATGACACCTACCGGATGCAGCAGGAGGTGAACGCCAAGCTGATAGAGTATTCCAAGAAATTCGGCATCAAGCTGGTATGTACCAATGATGTGCATTTTGTGGACGAGGACAATGCCGAGGCGCACGACCGGCTGATTTGCCTGAGCACCGGCAAGGATCTGGACGACCCCAACCGGATGCTCTACACCAAGCAGGAGTGGATGAAGACACGTGCGGAGATGAACGAGATCTTCGCCGATGTGCCCGAGGCACTGGCCAACACGTGCGACATCTGCGACCAGGTGGAGTTTTACAGCATTGACCATGCCCCGATTATGCCGACCTTTGCCATTCCCGAAGATTTCGGTACGGAAGAAGGCTATCGGGCCAACTATACGGAGAAGGACCTGTTTGACGAGTTCACGCAGGACGAGAACGGAAATGTGGTGATGGACGAGGCCGACGCCAAGGCCAAGATTGAGCGTCTGGGCGGTTTTGACAAGCTCTACCGCATCAAGCTGGAAGCCGACTATCTGGCCAAGCTGGCCTATGACGGGGCCCGGAAACGCTATGGCGAACAGCTGACCGACGAGGTGAAGGAACGCATCAAGTTCGAGCTGCACATCATGAAGACCATGGGCTTCCCCGGCTACTTCCTCATTGTGCAGGACTTCATCTCCGCCGCCCGCAACCTGTTGGATGTGTCGGTAGGTCCGGGCCGTGGTTCGGCAGCCGGCTCGGCGGTGGCCTACTGCCTGGGCATCACGCAGATTGACCCCATCAAGTACGACCTGCTGTTCGAGCGTTTCCTGAATCCCGACCGTATTTCCTTGCCCGATATTGACGTGGACTTCGACGATGACGGACGCGGACGGGTACTGAATTGGGTGACCGAGAAGTACGGGCAGGAGAAGGTGGCCCACATCATCACCTACGGCACGATGGCCACCAAGCTGGCCATTAAGGATGTGGCGCGTGTGCAGAAGCTGCCGCTGGCGGAGTCGGACCGCCTGTGCAAGCTGATACCCGACAAGATACCCGACAAGAAGATGAATCTTCCCAACGCCATCGCCTATGTCCCCGAACTGCAGCAGGCCGAGGTGTCGCCCGACCCTGTGCTGCGCGATACCATCAAGTATGCCAAGATGCTGGAGGGCAACGTGCGCAATACGGGGGTGCATGCCTGCGGCACCATCATCTGCCGTGACGACATCACCGACTGGGTGCCGGTCAGCACGGCGGACGATAAGGAGACGGGCGAGAAGATGCTGGTGACCCAATACGAGGGCTCGGTCATCGAGGATACCGGCCTCATCAAGATGGACTTCCTGGGGCTGAAGACATTGTCCATCATCAAGGAGGCCCTGGAAAACATACGTAACAGTAAGGGTATCGTGGTGGACATCGACGAGGTGCCCATTGACGACCCCGCCACCTACCGGCTGTATAGCGAGGGACGCACCATCGGTACCTTCCAGTTCGAATCGGCCGGTATGCAGAAGTACCTGCGCGAATTGCAGCCCACTACCTTCGAGGACCTCATCGCCATGAACGCGCTCTATCGTCCGGGCCCGATGGACTATATCCCCGATTTCATCGACCGCAAGCAGGGGCGCAAGCCGATTGAGTATGACATCCCCGTCATGGAGAAGTACCTCAAGGATACCTACGGCATCACGGTCTACCAGGAGCAGGTGATGTTGCTCTCGCGCCTGTTGGCCGACTTCACCCGTGGTGAATCGGATGCCTTGCGAAAGGCTATGGGCAAGAAGCTGCGCGACAAGCTGGACCACATGAAGCCCAAGTTCATAGAGGGCGGCAAGAAGAAC
Organism: uncultured Bacteroides sp.; assembly: GCA_945833835.1. Taxonomy (GTDB): domain Bacteria; phylum Bacteroidota; class Bacteroidia; order Bacteroidales; family Bacteroidaceae; genus Phocaeicola. The sequence continues at coordinate 14,889 of CAMAFR010000005.1, forward strand.
GGCCACGACCCGCAGGTGCTGGAGAAAATCTGGGCCGACTGGGAGAAGTTCGCCTCGTATGCGTTCAACAAGTCGCACGCCACCTGCTATTCTTGGGTGGCCTATCAGACAGCCTACCTGAAGGCCAACTATCCCTCGGAATACATGGCGGCTACGATGAGCCGGAACATCTCGAACATTACCGAAATCACCAAGCTGATGGACGAGTGCAAGGTCATCGGCATTAAGGTGCTGGGGCCTGACGTGAACGAGAGTAACCTGAAGTTCTCCGTCAACCGTCGGGGCGATATCCGTTTCGGGCTGGGAGCCATCAAGGGAGTCGGCGAGTCGGCGGTACAGAGCATCCTGGAGGAACGGAAGAAGAACGGCCCCTTCAAGAACATCTTCGACTTCGTGCAGCGGGTCAATCTGGCTGCCTGCAACCGGAAGAACATCGACAACATGGCCCTGGCCGGCTGTTTCGACTCGTTCGAGGAAATCAGACGGGAGGACTTCTTTATGAAGAACGCCAAAGAGGAAACCTTCTCGGAAGTCCTGGTGCGCTATGGCAACCGCTACCAGCTGGACCAGGCGGCAGCCGCGCATTCCTTGTTCGGAGGCGAGCACGCGGTGGAGATTGCCACTCCCGAGATTGTGCGTGCGCCGGTCTGGAGCGACTTGGAGCGGCTGAACCGGGAGCGCGAGCTGGTGGGCATCTATCTGTCGGCCCATCCGCTGGACGAATATGCGGTAATTCTGGAGCATGTGTGCAATGTGCACATGGCGCAGCTGGCCGACCTGACCCCCTTGCAGAACCGCGAGCTGCTGCTGGGAGGCATTGTCACCAGTGTCCGCGAAGGCTATACCAAGAACGGCAAGCCGTATGGCATCACCAAGGTGGAGGATTATTCGGGAGTGTCCGAGTTCGCCTTTTTCGGTAACGAGTGGGTGGAGAAGAAGAAGTTCTTCAGTGACGGGATGTTCCTGCTGATGCGCGGCAAGTGCCAGCCACGACAATGGAAACCGGACGAATGGGAGGTGAAAATCAACACGATAGACCTGTTGCCCGAAGTGAAGGATGACCTGATACGCAAACTCACCGTTACGGCTCCCCTGTCGGCCATTGACGATGAGCTGATAGCCGAACTCTCGGCCCTGCTGCGCCACAGCCCCGGCAATGCCGAGCTGGCTTTCCGCATCATGGACGAGGACGGCCAGATGAAGGTCAACTTGTTGTCGCACTCTGTGAAAATATCCATCCGGAAGAACCTGATCAACTTTTTAAAGAGCCAACCTCTATTGGACTATCAAATAAATTAGTATATTTGCCCCATCTAACCAATAGCAACCATTAAAAAACTTATCTATTATGGCATTGAATATTACCGATAGCAATTACGAGGCAATCGTAGCCGAGGGAAAACCCGTAGTGTTGGATTTTTGGGCGACATGGTGCGGTCCGTGCAAGCAGATTGCTCCCTATATCGAAGAGCTGGCCGAAGCCTACAAGGACACGGTGAACATCGGAAAATGTGATGTGGACGACAATTCCGACCTTCCGGCACAGTTTGGTGTGCGTAACATCCCTACCGTGCTGTTCATCAAGAACGGCGAGGTGGTCGACAAGCAGGTAGGCGCCACGACCAAAGCCGCTTTGCAGGCCAAGGTGGAAGCCTTGCTGAAATAAGCTGCTGTCCGGATGTCAAGAGGGGAGTGGCTGCCGGTCTTGGCAGACACTGCTGGAATCTGTAATACTGAAAACAATAGCAATATGGGAATGGAAGACGATTTTTTGTTGGAAGATGAAGACGATGAAAAGACCATCGAGTTCATCAAAGGATATTTGCCGCAGGATTTGAAGGACAAATTCTCGGATGATGATTTGTACTACATCCTCGACCTGATTGTGGACTATTATACCACCAGCGGTTGCCTGGATGCCCAACCCGACGAAGAGGGTTACATCAACATCGACCAAGATGAAATTGTAGACTATGTAGTCAAGGAATCAAAGAAAGACGGCATGGGACCTTTCGATCCCGAAGACATCTTCTTTGTTGTACAAGGCGAGATGGAATACGGCAACTCGCTGGGTCAGGTGGACTAAGCGGAAGTTGTCAGGTCTTGTCATTCAGAACGGAGTGAAGCATCTGTAAACATCAAGTGGATGTAATCAGATGCTTCACTTCGTTCTGAATGATAAAAGGATAGTTCGTTGTAAGACTCTCGGAAAGTCGGGGACCCTTTTTTCTGTGTTTATGCGGGCTGCGTTCCCCGGCGGGCTTCAGGCGGTGTAGGCCGCCGCAGTGGCCAGGAAGAAATAGGTGCCGGTGGCCATCAGCAGCAGGCCGATGGCGGCATAGAACCAGCGGGCTCTTGTGCGTCCCACACTCTCCACCACAAAACGGCTGTTGTGGGCGGTGAAGAACCAGTCCCAGTCGAAGAGGGAGGCCAGCACCGACAAAAGGCCCGTCAGGACAAAGACCGCCTGGATGATGTAGTGCATCGTCATGCTTCGTCGTCCGTTTCGGTCGTGATGGTGCGGCTGCCGTCCGGCTGTTCCTCGATGCGTACCGTCACGGCATCTCCCGGCAGCAGTTCCTCAATCAGCTCGGGCCATTCGATGAAACACAGCGCGCCGCTGTAGAAATAGTCTTCGTAGCCCATGTCGTACACTTCGTCCAGCTTCTTGATGCGGTAGAAGTCGAAGTGGTAAATCAGTTCTCCGGTAGTGTCCGATCGGTATTCGTTGACGATGGCGAAAGTCGGCGAATTGATGACGTCCGTCACACCCAGTTCCTCGCAGACCGCTTTGATGAAGGTGGTCTTGCCGGCACCCATTTTGCCGTAGAACGCAAAGACCGTATTGTCTTCCATGGCTGCGATGAACTGGCGGGCAGCCTTATGGATGTTGTCGAGGGATGAAATCTTTATTTCCATTATATATAATGTGCTTTAATATATCGGCAGGTTGTTTTATCTGCCTGCAAACTTACGGAAAATCTTCCGAATAAACGAAGGAAACCGGAAGAAATGGAGGATCGTCGGCATCCTGCTGACATGAAGGCCCAATATGCGCTGATGGGGGAGGAAGGTTATTCCCGGATGCGTTTCAGCAGTTTCGAGACGGCATAGAGAAGGATGGACACAAAGATGATGGCGGCACCCGACGGCACTTGCAGCTGGTAGGACAGCAGCAGTCCGCCCAGACAGCTCAGGTAGCCGATGACGACAGACAGTCCGATGATGTAGTTGAACCTGTCGGTGAACAGATTGGCGGTCATCTGGGGCAGCGTCAGCAGCGAGATGACCAGCACGATGCCCACCATGCGCAGGCAGGCCACGATGGTCAGGGCGATGAACATCATCAGCACATACTCGAATAAGACGACAGGCAGGTGTTGAGAGCGCGCGAACTCACGGTCGAAGGCTATCGCTACGATGGGCTGGAGGAAAAGGCCGAAAAACACGAGCAGACAACCGCTCAAAATGGCCAGCAGGGCGATGTCACTGCCGGTAATGGTCAGGATATTGCCGAACAGATAGGAAGAGAGGTCGGGGGTGAATCCCGGAGCCAGAAAGCTGAAGATGATGCCTACCGCCATGCCGAAGGTCCAGAAAACGGCGATGGCGGAGTCTTCACGCATATCGCTCCGCTTGCTGAGCCATTCTACCCCGAAGGCGGACAGCACGGCAAAGACAGCAGCGGCCAGCAGGGGAGAGATACCGGTGTACAGGCCGATGCCGATGCCTCCAAACGAGGCATGGGTAATGCCGCCGCTGATGAAGACCAGCCGGCGGGTGACGATGTAGGTCCCGATAATGCCGCAGGCGATGCTGGCCAACAGGCTGCCCAGCAGTGCGTGCTGGAAAAACGTGTAGTGAATCAGTTCGTTCATGGCAGGTGCTTTTGTCAAGGTTCGTTTTTGGCTTTGAGCCGTCGTTCGCCCACAATCATGAACAGCTCGTCTTTCAGTTCATCGGGCAGGGCGATTCCTCGCAGTTGCAGGCTCCGGCTCCATCCGGCCACTTCCTCTTCATGGGTGGTGTAGAGGATGTCCCGGAATTCTTCGATTTCGTCTTCCGTATAATCATCGGAAGCTCGCCCTTTGAAGCGGTCCAGCTCTTCGTCGTCATAATACTCTATCTGTTTGCTGACGGCGGCCAGCAGGCTTTCTTTCTCGCACACTTCGTGCTGTCCGCAGCATTCGCTGTCTACCGTGACGGTTTCAGGAGCGGCCTCCAGTTCGCCCCGCTCAATCTTTTTCCGGATGTTCCGGTTGTAGCACCAGCCGGCTGCCATGCCGAAGAGCACCACGCCTATCAGAATGACTATCAATATGCCCATAGGTCTATTCCTCCGTGAGGCCGAATCCGGCCTGTTCCAGGTCGTCCCAATAGCGGGGATAGGATTTCGATACCACTTCGGGATGTCTGATCCTCAAGGATCCCAGTACGATGGCCGCCGGTGCAAAGGCCATGGCCATGCGGTGGTCTTCGTAGGTGTCAATCACGGGACAGGGGTCGGGCGCAGTGCGTTCGCCGTCCCATGACAGGATGGAGTCTTCTGCCTCGTGGAGCACATATCCCAGTTTCCGCATTTCGGCGATGAGGGCAGCTATGCGGTCGGTTTCCTTTATCTTCAGGCTTTGCAGTCCCGTGAAGCGGAAAGGAATGTCTTTCAAGGCACAGGTCACGACAAAGGTCTGTGCCATGTCCGGCTGGTGGGTGAAATCATATTCCAACGTTCCGCCAGGCCTCTCCTTCTTTATCAAGAGTGCCCCTTCGGAGTCGAACGAGGTGGTTACGCCCAGTCGGGCAAAGAGGCCGGCGATTTGTGCATCTCCTTGAACACTATGGGGATAGAGCCGGGGAAGTCGGATGGTGGCCTGGTCGGACAAGACAGCCATTTCATACCAGTAGGAAGCTGCGCTCCAGTCGCTTTCTATCGTGTAGGGCTTCGAGCTGTACTCCTGTCGTTGGACCTCCAGTCTGTCCGGTGCCGTCCATTGTGCCTGCACGCCGTATTCCCGCATCAGTTGCAGCGTCATGTCAATGTAGGGTCGCGATACAATGTCTCCCGTCAGGGTCAGTCGGAGTCCGTTCTCCAGCACAGGGGCAATCATCAATAATGCCGAAATGTATTGTGAACTGACATTTCCCGGCAGGCTGATGGCATCGTTGCTGAGGTGCCGGCCGGTGATGCGCAACGGCGGGAACCCTTCGTTTTCGGCGTATTCTATGTCTGCTCCCAGCTGCCGCAAGGCATCCACCAACAGCCGGATAGGCCGTTGGCGCATCCGTTCTGTGCCGGTAATGAGATGGGTGCCCGGTGTCACGGCCAGATAGGCGGTCAGGAAACGCATGGCGGTCCCGGCAGCCATGATGTCGATGGTGGGAGGCAGGGCATCGAGGGCGCGTATCAGGACACGGGTGTCATCGCAGTCCGACAGATTGTCGGGGGTGCAGGTGCCGTGTGCCAGCGCATTGATGATGAGGGCGCGGTTGCAGATGCTCTTTGACGAAGGCAGCGTGATGGTTGCCTGCAAAGAGGAGGGCGGGGTGATTATTAGTTGCTTCATGCTTGCATCAGTCATTGGTTCGATGATTCGGGCACAAAGATAGAAAGAACTTGGTAAAGAACATGAAGAATCGCCGATGAAATAAACAGCCCTAAGTGGTTTGAAATTGACGGAAATTCCGGTATATTTCCGGAATCCAGAATCTTAATAACAAATTATTATGGCAACTGTAAAAGTAAAGTTTCGTCCTTCGGTACAGGAGGACAAGGAGGGACGTTTGTTCTTCAGAGTGATTCATCATCGGGTAGCCAGACAGATAAAGTCGGAGCTGACCTTAAAGAATTCCGAATGGAACAGTCGGCAGGCTACGATAGTGTGGCCCGATGATTCGGAACGGAAAAATTATGGTCATCAGCGAGGGTATGGGGCATGACAACGAGTCGACAACCCGCATCTATCTGGCTTCCATTGATGCTGTTGAGGTAGACAATGCCAATCGTCAGATTCTGGATGAACTCGAATAAACCGGCCTTTTGAGTGAGAGGCTGATAGAACGAGGGTGTATCTTGTTTTGGATGCATCCTCTTTTTCGGGATTGGCCGTTCCTTCTTCCGGCGACTGCCCGCTTAAAAAAATGCAAAGAAGTGTGCTTGTTTACAATAGAATGTTTACTTTTGCAGCTCATTGAGTAAATAGTTGGATGAATGACACCGTTTGGAAACTCTACATACACATTGCCGATTCTGTTCATGACATTTCTATTGTCGTCTTTCTATGCCGAGGCGCAGCGTGCCCGTGGCAGGAGGGCACAGCGTCCGATGACAGAATTTGCCGATTCGGTGCCTGCTGCGGATACAGTCTCGTCTGACTCTGTGCAGAAGAAGCAGCCTTTGGACGCGCCGGTCGTGTATGAGGCTTCCGACTCCATTGTCTTTACGAAAGGAGGATTCGCCCATCTGTATGGTAACGGTAAGGTGAATTACCAGAAAATAGAGCTGACATCGGCCATCATCACCATGAACATGGACAGCAGCGTTGTCTATGCGCGGGGAGTGGAGGATTCTGCCGGTGTGGCGTCTGGCACACCGGTGTTCAAGGAAGGAGACACTCCTTATGAGTCCCACTCGATGCGCTATAATTTCAAGTCGAAAAAAGGGTTTATCAGCAATATCACCACCCAGCAGGGAGAAGGGTATGTCACCAGTATGGAAGCCAAGAAGAACGCCGATGACGAGATTTATATGCGTCAGGGGCGTTATACCACCTGTGACAACCACGAACATCCCCACTTTTATCTGAAGATGTCGGTGGCCAAGGTGCGCCCCCAGAAGAATGCCGTGTTCGGTCCGGCGCAGCTGGTGGTGGAAGATGTGCCGTTGCCCATCGCTGTGCCCTTCGGCTTTTTCCCTTTCAGCAGCAGTTATTCGTCGGGGTTCATCATGCCGACCTACGGCGACGAGATGAACCGTGGGTTCTACCTTCGTGACGGAGGCTATTATTTTGCCATCAGTGACCGGATGGACCTGAAGCTGTTGGGCGAAATCTACACGAAGGGTTCGTGGGGATTGTCGGCCGCCTCCAACTACACCAAGCGCTACCGGTACAGCGGCAGTTTCAATGCCAGTTATCTGGTGACGAAGACCGGCGAGAAGAATATGCCCGACTATGCCGTGTCGAAGGACTTCCGTATCCAGTGGAGCCACCGGCAGGATGCCAAGGCCAATCCCAACAGTACGTTCTCGGCCAGTGTGAACTTCGCGACCAGCAGCTATGACAAATCGAGCCTCAGCACGCTCTACAATCCCAGTTCGTACAGTAACAACACCAAGGCGTCCAGCGTCAGCTATTCGCGCAATTTCCCCAGCATCGGTCTGAATATATCGGGGACGTTCAATATCACGCAGAACACGAAAGACTCGTCCATCAACATGACCTTGCCCGATTTGAACGTGGCGTTGAACCGCCTCTATCCGTTCAAGAAAAAGAATTCGTCGGGCGGCCATTGGTATGAGAAAATCTCCTTGCAATATACCGGTGCCATGACCAACTCGGTGAATACCAAGGACAACCTGCTTTTCAAGACACCGATGAAGCAGTGGCGGTCGGGCATGAAGCATTATATCCCGGTCGAAGGAAACTTCACGTTGTTCAACTACATCAACATCTCGCCCTCGTTCAACTATACCGAACGCTGGTACACGAAGAAGGTGATGCAGAGTTATGATGAGGCACGCCGGCAGGTGGTGCGCGACACCATCAGCGGATTCAACCGCCTGTCAGAGTATAACATGGCCGTGTCGGTCACCACCAAGCTGTATGGTATGTACAAGCCGCTGTTCATGAAAAGCAAGGAAATCCAGATTCGTCACGTCGTGACCCCCACGGTGAGCTATACTTATACGCCCGACTGTGGCTCGCGCTACTACGAGGCATATACTTATACGGACGAGGACGGCAATGTGCGCATGACGGAGTATTCGCCTTATTCCGACGGTCCGTATGGCGTGCCGGGCAAGGGAGTGTCACAAAACGTCAGCTTCAATCTGAAGAACAATCTGGAAATGAAGATGAAATCGGACAAGGATACCACGGGGTACAAGAAAATCAGTCTGATAGATGATTTGAGTGGTACGCTGTCGTATGACATCGCCCGCAAGCGGTGGAGCAACCTGACGATGAACGCCCGATTGAAGCTGACCAAATCTTATACGTTCAACATGGCCGCCACGTTTGCCACGTATGCCTATAAGTTTGACGAGAACGGCAATGTGGTGGAAGGCGACCGGACGGAATGGTCGTATGGCCGTTTCGGACGTTTCCAGGGATACAGCGGCTCGTTCTCGTACACCTTGAATAATGATACGTTCAAGAAACTGTTTGGCAAGGGGGACGGAAAGGAGAAGGACAAGCCGAATAACCAGGAACCGGACGATGTGGAGGACGAGGACCTGGAAGAAAAAGAAGAAGACAAGGCGCACATCCGCAAGAAAGAGGATGCCAAGATTTCTTCGGACGGTTATTTGGCCTTCAAGATGCCGTGGACCCTGAGCCTGAGCTACAGTTACAGCATCAGCGAAGACCGGACGAAACCCATCAACATCAAGAATATGCGCTATCCGTATAAACTGACCCATTCGCTGAACGCTTCGGGAAATGTGAAGCTGGGCAGCCGGTGGAATGTGACCTACTCCAGCGGATACGACTTTACCAACAAGAAGATTTCCATGACCACCCTGAACATCACGCGCGACCTGCATTGTTTCAACATGAGCTGCGGACTGGTGTTCGGACCGTTCACTTCCTATAATTTCTCCATCCGGGCCAACTCACAGATGCTGACCGATGCCCTGAAGTGGGACCAGCGGAGCAATACCGGCAGTGCGGTGACGTGGTATTGATGCCCGATGCGGCTACTGACAACCCTAATGAAGCATAACGATGAATGTTCAGATAGAAGAAAGCTGGAAGCAGGTATTGGCTCCCGAATTTGAGAAAGACTACTTTGTGCGGCTGACGGACTTCGTGCGTCAGGAGTATCGTGTGACGACTGTTTATCCTCCTGGAAGGTTGATATTCAACGCCTTCAACCTTTGCCCGTTCGAGCAGGTGAAGGTGGTGATCATCGGTCAGGACCCTTATCACGGACCGGGACAGGCACACGGCTTGTGCTTCTCAGTGAACGATGGAGTGCCGTTTCCGCCGTCGTTGCAGAATATCTTTAAGGAAGTGCACGACGATACCGGCGCGCCGGTTCCGCCGACCGGCAACCTGACCCGTTGGGCGGAGCAAGGTGTGCTGATGCTGAACGCCACGCTGACAGTCCGTGCCCATAGCGCAGGCTCGCATCAGCGTCAGGGCTGGGAAGAGTTTACCGACGCCGCCATCCGTGCCTTGGCCGGGCGGCGTGAACACCTGGTGTTCATCCTATGGGGGGCGTATGCCCAGAAGAAGGGGGCTTTTATCGACCGTAACCGTCATCTGGTGCTGACGTCGGTCCATCCTTCGCCCTTATCGGCCTATCATGGCTTTTTCGGCAACCATCATTTCAGTCAGGCCAATGCCTATCTGCAGGCGCATGGCCGAGAGCCCATCCGCTGGTAGTCGGGCAGGGGACCTCCGGTGGCCGGGGTATCCATAAAATGAGAGTGTGCCAAGAAGCTCCGGTCGGGGCCTTTGGCACACTCTTGTCATTATAATAATGAATGATGCTGTCTGTGTTCCGTCAGATGAGCTGCATGCCCAGGCTGGCGCATTCCTGGCGCATGTCCTCGGGCCAGATGCTGGCTTGGATTTCGCCGATGTGGGCCTTCTTCAGATAGAGCATACACAGGCGTGACTGACCGATACCTCCACCGATGCTCAGCGGCAGCGAGCCTTCGAGCAGCCGGCGGTGGAAGTACAGTTGGGTACGTTCTTGCTTGCCGGTCATCTCCAGCTGTCGCAGCATGGCCTCCTTGTCTACGCGGATACCCATGGAAGAGAGCTCCATGGCACGTCCCAGCACATGGTTCCATACCAGCAGGTCGCCGTTCAGTCCTGCCAGGCCGGTCTGCGGGTCTATGGTAGTATAGTCGTCATAGTCGGGGGCGCGCAGGTCGTGCGGCTTTCCGTCGCTCAGTTGTCCGCCGATGCCGATGATGAACACGCTGCCATATTGTTCGGTAATCAGGTTCTCGCGTTCCTTCGGGGTCTTGTCGGGATACCTGTCCAGCAGCTCCTGCGCATGGATGAAGTGGATGTCGTGGGCCATGAACGGTGTGAGCTGCGGATACGATTCGCAAATCATGTATTCTGTGCGTCGCATGGCGGCGTAGATACGGGTGACGATGTTCTTGAGGAATGTCACATTGCGCTGTTCGGGGGTGATGACCCGCTCCCAGTCCCACTGGTCCACGTAAAGGGAGTGCAGGTTGCCCAGCTCTTCATCGGCACGGATGGCGTTCATGTCTGTATAGATGCCGAATCCCGGAGCGATGTGGTAGTCGGCCAAGGTGACCCGTTTCCATTTGGCCAACGAGTGTACCACTTCGGCCTGTTGTTCGCCCAGGTCCTTGATGGGGAACGACACGGGCCGTTCCACACCGTTCAGATCATCGTTGATACCCATCCCTTTCAATACGAACAGCGGGGCGGTGACACGCCGCAGACGGAGCTCGGATGACAGGTTCTGCTGGAAGAAATCCTTTATCTGCTTGATGCCCAACTCGGTCTGTTTCATGTCGAGCAACGGTTGGTAGCTGGCAGGTTTTATTAGATAACTCATGTCTGTTTTTCTTAGTTGGTTTATTATAAATGCGTCGGCAAAGATAGGTATATTTTGTTATTGTGCAATATATTCTCCTTGAAATATTATCAAAATGTATCTTCTGTTCCTGCTATTGTGTGATATTTGATAGTAAGAGTAAGAGGGCTTTGCAGAAAAAGAACAAAAAAACTTCGAAACTTATTTTGAGGTAATGCAGATAAATTGTACTTTTGCACTGCATTTAAAAACAGGCACCTATAGTTCAATGGATAGAATATCGGATTCCGGTTCCGACGATTGGGGTTCGACTCCCCATGGGTGTACTACTTGTTGTTACAGGACAGAGGCTTCTCAAAACGTGTGTTTGTGAAGCCTCTGTTCCTATTAAAACCTATGGCTATGAAATATATGTTTGAGATTTGCGCCAATTCAGCTGAGAGCTGTTGGGCCGCCCGGCAAGGTGGGGCACACCGGGTAGAACTTTGTGCCGGTATTCCCGAAGGGGGGACCACTCCTTCGTATGGTGAAATGGTGGCGGCGCGCCAGATTCCCGGGCTGCGCCTGCATGTCATTATCCGTCCGCGTGGAGGGGACTTTGTCTATACACCGCAGGAATTGGACATTATGGAAACGGATATAAAGATGGCGCGTCAGGCGGGAGCCGACGGAGTGGTGTTCGGGTGTCTGAAGCCGGATGCCACACTTGATATGCCGGCGATGGAACGCCTGATGAAGGCGGCCGAAGGCATGTCTGTCACCTGCCATCGTGCGTTTGACTATGTGGCCGACCCGTTCGGTGCCTTGGAGCAACTCATAGGTCTGGGAGTGGACCGTATCCTGACCTCCGGGCAGCAGGTGAATGCCCTGAAGGGAGCTCCGCTGCTGGCCGAGCTGGTGCGGAAGGCGGACGGACGCATCATCATCTTGTGCGGATGTGGCGTGAACGAAAAGAACATTGCCGAATTGGCCCGTATCACCGGAGCGTCTGAGTTCCACTTCTCGGCCCGCGAGAACGTGGAGAGCACCATGCAGGTGCGTAATCCCGATTTGGCGATGGGAGCGGCCGATGCCGACGAGTATGTCCGTCCGGTCACTACCGTCAAGCGTGTGCACGACACGATTGCAGCCTTGCTGGGTGAGTAGTCCGTTTCTCCTACGAGGCAAGGTGGCTGGTGCCGGCATCCGCTCCGCACGTTAACGGCCGGAGCTGGCGGATTGTTCGAAGACGATGACAAAGGTGACGTGCCAGCCGCTGGCAGGTACATCGGCGAGCCTCAGGTCTCCGCCTTGTGCTACCATCAGCTGGCGCGACAGCGACAATCCGATGCCCGACCCGTTCCGTTTGGTTGTGAAGAAAGGGATGAAGATTTCTCTGGCCGTCTCGGCGGAGATGAAGTGCCCGTCGTTGCTGACCAGCAAGGCGGCGTCCCATCGGATGTCGATGGTGCCGGCACCCGCTTCGGCGGCATTCTTCACCAGATTGACCAGCACTTGGCGTAGCATGTTCTTGTCGGCATGGACGGCCAGTCCGTGGGGCAGCCGTACCTGCCAGTGCAGCTGCGGGTAGAGGGTCCGTACAGCGTCAATGAGGTCCGACACTGCCATCCGGCAGGGCTGGGCTTCCTGCAGTTGCGTGAGTTTGCGGTAGCTGTCTATAAAGGCAATGAGTCCAGAGCCGGTGTCGTGAATGGCGCGCAGTCCTTCTTCGTACACAGTCCCCTGTATGTCGGGACGGCTCAGATAGGCCTGGCTGATGCTGTTGATGGGGGTGACGGTGTTCATGATTTCGTGTGTGAGCACGCGGGTCAGTTTCTGCCAGGCTTCCACCTCGTTGCGGGCGGTCAGCACGCCTGCCTCTTGGCCGATGGCATTGAGCGTTTCCAGCAGGCCGCGTTCGCCCGGCCAGCTTCTCCGGGTGGGGAGCTGAAACATAAAGTCCCTGTTGCGGATGGCTTCGCGCATCAGGCGGGCCTGGATGTTCAGGCGGTGCAGCCGGTAGCCGTAACCGGCGGTGCATAGCAGCAGCAAAACGACGGCGATGGTCAGCGCTATCATATTTTCTTCATTTTGGCATACAGGGTCTGGCGGGTGATGCCCAGCAGTTCGGCAGCCTTGCTGCGGTTGCCGTGACAGCGGTCAATGACCTTGCGTACATGTTCTTTCTCCAGTTCTTCTAACGGGAGGATTTCCTTGCCGGCATCGACGGCGTCTTTCAGCGTGCGTATCAGCTCGTCGTTGTCCCATGGCTTGGTGACGAAATCCACCGCTCCTGCCTTCAGTCCTCTGACGGCCAGTCTCACGTCGGCGTAGGCCGTCATCAGCACAATCGGGATGTCTGGATGCCGTTTGTGGAGGGCGCGCAGCCAGAACAGCCCTTCGTCGCCCGAGTTGACACCGGGGCAGAAGTTCATGTCGAGCAGCAGGACATCTGCCGTTTCCTGTTGGAGGAGGGCCGGCAGGCCGTCGGGGTGGGCGAGCGGCACCACCCGTCCGAAAGTGCCGTTCAGGCATATCTTGATGGCCGTGAGGATGGCCGGATTGTCGTCAATCACCACTATCGTTCCGTAGGTTGCCATGGTCTTTTCTTTGTTTTTCGGTCGTGCGAAAGTAGCGAAAGATTTCCTGTCCGCCAAACCTGCTTGCAGATTGTATGAGAATCATCCACGTTTCTGTATGATTTTCATACAACCCGCCGGCTGCGTCCCGTCTGTCCCTTGCCTGGAAAAGAGTTTGTCTTACCTTTGCCGGCAAATCATATCCACTGACACATGATAAGCATAGAGCATCTGACGAAAACCTTCCGTACGGAAGAAGTGGAGACCGTTGCACTGAACGGCGTGAGCCTCCGGGTGGACGACGGCGAGTTTGTGGCCGTTATGGGGCCTTCGGGCTGTGGCAAGTCCACCTTGTTGAGTATCCTCGGCCTGCTGGACCGTCCTACAGCCGGCCGTTATTATTGGGACGGTCGGGAGGTAGGGCATCTCGGCGAGAATGAGCGAACCCTATACCGCCGGGGGCGCATCGGGTTCGTGTTCCAGAACTTCAATCTGATAGACGAGCTGACGGTGGAGGAGAATGTCGACCTCCAGCTGAAATATTTGTCCGTATCCAGGGCGGAGCGCAGGCAGCGGGTGCTGGAGGTGCTCCGGCAGGTAGGCCTCAGCCAGCGGGCCCGTCATTATCCTTCGCAGTTGTCGGGCGGGCAGCAGCAACGGGTGGCCATCGCCCGCGCCATTGTGGGAAGGCCCGGCCTGATTCTGGCGGATGAGCCGACCGGCAACCTCGACTCGCGGAACCGTTTGGAGGTGATGGACCTGCTTTCCGGCCTTCATGCGGCGGGGACCACTTTGGTGATGGTGACGCATTCGCTGCAGGATGCCCTGCGGGCACAGCGCATTGTCCGCCTGTTCGACGGACAGATAGTGGACGACGGCACCGGGACCTGTGCCGGACCTGTCTGAAGACTTACAACCTGTTTTTAAATAGGATAGAACCATGAAAAGTTATTTCCGTTTTTTGGCCCGTAACCCCTTGTACACGTTCATCAACGTGGCGGGTCTGGCCGTTTCCTTGATGTTTGTGCTGCTCATCGGCGATTACGCCTGGCGGCAGCTCAGTATGGACAGTTGGCACCGCTATGCGGACCGCACGTATCTGCTCGGCAGTCAGAACAGCTTCTATTCGTGGCCCGACGCCAGCCGCGCCCTGGGGAACAGTTTCCCCGAAATAGAGAGCACCTGTTGCGTGCAGGGGCAGCGGGGGAAAATCAAGGCCGGCCAGCGGGTGTATGTCGATAAGGAATCGACCTGCATCCTGATGGCCGACTCCACGTTTCTGGATTTTTTCGATTTCAGGCTGAAGGAAGGCGACCGCTCCACGGCCCTGGATGCCCCCGACAAGTGCCTTATCACCGAGACACTGGCCCGGCAGCTGTTTCCCGACGGGTCACCCTTGGGGCAGTCGCTGCAGGTGGTCGGCAAGCAGTCGGTCTTCATTCAAAAAGACCGCACGCTGGACAGCACGTTGGTCTATACCGTGACAGGGGTGTTGTGCGACCTTGACCGTACCCTGCTGCCTAACAGCGTGAAGGTGGTGGTCAACATGGACCGTCATCCGCAGGTGTTGGGCTACCGCAATGACGACAACAGTATGAGCTATGGCCCCGACGGAGGTCCGTACACCTTCTACCGGTGCAGGCCCGGCACCCGTCTCTCCGCCAAGCTGGACGAGATGATGGCCTTTCTGGAGCGGCGGGTCACGTGCCTGTCCTTGTGCGGTGTCCGGCAGTTGACCCTCACCCCGCTGCCCGACGTGATGTTCGCTCCGCAGAACGAAGGCCTGGGGATACAGAAAGGCGACAAGAGGCAGCTCTACATCCTGCTGTCGGCCATGGTGGCCGTTCTGTTCTTCGCCGTCAGCAACTATATCAACCTGACGGTGGCCAACGCCGGTTTCCGGGCGAAGGAGGTGGCCACTTGCCGTCTGCTGGGCAGCACGGGCCCTCAGATTGCCGGCAAGTTCATGGCCGAGTCCGTCGTGTTGATAATGGTCTCCTTCGGGTTGGGGCTGTTGCTGGCCCTGACCTTTGAGCAAGATTTCCAGCTGCTTTTCCGGGGCAAGATAGCCCTGTGGCAGGATGTCAGTGTAGGCTCGTTCGGACTCTCGCTGGCCTTCATCTTGGTGCTGGGGGTGGTGTCGGGCGTGGTGCCCGCCTGGCAGATGTCGCGCTATAACCCGATGGACATCGTGAAGGGCCGTTTCCGGTTTCGTTCCAAAATGGTGTTGGGGCGTGTGTTCCTGTTGTTGCAGAGTATCGTCACGTTTGTGCTGCTGGTGTCTGTCTTCACCATCCATAGCCAGTTGCGACATTTGCTGACGGCTCCGCTGGGCTTCCACACCCGCCATATCTTCTTCATCGAGGCCGACCGTCCGGACGTGCTGCGTGACAAGCTGCGGGGCTTGCCTTGTGTGGAGCGGGTGGGATGCCTGTCGGGCAGTGTGCCGGGCACCCGCTACGTGTCGATGCAGACGCGCCGCGACGCTGCCGGGGAACATCGTCTGTTCTTTCTGATGGACTTGGAACGGGATGCGCTGGACCTCTATGGGCTGCAGCTGTTGCGGGAGAACGTCCGTACGCCGGGGGCCGTCTACCTGAACGAGGAGGCGTTGCGTAGCCTGGGGCTGCCGATGGAGGCCCGCGAAGTGCACTGGGGCGACGGGAGCACCACCCCGGTGGCCGGCGTGTTCCGCGACTTCTATGGCAACGGCAGGTTGGCCGGGGTCCGTCCGTTCCTTATCCGCATCCACGAAAACGGCGGGGTAGAGCGGCCCGATTTCCTGGTACGCACGGATGGCTCTGCCTCGGCCGTAGCCCGGTTGAGGCAAGCGATGGCCGAGGCCGGCTGTTCCGGCGAGGGGGCGGACCGGAAGCTGCGGTCGCTGGAGGACGAGCTGGCCGGCGAGCTGAAGGAGGAGCGCAACACCCTGCATGTCGTCCTGCTGTTTGCCGTCATAGCGGTCGTGGTCTCTACGTTGGGGTGCGTCGGGATGTCGCTGTTCTTCATCCGCCAGCGCCAGAAGGAGATTGGCATCCGCAAAATCATGGGCGGCACCAGCCGCGAAGTCACGGTCCGCATGTTGCGGTTGTTCTGTATGCCGTTGCTGTGGTCGTTCGCGATTTCCGTCCCCCTGTCGGTGTACCTGCTGGAGGATTGGCTGCAAGGCTTCAGCTACCGCATCTCCTTGAGTCCGCTGCTGTGGCTGGCGACGGCTATTCTGCTGTTGTTCATCGCGGTGCTCTCCGTCATTGTCCAGCTGTTCAAGGCCGTCCGTACCAATCCGGTAGAGAGTGTCAAGATAGAGTGAGGCAAGATGCTTTTTTTGAAATATTTGTTTTGCCAATCGAATGCTTTCACTAATTTTGCCGAAAGAATTGTATTGAAACCTTAAAATAGCATCGAATGAGTTTGAAAATTGTAGTTTTGGCAAAACAGGTTCCTGACACCCGCTGTGTAGGAAAAGATGCCATGAATGCCGACGGAACAATCAACCGTGCGGCGCTTCCGGCCATATTCAATCCGGAAGACTTGAATGCCTTGGAACAGGCTCTCCGACTGAAAGACACATATCCCGGATCTACTGTCACGGTCTTGACCATGGGACCGGGGCGTGCCGCAGAAATTATCCGTGAAGGTCTGTATCGCGGTGCCGACAACGGCTATCTGCTGACCGACCGCGCTTTTGCCGGTGCCGATACGTTGGCCACCTCGTATGCCTTGGCCACCGCCATCCGCAAGATTGGGGAGTATGACATCATCGTCGGTGGCCGTCAGGCCATTGACGGCGATACGGCCCAGGTAGGCCCTCAGGTGGCCGAGAAGCTGGGTTTGCCGCAGGTGACCTATGTGGAGGAGATTGAAGAGGTGAAGGACGGACGTATCCGTGTGAAGCGTCACATAGACGGAGGGGTGGAGACCGTCGAAGGTCCGTTGCCCATCGTGCTGACCGTCAACGGCAGCGCGGCTCCCTGCCGTCCCCGCAATGCCAAACTGGTGCAGAAATACAAACGTGCGTTGGGCGGACAGGAAAAGGCGGCCCTGACGAAAGACGGTGCGCCGCTGCCGTATGCCGACCTGTATGAACAGCGTCCGTACCTGAACATTGTGGAATGGAGCGTGGCCGATGTGGAAGGCGACGTGAAGCAGTGCGGCCTGTCGGGCTCGCCCACCAAGGTGAAGAAGATTGAGAACATCATCTTCCAGGCCAAGGAAAGCAAGACCATTTCGGGCAGCGATGCAGAGGTAGAGAACTTGATTGTTGAACTGTTGGCAAACCACACTATCGGATAAAACTATGAACAACGTATTTGTATATTGTGAGATGGAAGGCAACCGCGTTGCCGATGTCAGTCTCGAACTGTTGACCAAAGGCCGCAAGCTGGCCTCGCAGCTGGGATGCCAGTTGGAGGCCATCTGCGCAGGAACCGGTCTTGACGGAGTGGAAAAACAAGTCCTGCCTTTCGGGGTGGACCGCGTGCACGTGTTCGACGCGCCGGGGCTGTTCCCCTATACTTCGCTGCCGCACACTTCTATCTTGGTGAACCTCTTCAAGGCCGAGCAGCCGCAGATTTGCCTCATGGGCGCTACGGTCATCGGACGCGACCTGGGGCCGCGTGTGTCATCGGCACTGACCAGTGGCCTGACAGCCGACTGCACGCAGTTGGAAATCGGCAGCCATGAAGACAAAAAGGCCGGCAAGACCTACGAGAACCTGCTCTATCAGATTCGTCCGGCTTTCGGCGGCAATATCGTGGCCACGATTGTCAACCCCGAACACCGTCCGCAGATGGCCACGGTGCGCGAGGGCGTGATGAAGAAGGAAATCCTCGACGAGAACTACCAGGGCGAGGTCATCCGTCAGGATGTGGCGAAGTTCGTGCCTGAGACCGATTATGTGGTGAAGGTGATAGACCGCCATGTGGAGAAGGCGAAACACAACCTCAAGGGAGCCCCCATCGTGGTGGCCGGCGGTTACGGCATGGGCAGCCGCGAGGGCTTCGACATGCTGTTCGAGCTGGCGAAGGAGCTGCATGCCGAGGTGGGTGCCAGCCGTGCGGCTGTAGATGCCGGTTACTGCGACCACGACCGTCAGATAGGCCAGACCGGCGTGACGGTGCACCCCAAACTGTACATCGCCTGCGGTATCTCCGGACAGATTCAGCACATTGCCGGTATGCAGGATGCCGGTATCATCATTTCGGTCAACAGTGACCCGAACGCTCCCATCAACACGATTGCCGACTATGTCATCAACGGAACGGTGGAAGAGGTGATACCGAAGATGATCAAGTATTATAAGAAAAACAGTAAATAATTCCTGTAAACCGAAAATAAGAAATGGCAAATTATTATACCGAACGTCCCGAGCTCAAGTTTCACTTGAACAACGAGATGATGGAGCGTATCTGTCAGTTGAAAGAACGCGACTATAGAGATAAAGATGAATTCGACTATGCACCGCAGGATTATGCCGATGCCCTCGATTCGTATGACAAAGTGTTGGAAATCACCGGCGAGATTACCGGCGAAATCGTGGCGGCCAATGCCGAAGGCGTAGACCAGGAAGGGCCGCACCACGCAGGCGGACGGGTGGAGTACGCTTCGGGCACGAAGCAGAACCTGGACGCCATGGTCAAGGCCGGGCTCAACGGCATGACGATGCCCCGCCGGTTCGGCGGCCTGAACTTCCCGATTACCCCCTACACCATGTGTGCCGAAATCGTGGCGCAGGCCGATGCCGGTTTCGGCAATATCTGGTCGTTGCAGGATTGCATCGAGACCTTGTATGAGTTTGGCAACGAAGATCAGCACAGCCGTTTTATCCCCCGCATCTGTGCCGGCGAGACCATGTCGATGGACCTCACGGAACCCGATGCCGGCTCTGACCTGCAGAGCGTCATGCTGAAGGCCACTTTCGACGAGGCTAACAACTGCTGGCGGCTGAACGGCGTGAAGCGTTTCATCACCAACGGTGATGCCAACCTGCACCTGGTGCTGGCCCGCTCGGAAGCCGGAACGAAGGACGGACGCGGCCTCTCCATGTTCATCTATGACAAGAACGACGGTGGGGTGGACGTGCGCCGCATCGAGAACAAGCTGGGCATCCACGGTTCGCCCACCTGCGAGCTGGTGTACAAGAACGCCAAGGCCGAGCTGTGTGGCGACCGCAAGCTGGGTCTGATCAAATATGTCATGGCGTTGATGAACGGTGCCCGTCTGGGTATCGCCGCACAGTCGGTAGGTCTGAGCCAGGCCGCCTACGATGAGGCGTTGGCCTATGCCAAGGACCGCAAGCAGTTCGGCAAGGCCATCATCGAGTTCCCGGCTGTCTACGACATGCTGTCTACCATCAAGGCGAAGCTGGACGCCGGTCGGGCCTTGCTGTACCAGACGGCGCGTTACGTAGACATCTACAAGGCACTCGACGACATCGCCCGCGAGCGCAAACTGACGCCCGAGGAACGCCAGGAACAGAAGAAGTACGCCAAGCTGGCCGACGCCTTCACACCGCTGGCCAAGGGCATGAACTCCGAATATGCCAACCAGAACGCCTACGACTGTATCCAGGTGCACGGCGGTTCGGGCTTCATGATGGAATATGCCTGCCAGCGCATCTACCGCGACGCACGTATCACCAGCATCTACGAGGGTACGACCCAGTTGCAGACGGTGGCTGCCATCCGTTACGTGACCAACGGTGCCTATGCCGCCACGCTGCGTGAGTTCGAGGCACAGCCCGTTGCGCCCCAGTATGAAGCCTGTCTGGACCGTATCCGGGAAATGACGGCGAAGTTCGAGGCCTGCACCAATGCCGTGAAAGAGGCCCAGAACCAGGAGCTGCTTGATTTCGTGGCCCGCCGGCTGTACGAGATGGCCGCTGTGAACGTCATGAGCTGCCTCTTGCTGAAGGATGCCGAAAAGGCTCCCGAACTGTTCGACAAGTCGCTCGAAGTCTATGTGAACTACGCCGAGGCCGAAGTGGAGAAGCATTTCAACTTCATCCGCAAGTTTAAGGCCGAAGCGCTTGAGAGCTACCGGAAGTAATCCGCCGGGGCGGATAGGGAAGTTCCCGTCATCCCCCAAAAAGAGGGTGTGCCGGCTGCGGTTCTGAGGAATCGCGTCGGCACACCCTCTTTTTTCAGTGGTTAAGAAGCCTTATTTCCGGAGGTTGGCGAACTCGGACGACGGGTTCCATTGCGGGTAGGCGGTGTCCTGCGCCAGCCGGTAGCCCAGGTCGAAGAACAGGTGGACCTCCTGCAAGAGGCCGCTGTAATCATCGTCGGGGTGGGTCTGGTCGGTCGGCTTGTGGTAGACCTCTGCCCAGTAGCGGGCAATCTGTTCTTTCGACCACTCTTTGCCGTGACGGCGGTTGTCGTTCCAGCCTTTGGCGAAAAGGGCGGGGACACCTTTGCGGACAAACGAGAAATGGTCCGAACGGTAGAACATGCCGTTGTAGGCATCCGGGTCGGGCATGACATAGCGTCCGTAGGGCCGGGCCAGTTCGGCCAGGGTCTGGTCCAGGTCCGAATGGCCGAATCCCGTAATGGTCACGTCGTTGTTCTCGCCCCACAGCGGGAACACATCGAGGTTGATGACCGCCACGGTCTTCTCGATCGGGAACAGCGGATGGTTCACGTAGTATTCGCTGCCCAGCATCCCGCTTTCCTCGCAGGTCGGTGCCAGGAAGACCAGGTTGCGGCGGGGTTTCTGCTTCAGCTGCCCGAAGCAGCGGGCCGTTTCGAGCATCCATGCCACGGCCACGGCGTTGTCGGTCGCTCCGTTCACGATGCTGTCGTTGTCAATGGGTTTGCCGTAGCCCAGGTGGTCCCAGTGTCCCATGTAGACGATGCTCTCGTCGGTCGGTTCGCTGGCAGGGATGACCCCGATCAGGTTCGGACTGCTCTGCCGCGTGAAGGTGTTGTTCATCTGTACGCTGACGGTCGCAGTCAGGTCGAAAGGCCTGAAGTCGGGACGTTTGGCCTGTTCCATCAGCTCGTCGAAGCTGTAGCCGTTGTCTGCCAGCAGCTGCCGGGCGATGTCCTGCCGCAGCCATCCGTTCAGTGGGGCATGATAGTCGGAGCAGGCATCGTCCACATACATTTTCTGGCAGGCAGAGGCCCTCACCACCGACCACGGATAGCCGGCTCCCCGGTCGTCGTGGATAATCAGCACCCCTTTCACGCCTTGGCGGTCTCCTTCCTCGAACTTGTATTTCCATCGTCCGTAGTAGGTCATGGCATCTCCTTTGAAATAGGTGCTGTCAGTACTGCCCAGTCCCGGGTCGTTGACAATGACCACCGCCACTTTCTCCGACGGGTGGCTGATGCCGGCATAGTCGTTCTTGCCGTATTCGGGGGCCACAATGCCGTAACCGGCGAAGAACAAGGGCACCTTGTCCAGACGGATTTCCGGTTCTATGCGGGCGGAGAAGGCGGTGAATCCTTCCAGCCACTCGGGGGAGAGCCGCTGTTTCGGGGTCTGTATCACCATGGGCGACGGGCATTCGGTGACCGAAGACACAATGGGCACCTGTTGCAGGTAAGACCCTCCTGCCGGTGGCTGTAGTCCTACGGCCTGCATCTGGCGGGCAATGTAGCCGACGGCCCTGTCGGCTCCTGCGGTGAAGGGGCGGCGGCCTTCGCAGCTGTCGTGTGCAATGGCCTCGGTGTAGGTTCTCAAGTGTTCGGCGGAAGCGGCTTTCTTGGCCAGTTCCGCATCGGTTCCGCCTGTGCAGGCACCGAGAAAGGCACAGGCGGCGATGGATAGCGATAGTACTCTTTTCATGACTCTTGGTTCATAGTTGCCGGCAAAATTAGCGTTTTGTGCTGGAAACACCAATCAATTCGGGCAAAATGATAGCTTGTTCCAGTTCCAGCAGACGGCGTTTGCGGCCGATGCCTCCGGCATAGCCGGTAAGGTGCCCGTTGCTCCCGATGACCCGGTGGCACGGCACCATCAGACTGACGGGGTTGCGGCCCACGGCCTGCCCTACGGCCTGCGCCGACAGGTGCCGTCGGCCTTGCAGGCGGGCAACAGCCTGCCCGATGGCCTGATAGGTAGTGGTGGTGCCGTAGGGGATAAGGGTCAGCTGCCGCCACACCGCCAGTTGGAAGGCGGTTCCTCTCAACAAGAGGGGAGGCAGTGCGGGCGGACGCTGTCCGGAGAAGTAGGCATCCAGCCACCCGACGGCTGCCGCCAGCAGCGGCTGGGAGGGGTCGGGCCCGTCCGCTGAGGCCGGGCAGGGAGCGTTCTTCTGCCCTTCGAACCACAATCCGCTGATGCCGTCGGGCTCGGCGGCGATGAGGAGGTTGCCTAAGGGAGAAGCGTAAAGGGTGTAGTGGGTCATCTGTTGCATGGGGCTTTCATGGGGGATGGAAAGGTAGGGGCATAAAAAAAGGGATTCCGCTGAATCCCAACCTTTTGTTAACCTTAAATCTAATACTATGAAAAACACAATGCAAAGGTACGCATTTTCTGTCAGCCACCAAATCTTTTGGCGGAAATTTCCTGCTTTATAACATAATTTAAAGCAGACGGCGGCAGGCGTTAAAGGAAGTTAGTGTTTCGCCGCCCTTCAGAGCGAGTGTAGGCGGTGCGCCAGGGCAGTTCTGTCCGCTTCGCTATGCCTGACAGTGGGCAGGAGATGAACGGAGAGAGGTGTCCGGATGATGTCGGACAATCGTCTGACAGCTGTCAGACAATTGACCGACAACTGTCAGACGATTGTCTGACGTCATCCGAACGTAAGGGTATGATCAGCGTATGCCGGCACGGAGAAGGACTGAGATGTGAAAAATGTCGGCCGAAACGTTGAAATCTATGAAAACTTTGTCGCTGCGTTTCTCCGGCTTGAAGAAAAAGACTAACTTTGCGGCGTTTCTGTAAAGCACAACTTGACCGTATGAGTAAAGCACAACTTGACCGTATGATTTCTATAGAAGGACTGAAAGTGGAATTTGGCGTAACGCCTTTGTTTGAAGACGTTTCCTTCGTCATCAATAAAAAAGACCGCATCGCGTTGGTCGGAAAGAACGGAGCCGGAAAATCGACCATGCTCAAGATATTGGCCGGCCTGCAGCAGCCCACCGGCGGGACGGTGGCGGTGCAGCGCGGGGTCAGCATCGGGTATCTGCCGCAAGTGATGGTGCTGAGCGACACCCGGACGGTGATGGCCGAGGCGGAAATGGCGTTCGACCATATCTTCGAGATGCAGGAGCGGCTGGCCCGGATGAACCAGGAGCTGGCCGACCGGACCGACTATGATTCGGAGAGCTATCATGCGTTGATAGAACGCTTTACACACGACAACGAGCGGTTCCTGCTGATGGGAGGAACCAACTACCGTGCCGAGATTGAGCGGACCCTGACCGGGCTGGGATTCAGCCGTACGGATTTCGACCGTCCCACCTCGGAGTTCAGCGGCGGATGGCGTATGCGTATCGAGCTGGCCAAGCTCCTCTTGCGCCGTCCTGACGTGCTGCTGCTCGACGAGCCGACCAACCATCTGGACATTGAGAGCATCCAGTGGCTGAAGGGCTTCCTCAAGGCCAGCCCCGGAGCGGTGGTGCTGGTCAGCCACGACCGTGCGTTCATCAACAATGTGACCAACCGCACCATTGAAATCTCCTGCGGGCGCATCTACGACTACAAGGTGGCATACGATGAGTTTGTGGTGTTGCGCAAGGAGCGGCGCGAGCAGCAGCTGCGGGCGTATGAGAACCAGCAGAAGGAAATCAAGGACACCGAGGACTTCATCGAGCGGTTCCGCTACAAGGCGACCAAGGCCGTGCAGGTGCAGAGCCGCATCAAGCAGCTGGAGAAGATAGAGCGTATCGAGGTGGACGAGGAAGACAACGCCTCGCTGCACCTCAAGTTCCCGCCTGCCATGCGGTCGGGCAACTATCCTGTCATCTGCGAGAACGTGAAGAAGGCATACGGCACCCACGTGGTGTTCCACCATGTGAACCTCACCATCCACCGCGGTGAGAAGGTGGCGTTCGTGGGAAAGAACGGCGAGGGAAAGTCCACCTTAGTAAAATGTATCATGGACGAGATTCCGTTCGAGGGAAGGCTCACCATCGGGCACAACGTGCAGATAGGCTATTTTGCCCAGAACCAGGCCCAGCTGCTGGACGAGGACCGCACGGTGTTCGAGACCATTGACTACGTGGCCAAAGGGGACATCCGCCTGAAGATACGCGACATCTTGGGAGCCTTCATGTTCGGTGGCGAGGCTTCGGACAAGAAAGTGAAGGTGCTCTCGGGCGGTGAGCGCAGCCGTCTGGCCATGATCAAGCTGTTGCTGGAGCCGGTGAACTTCCTGATACTGGACGAGCCGACCAACCATCTGGACATGCGCTCGAAGGATGTGCTCAAAGAGGCCATCCGGGATTTCGACGGAACGGTCATCGTCGTCTCCCACGACCGGGAGTTCCTCGACGGGCTGGTGACGAAAGTGTACGAGTTTGGCGGAGGCGCGGTGACGGAACATCTGGGAGGCATTTACGACTTCCTGCAGAAAAAGCGGCTGGACAGCTTGAACGAGCTGCAACTGTCGCAACCGGCGGCAGCCCCCAAGAAGGAGGCGCAGCCGGCGAGCGAGAGCAAACTGTCTTACGAGGCCTTGAAGGAACAGAACAAGAAGATACGCAGGCTGGAGAAACAGGTGGCCGATGCCGAAGAACGGATAAGCCGGCTCGAAGAAGCGATAAGCGAGCTGGAAGTCCGGATGGCGACACCCGAAGGGGCCGCCGACCTGAAGCTCTACGAGCGCCACCAGCAGCTGAAGCAGGAAGTGGCCGGCCAGGAAGAAGCGTGGGAGGCGGCCCTGACAGAGCTGGAGGAGCTGAAGAAATGACCCCGACGAAAGAGAGAATCTTTTTTAAGCATAAAAACACATGAAGACAAAAATGTATGCAGCAGTAGCTGCAATGGTAATGACGACAATGGCTGCCGGATGTGCCGGACAGAAAGAGGTGAAGACCGTTGCCGGAATCGATGTGGCCAACATGGACACCACCGTGGCACCGGGTAAGGACTTTGCACGTTATGCTACCGGAGGATGGAACGACGCCCATCCGCTGACGGCAGAATATTCGCGCTACGGAGCATTCGAGATGCTCAACGAGAACAACCAGGCGAAACTCAAAGACCTGATAGAGGGGCTGGCCGCCCGCGAAAGCGCGGCGGGAACAGCGGCGCAGAAAATAGGCGACCTCTTCAACCTGGCCATGGACAGCCTGACGCTCAACCAGGAAGGCATGGCTCCGGTCAAGGCGCAGTATGACAAGATTGCCGCCGTTGCCGACAGAAAACAGCTGGTGCCGCTGATGGCCGAACTGGCTTATGACGGTATCGGGACCTATTTTGCCGCATACGTGTATGCCGACCCCAAGAACAGTGACCGGAACATCCTGCAGCTGGCACAGGGCGGCATCAACCTGCGTGAAAAGGAATATTACCTGGCTACCGACAGTGTGACGGAGAATATCCGCAACCAGTACAAGGCCTACATCGTCCGGTTGTTCCAACTGGCCGGATGCGCCGAGGCGGAGGCCCGTCAGAAAATGGAGGCGGTGATGGAGATTGAGACGGCCATTGCCGGTAAGTCGTTCAGCGCGGTGGAACGTCGCAACCCCGAGGCCAACTACCACAAGCTGGGGTATGCCGACTTCTGCAAGCGGTTTGCCGGTGTGGACTGGGAGGCCTACCTGGCCGTGCTGGGAGTCAAGAACCCCGATGAGCTGAATGTGGAGCAGCTGGAGCCTCTGCAGGAAGTGGTGCGCCTGCTCACCGTCCTGCCGTTGGACAAGCACATCGCCTACATGCAGTACAACCTGCTCGATGCGGCGGCCCCCTATCTGAGCGATGACTTTGTGACCGCCAAATTTGATTTCTACGGCAAGGTGCTTTCGGGCCGTCAGGAGAACCGTCCGCGCTGGAAGCGTGCCGTGGGCACGGTCAACAGCCTGCTGGGCGAACTGGTGGGACAGATGTATGTGGAGAAATATTTCCCCGCCGCCGCCAAGGAGCGGATGCTGCAGTTAGTGAAGAACCTGCAGGAGTCGTTGGGCCAGCGCATTGACGAGCAGGCATGGATGTGCGACAGCACCAAGCAGAAGGCGCACGAGAAACTGGCCGCCTTCACGGTGAAGATAGGCTATCCCGACAAGTGGAAGGACTATACGGCCCTGAAGGTGGAGAAAGACTCCTACTGGGCCAACGTCTGCCGTGCGTCCAACTGGGAGATGGCGGATATGTTCGGCCGTATCGGCCAGCCGGTCGACAAGACCGAGTGGCTCATGTCGCCCCAGACGGTGAATGCCTATTACAATCCTTCGACCAACGAAATCTGTTTCCCGGCCGCTATCCTGCAATATCCTTTCTTTGACATGAACGCCGACGATGCCTGCAACTATGGTGCCATCGGTGTCGTGATCGGCCATGAGATGACGCATGGATTTGATGACCAGGGACGCCAGTTTGACAAGAACGGCAACCTGAAGGACTGGTGGACCGCCGAGGATGCCGAACGCTTCCAGGCACGCACCCAGGTGATGGTGGACTTCTTCAACGGCATCGAGGTGCTGCCGGGACTGAAGGCCAACGGCCAGCTGACCTTGGGCGAGAACATCGCCGACCACGGTGGGCTGAAAATCGCCTTCCAGGCTTTCCGCAACGCCACCAAGGACGCTCCTCTCGGTGTGGAGAACGGCTTTACCCCCGAACAGCGTTTTTTCCTGTCATACGCGCTGCTGTGGGCCGGCAATATCCGCGACGAGCAGATCCGTGTCAATACCAAGTCGGACCCGCACTCGCTGGCCCGCTGGCGTATCAACGGGGCGTTGCCGCACATTCCCGCCTGGTATGAGGCCTTCGCCATTGCCGATACCGACCCGATGTACGTGGCCCCCGAAAAACGAGTGGACATCTGGTAAGATGGAGCGGCAGGCAAGATACCACGACTTTTCCCGGTTCCTGGCCGGACGGTTTCCGTTCAAAGTGCAGAAGCTGTCGGTCAATGCCGGGTTCACCTGCCCCAACCGGGACGGGACGACGGGCTTCGGTGGCTGCACCTATTGCAACAACCAGACGTTCAATCCCGCTTATTGCCGGACGGAGAAGGGAGTGCGCGAACAGCTGGAGGAGGGCAAGCACTTCTTCGCCCGCAAGTATGCGGATATGCGCTATCTTGCCTACTTTCAGGCGTACACCAATACCTATGCCGGGCTGGACCGCCTGCAGCGGATGTACGAGGAAGCCCTGTCGGTCGACGGGGTGGTGGGATTGGTCATCGGTACCCGTCCCGACTGTATGCCCGAGGCCTTGCTGGACTATCTGGAACGGCTGGCCCGGCAGACCTTCCTGCTGGTGGAGTATGGCATTGAGAGTACGTCCGACGCCACGCTGGCCCGCATCAACCGCGGACATGACTTTGCCTGTACGCAGGATGCCGTGTGCCGCACCGCCGGCAGGGGCATCCTTACGGGCGGCCATGTGATACTGGGGCTGCCGGGCGAGGGGCGTGAGGAACTGATACGGCAGGCGGCCGACGTGTCTCGGCTGCCGCTGACTACCCTGAAGATGCACCAGCTGCAACTGATACGAGGGACCCGCATGGCGCATGAATATGCCGCGCATCCAGCGTCCTTCCGGCTCTACACCGCCGAAGAGTACATTGACCTGGTGATAGACTACGTGGAGCACCTGCGCCCCGACCTGGTGTTGGAGCGTTTCGTTTCGCAGTCGCCCAAAGAGCTGCTCCTGGCTCCCGACTGGGGATTGAAGAACCACGAGTTTACCGCAAAGGTGCACCGCCGGATGGAGCAGCGTGACGCCTGGCAGGGAAAGCATTATACAGACAAACCCATTCTATCATTTATAAAGAACTAAAGGTATGGAAATTAAAGGAAAAGTACATTATGTGGGTGTGAACGACCGCACCAAGGCCCTGTTCGAGAACCTGTGGCCGCTGCCGTATGGCGTGTCTTACAACTCGTATCTGATTGCCGACGACGAGATGGTGGCGTTGGTGGATACGGTGGACGTGGCTTTCTTCGAAGTCTATCTGAAGAAAATCCGCAGCATCATCGGCGACCGTAAGATCAATTATCTCATCATCAATCACATGGAGCCGGACCATTCGGGCTCGATTGCGCTCATCAAGCAGTATTATCCCGACATCGTGCTGGTAGGCAACAAGAAGACGTTCGATATGGTGGAAGGCTACTACGGCGTGACGGGCGACCGTTATGTGGTGGGCGACGGAGATTTCCTGAAGCTGGGACACCACACCTTGCGCTTCTACCTGATACCGATGGTGCACTGGCCCGAGACGATGGTGTCGTTTGACGAGACCGAGGGCATCCTGTTCTCGGGCGACGCGTTCGGCTGTTTCGGTGCCTTGAACGGTGGCTGTATCGACCGGAACATCAATACGGACATTTACTGGGACGAGATGCGCCGTTACTATGCCAACATTGTGGGCAAGTTCGGCAATCCGGTGCAGAAAGCATTGCAGAAATGCAGCGGGCTGCCCATCAAGATGATTTGTCCTACCCACGGCCCGGTATGGGAAGAGCAGATAGCCCGAGTGGTGGAGATGTACGACCGCCTGAGCCGCTACCAGGGCGAAGAAGGCGTGGTCATCGTCTACGGCACCATGTATGGCAATACCGAGGAACTGGCCGAAACCATTGCCGAGGAGCTGAGCCGTCTGGGTGTCAAGAACATCGTGCTGCACAATGTGTCGCACACGCATCATTCGTTTATCCTGGCCGACATTTTCAAATACAAGGGGCTGATAGTGGGATGCACCACGTATAACATGCACCTCTATCCCGAAATGGAAGCGTTGCTGAGCAAGGTGGCCGCCCGTGAGATGAAGAACCGTGTGATGGGTTACTTCGGTTCGTTTACGTGGGCCAGCGCCGCCGTGAAGAAGCTGGCCGAATATGCCGAGAAGCTGAAGTTCGAGGTGGTCGGCAATCCGGTGGAAATGAAGCAGAGCATGAAGACGGACAATTATGCCCAGGCCAAGGAATTGGCGAAGGCCATGGCCGAACGCCTGAAGGCGTGACCGGAGGCCGTAGGGCCGCCGTTGCAACAGAAGAGGGTATGCCCCCACCGCCGGAGAGGCGATGGCGGGGCATACCCTCGATTGCTTTTCTCCACCGGCCTTTAATTCTCGGCCTGGTGGACAGTGAGTTGCGGGAAGGGGAATCCGATGCCTTCCTGGTTGAAGGTGGCATAGACCTTCTGGTTCATGTCAAACAGCACGCTCCAGTAGTCGGCGGCTTTGGTCCAGACACGTACCTTGATGTCTACGCTGCTGGCGGCCAGTTCGTTCAGTGCGATGAACGGAGCCGGGTCTTTCAAAATACGGTCGTCTGCGGCGATGATGCGATCCAGTACGGCTTTCACTTTCGCAAAGTCCTCTCCATATTCCACCCCGAAGGTCCAGTCGATGCGGCGGGTTTCCGCTTTGTTGTAGTTCACCACGGCATTGCTGCTCAGCGAGCCGTTGGGCATGAAGACGATGCGGTTGTCGGGCGTGGTCAGGATGGTGTGGAAAATCTGGATTTCCTTGACGGTCCCGCTCATGCCGCCGGGAGCGTCGATGTAGTCGCCCACTTTGAAGGGTTTGAACACCAAGATGATGAGTCCTCCTGCAAAGTTGGACAGGTTGCCCGAGAGTGCCATACCCACGGCGACACCGGCCGAGGCCAAGAGGGCCGCGAAGCTGGTGGTCTCTACCCCCAGTTTGCCGATGACGGCAAATGCCAGGATGAGGTTGAGCAGCAGCGAGAGGAGGCTTTTCAGGAAGGTCTGTACGCTGACCTCCAGTTTCCGTTTCTCCAGCAGCTTGCTGATCAGGCGGCTGATTTGTTTGATGATGAACCGTCCCACCACATAGATGATGATGGCACCGATGAGGTCTTTGCCCACTTCGATGCCCCCGTTCATCAGCTTCTCTGCCAATTGTGCGATGTCGATTTTCTGTGTGGCATCGAGAACCACTTGCATAATTGTCAATAACATAGTTTGGATAATATAAATAAAAAAAGAATGTTTCAGCGGATTACTTCGCCTTTGCCTTGCCGGATGATTTCGGGGTCGTCGTCACGGCAGTCAATGACGGTAGACGGTTCCGTACCGCCGATGCCGCCGTCGATGATGAGATCCACGTCGTTGCCGAATTTCTCGTCTATCAGTTCGGGGTCGGTGATGTATTCGATGTCTTCCTCCTCGTCATGCGGAAGGGTAGTGGTGAGGATGGGTGCGTCCAGCATCCGGCAGATGTCGCGGATGACCGGATGGTCGGGGACGCGGATGCCTACCTCCTTCCGGTTGCGGAAAATCTTGGGCAGCCGGCTGTCGGCGTTCAGGATAAAGGTGAAGGGGCCGGGCAGGTTGCGCTTCATCAGCTTGAACGTGGTGTTGCTGACGCGGGCATATTCGCTGATGTTGCTCAAGTCGTAGCAGATGATGGACAGGTAGTGCTTGCGCGCGTCGATATTCTTCAGCCGGCAGATGCGTTCGATGGGTCTTTCTTTCAGCGCATGGCAGCCGATGGCATACATCGTGTCCGTGGGGTAGATGATGATGCCCCCGTCGTTGAGCAGGTCTACCACCTTCTGGAGGTCGGCAGGCTGGTTGTTTTTGTTGTAGAGTTTCAGTAACATGGTGGTCAGTGTTTCTTTTTTCTTTTTCTGAGTTCTTCGGCCAGCCGGAAGTGTATTTCGGCTTCCGCCTCTTTGCCGGCCTGTTCGAGCGCTTCGGCAAAGTACTGGTGGCTGCCTGCATGTTCCGGTTTCAGGGTCGTGGCCTTGTCGAGGTCGGCCACGGCACCTTCTGTGTCGTGGGTGTGCAGGCGGAGCCGCCCCCGGTTATAGACCGCCTTGAAGTGGAGCGGCTGTATCTGGAGGGCGTGGCTGAAGCATTCCTCCGCTTGGGGGATGTACCCCTCGTTGAAGAGGGTGATGCCTTTCCGCACCCAGGCGTCGGTAAAGTCCGGAAACAGCTCGATGGCCTTGTCATAGTTGGCCAGGGCGGCGCGGTTGTCGTGTGCGCCGGTCACACACTCGTTGCCCATCAGGTAGTATTCGCGGGCATATTTCTCTGTCCGCCGTTTTTGCTGTTGCAGTTGCTCTTTCAGCTGCCGGTTTTCTTCCTTCAGCCGGGTGATGATGCCCAGCTTCTTGCGGATGAACCGTTGTATGAGCGGTTTCTCGATGTCGTAGCGCGAGTGGATGGCCCGGAAGAACTGTTGCAGGAACTCCCCGAAATCGCCGCGGTCGAACGCCTTGACGGCCGCCACATATTCCACGTCGGCTTGCGCCTTTTTCAGAGCCCGCTCTATTGCCTGCCGGTCGTTGAAGCGCCGGGCGAAGGCCACGATGTCGGGCCGCACGAAGATGTCGCTGCGGCTGATGGCACGTTTCAGGCGGATGCCTTCCAGCGACGTGCACCGGCTCAGGGCCACGTACGCCTGTCCGCCGGCAAACACCCCTCCTGTAAAGTCGATGACCGCCCGTGTGAAGGTCAGCCCCTGGCTCTTGTGTACCGTGATGGCCCAGGCCAGCCGGATGGGAAACTGGGTGAAAGTGCCCAGTTCCTCTTCTTCTATTTTCTTCTCCGTCTCGTTGTATCTGTAGCGGATGTTGCTCCACACCTCCTGCTCTACGCTCACCTCCCGGCCGTCTTCGGTCATGACGTGGAGGATGCCCTCATCATCAATGCCCGACAGGATGCCGATGGTGCCGTTCACCCATTGCTTCTTCTGGTCGTTCTTGATGAAGATGACCTGTGCGCCCGGCTTCACTTCCAGTTCGGTCAGGGTGGGGAGGCTGTTTTCGGGGAACTCGCCCTTGATTTCTCCCCGCAGGGTCACCGCTTCCCCGGCCAGGGCGGCCAGTTTCCGTTCGTTGATAGAGTCCACGGTGTCGCGCCGGGTGGCCAGGGTGATATAGAGGTCGTTGCCTTCTTCCGTCGGGAGTGGGGTGCCCAGGCGGGTGTTCAGCAGTTGCAGGTCGGCGGTGCCGGCGGTGTTGTTCCGGATGCGGTCGAGCACGTGTACGAATGTTTCGTCCTTCTGGCGGTACACCTGGGTCAGCTCGATGGACACCAGCTCCATTTCCTGGAACACTTTGGCCGAGAAGAAATAGGGATTGGGATAGAAACGGTTCAGAATGTCACGCTGGTCCGACGGGACCACTGGCTCCAGCTGGAACACGTCGCCCACCAGCAGCAGCTGTTTGCCCCCGAAGGGTTCGCGCATGTTGCGTGAGTAGACGCGCAGCACTTTGTCAATGAAGTCGATGATGTCTGCCCGCACCATAGATATTTCGTCGATGATGACCAGCTCGATGTTCTCGATCAGCTTGCGGCGGTCGGCGGAATACTTTAAAGACTCCTGCAGACGGCCTCCGTGGAGGCTGTAGTTGGGGTCATCGGGCAGCAGCGGATGGAAGGGCAGCTTGAAAAAGCTGTGCAACGTGCTTCCGCCGGCATTGATGGCGGCGATGCCAGTAGGTGCCAGCACCACGTGTTTCTTCTTCACCGACTGGCAGACGTACTTCAGGAAGGTGGACTTGCCTGTGCCGGCCTTTCCGGTGAGGAAGACGGAATTGTGGGTGTACTGGATGAGTCGCAGGGCGTTCTGGAACTCCTCGTTGCTGGTATCTATCTCGATGGCTTTCATAATGCGGCTGCAAAATTACATTGTTTTCGTGAGATATACAACTTCGCCACCGGTTAGTTGTCCCTAACCGGCCCAGCCCTTGCGTCAGATTGTCTCCTTCTCGGAGGGGGCTATTGAGCCTTTATTATCCACTGTGGAGGCCGTTGAATAACTCCGGGAGTTTTTGGTGATATTACGTCAAATTGCGTATCTTTGCCCCCATTCTATATTTAAGCAGTGAAGAATATGAGCAGAACGATTATTACCGTAGTGGGCAAGGATACGGTGGGTATCATTGCCAAAGTGTGCACATTCCTGGCAGAACATAAAGTGAACATTCTGGACATCTCGCAGACCATCGTGCAGGACTATTTCAACATGATGATGATTGTGGACATGACCGACATGGAGAAACCCTTTGAACAGGCCGCCGCCGAGCTGGCCGAACTGGGCAAGGGGATGGGCGTGCAGGTGAAGTGCCAGCGCGAGGAAATCTTCGACATGATGCACCGTATATAAACCTTCAAAAAAAACGCAAGACACATGATCAATATATCAGAAGTTATAGAAACCAATAAGATGATCGAGCAGGAGAATCTCGACGTGCGTACCATCACGATGGGCATCAACCTGCTTGACTGCGCCGATGGCAATCTGGACGTGCTTTGCCGGAAGATATATGACAAGATTCTCCGCCTGGCGAAGGACCTGGTCCGGACGGGCGAGGACATCTCTAAGGAATACGGCATCCCCATCGTCAACAAGCGCATTGCCGTCACCCCGATTGCGCTGGTGGGCGGAGCTGCCTGCCAGACACCGGATGACTATGTGCAGATAGCCCGTACGCTTGACCGGGTGGCCCGCGAAGTGGGCGTGAATTTCCTGGGTGGCTACTCGGCCATCGTGTCGAAAGGCATGAGCCGCAGTGACGAGCTGCTGATTCGTTCCATCCCCCGGGCGTTGGCCGAAACCGATTTCATCTGTAGCTCGGTCAATGTGGGCTCTACCAAGACCGGTATCAACATGGATGCCGTGAAGCTGATGGGCGAAATCATCAAGGAGACGGCCGAGCTGACCCAGGAGCGCATGTCGCTGGGCTGTGCCAAGCTGGTGGTGCTCTGCAACGCGCCCGATGACAATCCCTTCATGGCCGGTGCGTTCCACGGCGTGTCCGAAGCCGATGCCGTGGTGAGTGTGGGGGTCAGCGGTCCTGGCGTGGTGAAGTATGCCCTTGAGCAGGTTCGTGGGGCCAGCTTCGAGGTGTTGTGTGAGACCATCAAGCGGACGGCGTTCAAGATTACCCGGGTGGGGCAGTTGGTGGCCAAGGAGGCCTCATGCCGTCTGGGCGTGCCGTTCGGCATCATCGACTTGTCGTTGGCGCCTACGCCGGCGGTGGGCGACAGTGTGGCCGAGATTCTTCAGGAAATCGGTCTGGAATATGCCGGGGCGCCCGGTACGACGGCAGCTCTGGCCTTGCTCAACGACCAGGTGAAGAAGGGCGGCATCATGGCTTCGTCTTACGTGGGCGGACTGAGCGGAGCCTTTATCCCGGTCAGCGAAGACCAGGCCATGATTGATGCGGTGGAGGCCGGTGCGCTGACGCTGGAGAAGCTGGAGGCCATGACCTGCGTCTGCTCCGTCGGGCTGGACATGATTGCCATTCCCGGCTCCACGTCGGCGGCAACGGTGGCCGGCATTATTGCCGACGAGGCCGCCATCGGCATGATTAACCAGAAGACGACGGCGGTGCGCATCATTCCTGCCGTGGGCAAGGAGGTGGGCGACCGTGTGGAGTTTGGCGGATTGCTGGGGTATGCTCCCATCATGCCGGTCAACCCGTATAGCTGTGAGGCGTTTGTGGGTCGCGGTGGCCGCATTCCGGCACCGGTGCACAGTTTCAAGAACTGACGGGGGCCGTATGTCGAATTATCTGGAAGAACTCAACGGCAGCCAGCGAGCTGCCGTTTTGTATAATGACGGCCCTTCGTTAGTCATTGCCGGTGCCGGGTCGGGCAAGACACGGGTGCTGACCTACAAGATAGCCTATCTGCTGGACAACGGCTATGAGCCTTGGTCCATCCTGGCACTGACCTTTACCAACAAGGCAGCGCGCGAAATGAAGGAGCGCATCGCCCGGCAGGTGGGCATGGACCGCGCGCGTTACCTGTGGATGGGCACATTCCACTCCCTGTTCTCGCGCATCTTGCGGATGGAAGCGGAGCTCATCGGCTTTACGCCCCACTTCACCATCTATGATGCGGCCGACTCGAAGAACCTGCTGAAGACCATCATCAAGGAGATGCAGCTCGACGACAAGACCTATAAGCCGGCGGTGGTGCAGCACCGCATCAGCCAGGCCAAGAACCGGCTGCTCCTGCCCGAGGTGTACGGGGCGGATGCCGGGTTGCGGGAGGCGGACACCGCCGCCAAGATGCCGGCCATCGGGCAGATTTATCGCCGGTATGCGGAGCGGTGCCGGCAGAGCGATGCCATGGATTTCGATGACCTGTTGCTCCAGACCTACCTGCTGTTCGACCGTCATCCCGAGGTGGCCGGCCGCTATGCCGAGCGGTTCCGCTATGTGCTGGTGGATGAGTACCAGGACACCAACTACGCCCAGCACTGCATTGTCCGGCAGCTGACACAGAAGTACCGGCGCGTGTGCGTGGTGGGCGACGACGCGCAGAGCATCTATTCGTTCCGGGGCGCGAACATCGACAATATCCTGAAGTTCACGGAGCTTTACCAGGAAGCCCGCCTGTTCAAGCTGGAGCAGAACTACCGTTCCACGCAGACCATCGTGAAGGCGGCCAACAGCCTGATTGCCAAGAACCGTGACCGGATACAGAAAGAAGTGTTCTCCGAGAATCAGGCGGGTGACCCGCTGACGGTGTCGTGTGCGTATAGTGACGTGGAGGAAGGGGAGATTGTCGCCAACCGGCTGCAGCGGCTCCACCTGCGCGAAGAGTGCGGCTACGACGGTTTTGCCATTCTCTACCGCACCAATGCGCAGAGCCGTATCTTCGAGGAGGCCTTGCGCAAGCGCAACATCCCCTACCGCATTTACGGAGGCTTGTCATTCTATCAGCGCAAGGAGATAAAGGACATTATCTCGTACTTCCGGTTGGCCGTCAATCCGCATGACGAGGAGGCCTTTAAGCGGGTGCTCAACTATCCGGCGCGGGGGATTGGCAATACCACGCTGAACAAGCTGCTGGCCGCTGCCACCACGCATCACGTCAGTCTTTGGACGGTGGTCGAGGAACCGGCGGCCTACGGACTGGAGGTGAGCAAAGGCACGCTGGCCAAGCTGAAAGGATTTCACGACCTGATAGCCGGTTTTAGGGCCGACACGGCGGTGAAGGATGCGTATGAGCTGGGTGGAGAGATTGTGCGGCAAGCGGGCATCGTCAGCGACCTCTATCAGGACCGTTCGCCCGAAAGCCTCAGCCGGCAGGAGAATGTGGAGGAGCTCATGACGGGCATCCACGATTTCTGTGCCTTGCGGCAGGAGGAAGGCAATACCCGTGTGGGACTGTCGGACTACCTCTCGGAAGTCTCATTGCTGACCGACCAGGACAGCGGGACCGATGAGGAGGGGGCCAAAGTATCGTTGATGACCATCCATTCGGCTAAGGGGCTGGAGTTTCGCACGGTCTTTGTGGTGGGGCTGGAAGAGAACCTGTTTCCCAGCCTGCTCTCGGGTGACTCCTATCAGGCGCTCGAAGAGGAACGCCGGCTGTTTTATGTCGCCATCACCCGTGCCGAGGAACATTGTTTCCTGTCGTATGCCAAGAGCCGGTTCCGGTATGGGAAGACCGAGTTCTGCTCGCCCAGCCGTTTTTTGCGCGACATTGATGCCCGCTACGTGCAGTGGCCCGAGGGGGCTCCTCAGACGGTGCGGCAAGACAGTCCTCCGCCGGTGCGCAAAGTGTTCATCCCGTCAGTCAGACCGGTCCCGACTGTATCGGCGACAGGCGCCTCGGCATCTTCATGGGCTCCGACGACCGTGATGACCAAGGCTGGGCGGTTGCAGGTAGGCGACATGATTGAGCACGAACGGTTCGGTCCCGGCGAGGTGACCCGGCTGGAAGGCAGCGGTGATGACTGCAAGGCGACGGTGGTGTTCCGCCATGCGGGGACCAAACAGCTGCTGCTGAAGTTTGCCCGCTTCAAGATTGCGGGCCGGTGACCGGTAGAGATGCTCCGGCTTATGCCAGTTCCAGTCCGAAGGTTTCTTTCAGCTTCATCAGCGACGGATTTTTCTGGCTCATCAGTTGGAAGCGTTCTACGGGGCTGTAGGCCCGCACTGTCTCGTTTTCCTCGCTCACCCGTACCTCCATGCGGATGCGCCGGTTGTGCAGTTGTTGTTGCAGGTATGCCACAATCTGCGGCGACAGCCGTTCCATGTACTGGCGCACCATGTCGTTGTCTACCGTTACTTCAAACACGTCCTCCGCTTTCAGGTGGGGGGCGGCGTTCATCATGCGGGCGGCGTTGGCGGCTTCCTCCTTGGGCAGTTGTGCGGCGAATTCCCGCCAGCAGAAACTGAGGGCCTTTTCATCGAACGGATAATCCGTATAACCCTTGCCGGTGGCATCGTTGCCTGTGGCGGCCATCGGTGCGGTATTGGCCTTGGCCGGTGTCGGCGGTTTGCGGCGGATGGACATGCCCAGACTGCCGGCCTGCACTACGGGTATCTTGGGCCGGCCTGTCTCGTGCTGGTCAGCCGGAGGGAGCGGGGCTGCCTGGCTGCCGGGAGCAGGAGTACCGGTAGGGACTGGACGTGCCGGAGCCGGCGCCGGAGGGGGAACCGGTGTGGCGGCAGGACCTGCGTTGGCGGTCGGGGCAGGCGCAGGCGTTGGCTGCGGGGTGGTGAAGGGGGAGGAAATAGACGGTCGAGGGCTACGCCCGTCACCGGGGGTGTCATTCGGGTCGGCCGTGAGTTGCGACAGCTGTATGAGGGTCAGTTCCACCAGCAGCCGTTTGTTCTTGCTGGCCCGGTAATTCAGGTCACAGTCGTTGGACAGCTTCATGGCCCGGTACAGGAATCGGGGGGTGCATTGCTGCGCCTGCGCCTGATAGCGTTCGCGGATGGAGGCACCCACCTCCAGGAGCGGGAGAGTCGAGGCGTCGCGGCTCACCAGCAGGTCGCGGAAGTGCGACGAGAGGCCGGTGATGAAGTGTCCGCCGTCGAATCCCTTCGACAGGATTTCGTTCAGCAGCAGCATGCAGTCCAGCGTACGGTTCTGCAGGATGGCCTCCGTGAGCCGGAAGTAGTATTCATAGTCCAGCACGTTCAGGTTGTCGATGACGCTGCGGTAGGTGATGTTCCCGTTGGTGAAGCTCACCACCTGGTCGAAGATGGACAAGGCGTCGCGCATACCGCCGTCAGCCTTTTGGGCGATGACGTTCAGTGCCTCCGGCTCGGCGTGGATGTGCTCTTTCTGTGCCACTTCGGCCAGGTATTCCACGATGTCGTTCACGTTGATGCGGTTGAAGTCATAAATCTGGCACCGGCTGAGGATGGTGGGCAGAATTTTGTGCTTCTCGGTGGTGGCGAGGATGAAGATGGCGTGGTGGGGCGGTTCTTCCAGTGTCTTGAGGAAAGCGTTGAAGGCCGCTTGCGACAGCATGTGCACTTCGTCAATGATATACACCTTGTAGTGTCCTATCTGGGGCGGGATACGCACCTGGTCAATCAGCGAGCGGATGTCCTCGACCGAGTTGTTCGAGGCGGCGTCCAGCTCGTGGATGTTGTAGGAGCGTTGTTCGTTGAAGGCACGGCAGGACTCACACTCGTTGCAGGCCTCGCCGCCAGCAGTGGGATGCAGGCAGTTGATGGTCTTGGCGAAGATACGGGCGCAGGTGGTCTTGCCCACCCCGCGCGGGCCGCAGAACAGATAGGCGTGTGCCAGCTTGTCGTTGGCAATGGCGTTTTTCAGGGTGGTGGTCAGTGCCCGTTGTCCCACTACGGTACCGAAGGTGGACGGACGGTATTTGCGTGCCGATACGATATAGTCTCCCATGATGCGATAGATAGTGTTTTAACTGATTCACTGCAAATGTACGGAAAATCTTGCGTTAATTAGGGTATCCGACGAAATATTTCTATCTTTGTCCGGACACTTAAAACCGAACGAAATGCAGAAGTTGCTTAGAATCTGGAATCTGATAAGCCGTCACAAATACCTGATAACCATTGTCGCCTTTTTGCTGATTATCGGGGTGCTCGACGAGAACAGCCTGATACGCCGCATAGGGCACTGGCACGAAATCACGACGCTCAAGGCCGAAATCAAGAAGTACCGTGATCAGTATGACAAGGACAGCCGGACGCTCAAGGAACTGACCACCCATCCCGACGAGCTGGAGAAGGTGGCACGGGAGAAATACCTGATGAAGAAACCCAATGAGGACATCTATATCTTCGAGGAAGACATGGATATCCCGAACCGTGACCAAGAATGAAACGTTATTATCCGATGATTGCTGTTGCCGGGGGCATCTTGCTCTTGATAGGGGCGTTGCTGCAACTGACGAGACTATGGGTGGCTCCTTACTTATATATAATAGGTGCGGTGGCTTTCGCCTACGTGCAGGTGCTGGACGGGTATGACGGTACTGACGTGGTCTTGCGCCGGTTGCGCCGCCAGCAGGTGCTGGGAGCCGTGTTGCTGGTGCTGGCCGGGGTGCTGATGTTCACCCATCACCACAACGAGTGGGTGCTGTGCCTCAGCATCGCCGCGGTGTTTGAGGTCTATACCGCCTTCCGCTTGGGATAAGGCAACGAAAATGACAAATACAATCAACCATGATGAGCAATAAAGTGGCGGCAGGACGCATGAGGAGGGTCTGTCGGGCAGGCCTCTTGTGGGTGTGTCTGCTCGGCTTGGCGGTCTCCTGCCGTTCCGGGCAGCAAGGGCAGGCGTTGGTGCCCGGCACACCGGCCTACCGCTACGACCGCCTGTACCAGGAGGCACGGGGCGCGCAGCAGGAGCAGCGGTATGAGGCAGCCATCCGCCTGTTTCGCCAGTGCCTGGCGTGGCCGGAGGGTCCGGCCGACAGCCTGGAGGCGCTGGACTACCAGGCATCGGTGACAGGTACCCTCCAGCAACTGATGAACACCTACCAGTCTGCCGGACGGCCCGACGCAGGTGCCGCCTGTTTTGACAGCCTGCTGGCCGCTCCTCCGGTGGTGGTGAAAGACTATTTCTATGCCGACCTGCTCTCGGTGGCGGGCTATGCGCTGTCGCGTACCGAGCGTATGCAGGAGGCCGAACGCTGCACCGACCGTGCGCTCGCCACCCCGTTGTGGAATCCTACCCCCAACCGTCTTTTCCGTACCTACGCTTATGCGGCAGCCGTGTTTTTCCCCAACCCCGACCGCCAGGAGCAGGTCATCGAACTGGCCGAGAAAGGCATGTCCGTCGCCCGGTGGTCGGAGAATGTGACCGGCGTGCAGTACATCTCCTCGATGCTGGGCACCCTCTACAAGCGCACCGGGCGGATGGAAGAATCCATCACAATGCTGGAGCAGAGCCTGCAGATGTCGCACGAATGCAAAGACCGGCTGGGAGAGGTCAACGCCTGTTACGCCCTGACCGACCTGTTGTTGTACTGGGGACTGGTGAACCAGGCGAATGTCATTGCCAGCCGGGGCATACGGATCATTGATGACATAGAGCGGCACGAAGACAGCGTCAATCCGATGGTCTTCGGGTGCATGTTCCTCATGAAGGGGCGGGTCATGGAACAGTTGAATCTGCAAGACTCGGCTCTGTACTATTGGACGAAGTCGGAGGTGTACACCTCCCGGCTGCCCTACAACAGTGGCATGGCCGATGTGGACGTGCAGCTCGGGCGGAAGTTGTGCCAGATGGCGGCCGAAGACTCCGTGCAGATGGGGGTGCGGCACTTGGAACGGGTGATTGCCGAAGGTACCTTG
This sequence comes from uncultured Bacteroides sp., assembly GCA_945833835.1. Taxonomy (GTDB): domain Bacteria; phylum Bacteroidota; class Bacteroidia; order Bacteroidales; family Bacteroidaceae; genus Phocaeicola. The sequence goes on from CAMAFR010000005.1 coordinate 55,822, forward strand.
CAGAATAAGGCGACGGCCTACTACCATCTGGCCCGCCTGTACTTGGGGCGCGGTCAGGAGGACCGGGGCGAAGCCTGTCTCGACAGCATGTACAACCTGCTCCACCGATCGCCGGCACCGGTCTACATCAAGGGGGCGTATGCCTTTGGTCTGACTTATTATCTGAAGAAAGACTGGAAGGAGGGCATCTACCGCTATGCCGGCAACCTCATAGCGGAGCAGCAGTTCACCAAAGACGAGGCGCAGATTACCGATGCGTTGGTGCGCATGCACGTCAATGTCAGAGAGACACGCTTGCAGCTGCTCGAAGAGCAACTGCACAACCGCACGCTGGTGTTCACCATCATTTCGCTGGTGGTGTTGCTGGGGGGGATCATCGTGGCGATTGTCGTCATCAACCTGCGGAGCCTTTCGCACACCCGGCAACGGCTGGCCGAAAGCAAGCTGGAGGGCCTGATGAACGACCACCGCATGGCTTTGCAGATGCTGGAGGAGCAGTACCGCTACTCGTCGCACATCCAGCAGCAGCTCGACCAGGTGCTGAACGACCGCAGGCAGCGTTCGGAGTTGCAGGCCTCCTCGCTGGCACAGGCGGTGGCAGAGGGCGGCATGGAGCATTTTTACGTCCGCTTCGACATGCTCTACCCGCTGTTCCGCTCCAACCTCAAGCGGCGGTTGGGCACGGTGGGACGGCGGGAGGAGTTCTTCTGCATGCTCATCCTGATGGGGCAGAACGGCGAGCAGATAGCCGACCTGATGGCGGTGGCTCCCCGCAGTGTGAACATGATGCGCTACCGTCTGCGCAAGAAGTTGTGGCTGGCGCCCGAGGACTCTTTCGAAGACACCATCAAGGCGCTGGCCGAGTGAGGCCGACGGGCAGGGCGGGCTTTGGCCGCAGGGGCATTACCTACTTTTAGGGATGTCCGGACAGGCTTTGCGGCGTTTTCTGTCGCTTCCCGGAGGGGAAGGAGGCAGGAAAAATCATCGAAAGTGGGTATTGTACACATAGGGATGAACCGGTAATTTTGCAACCGTTGAGAACAACGAGCAGTGACACTTCACGTAAGTCCAGTTGACTACATGAGGCGGCACTGTTTTTTTTGCCGACACTTTTCTATGATTAAAAAGTAAAGACCACTGATGAGTAAAAGAAGCCAAATGCTGCTGTGCCTGCTGCTCTTTGTACTGACAGCCTTCGCACAGACCGACGGCCCGGCCTTGTCGGGCAGAATCATATCCAAGGACAAAGAAGAAGTGGCGTTTGCCACCGTTTACCTGAAAGGGACCTCCTATGGTTGCTCCACCAACGAGAAAGGCATGTACCACCTGTTCGCCCCTGTAGGCCGCTACACGCTGGTCGTCTCCGCCATCGGCTACGAGACGGTGGAACGGCCGTTGGAGCTGACGGGGATGCGGCAGAAGATGAACATCACCCTGTCGGCCTCGGAAGTGCAGCTGGACGAGGTGGTGGTCATGGCTACCGGTGTGGGCCGGGTGAAACGATCGCCTTTCAACACCGTGGCGGTGGACACGCGCGAGATGCAGAACACCACCAAGAACTTGAGCGATGCGCTGGCCAAGGCACCGGGGCTGAAGCTCCGCGAGTCGGGTGGAGTGGGTTCGGACCTCTCGCTCATGCTCGACGGCTTCAGCGGCAAGCACGTCAAGGTGTTCATTGACGGGGTGCCGCAGGAAGGGGTAGGGCAGTCGTTCGGACTGAACAACATCCCCGTGAGCTTTGCCAACCGCATCGAGGTCTACAAGGGAGTGGTGCCGGTGGGCTTCGGCACCGATGCCATCGGTGGTGTGGTGAACATCGTGACCGACCGTCGCCGCAAAGGGTGGTTTGCCGATGCTTCCTATTCCTACGGTTCGTTCAACACACACAAGTCGTCCGTCCACGTCGGACAGACATTCGACGGCGGCTTTACCTACGAGGTCAATGCCTTCCAGAACTATTCGGACAACAATTATCGGGTGGACTCGCCGGTCGAGGATTTCGAGACCGGACGCATCGACCGCACCCTGAAGCAGCGGGTGCAGCGTTTCAATGACACCTACCATAACGAAGCGTTGATTGGGAAGGTGGGATTCGTCAACCGTCGCTGGGCTGACCGGCTGCTGCTGAGCCTCACCTGGTCACACATGTATAAGGAGATACAGACCGGGGTACGGCAAGAGATTGTCTATGGCGAGAAGCATCGCCGGGGACACGCGCTGATGCCTGCCCTCGAATATGCCAAGCGCAACCTCCTCACCCGTGGGCTGGACGTGTCGCTGACGGCCAATTATAACCACGATGTGACGACAAATATCGACACGGCCTCCTACAAATACAACTGGTTGGGCGAGAAGGCCCTGCTCAACTCGCCCGGCGAGCAGAGTAACCAGTACCAGCGGGCCGTCAACCATAACTGGAACGGGACGGTCACCGTGAACTACCGTCCGGGCAAGGCCCACCTGATTACCTTCAATCATGTGCTGACCGATTTTCGGCGGCAGAACACCTCCCTGCTCACCAACGAGCCCGTGACCGACCCCATCGACAAGCGGACGCGGAAAAACATATCGGGCCTTGCCTACCGCCTGATGCCCACCGACCGGTGGAACTTCTCCGTATTCGGGAAATATTATTCCCAGTCGGTATCGGGACCGGTGGCCACTACCGAGGCGATGGAAGACTACGTACGCTCATCGCGCGACATTGATTTCTGGGGGTTCGGCGCGGCCGGCACCTATTTTGTGCTGCCCGGCCTGCAGGTCAAGCTGTCCTACGAGCGGGCCTGCCGCCTGCCGACCATCGAGGAGATGTTCGGCGATGAGGACCTGGAGATGGGCGACATGGGTATCCGTCCCGAACGCAGCCACAACCTGAACTTCAACCTCAGCTATGCCCGCACCTTCGGCAGGCACTCAGTCTATGTGGAGGGAGGGCTGGTCTACCGCAACACGAAAGATTACATCCAGCGCAACATCGCCTCGATGAGCGGAGGCAAATATGCCGCCACCTACATCAATTACGGCAATGTGCTGACCAAGGGTTATAACCTTTCTGCCCGTTACAGCTTCTCCCGCTGGATGAGCGTCGGGGGGAACTTCACGCACATGGATGTCTGCGACAACATGCCGACGGCTATGGGCAGCACGGCGGCCAACATCAATTACAAAGAGCGACTCTCCAACCTGCCGTACCTGTTTGCCGACTCGGACGTGAATTTCTATTGGCACGACTGCCTGCGCAAGGGCAACGTGCTGACGCTGACGTATGACAACCATTACCTGCATAGCTTTACCTACTACTCGTCCCACATCGGCGCCAACAAGGACGACTATGTGGTGCCCGACCAGTTCTCGCACAACCTGACACTGACCTACAGTGTGGCGAAGGGGCGTTACAACTTCTCCTTCGAGTGCAGCAACTTCACCGACGAGAAACTGTACGACAACTTCTCGCTCCAAAGGGCGGGCAGGGCCTTCTACGGCAAAGTGAGGGTGCACTTCGGGAAATGATGCACTGGCGCTCCCCGGTCACCACTGAGGATGGCCCGGTCTGGTACGACGGGGGGGAGCCTTCCTGGTCAGGACACTGTGAAATCATCAACAATAACTCTAAAATAACGTTTGAACAATGAAAAAGAACTATTTCTACCATCTGACTTTTGCCATGCTGATGGCAGCTGCTTTGGCGGCTTGCTCGGACGACAAGACGAGCCCGGACACCCCCAACACACAGCCCGGAACCGGAACGGAGACAGACGTGCCCGCCACCCCCGACACGTCCGAAAAGGAGGAAGTGGTCGGGTTTACGTTGGCCACATCGGTGGCCGATGGTGACAAGACGGCCAACGTGTTGCTCACCGCAAAAGATTTGAATGCCGGCAGCGTGTCGCCCGTCGGCAACGGTCTGGTGAACGACGGTGCCACGGAATGGGTGTTTTACGGCGACAGCTACCTCTATGCGCTGACCTACAACCAGGGTAACGCAGGGACTACCCGCTCGTATGTCTTGGGAGCAGACGGACAAATGTCGGCACGCCCCAACGAATATAAGATCAGCCGTTTCACGTCATTCGGCAAGTGCGGCAAGTACCTGCTGACCTCCTCTACCGGCGACGGACCGTCGGCCTATGCCGATGCCTCCGGTCACCTGCCGCAGATGTTGCTGCTCACCTACTTGGATGTAGAGGCGGAAATGGCCACTTCCAGTGACTCGCAGAACAAGGACACCTTTATGGCGGAGAACTTTGTGGGCAACGGTGAGTATGTCACGTTGTCGGGTTTCGTAGAGTCGGGTGGCAAGCTGTACAGCGGTGTCATCGGGATGGGGCTCAGCCCCTATGGATCGGCAGCCGAGGGCGGCAAGTACATCCGCGACGGGTATGCCGATTTGGTGAAGACCGAGAGCGGAGGTACCGGTTCGGGAGCGTATGAGAAAGGCGAGCTGCAGGGTACGCAGTATCCCGACGAATGTTGGGTGGCCGTTTTCGACAACGAACGGCTTGAAGGACGGAAACTCTTGCACACCGATAAAATCAGCTATCCCTGCGGCCGTTACCGTTCGCAGTACTATCAGGCTGTATGGGCTGCCGACAATGGCGACATTTACGTCTTCTCGCCCAGCTATGCCAAAACCTTGGCCGATGCACGCCAGCAGACCGTGTTGCCTGCCGGAGTGGTGCGCATCAAGGCCGGTGCTGCCGAGTTTGATGCCGGTTACTACTTTAACCTCGAAGAGCAGAGTGGCGGCAAGTCGTTCTTGCGCTGCTGGCACGCGGGGGGCAACTATTTCTTGCTCCGTATGTACGACCGTCCGTTTGCCCAGAGCGGTTATGTGGCCAACCAGCTTGCCATCTTCGATGGTGACAGCGGCAAGCTGACCTTCGTGAGCGGACTGCCGGCTGCCGAGAGCATTACCGATTTCGGCAAGATGCCATATATCGCCGATGGTGCTGTCTATATGCCGGTCATGACTTCCGACGGTTATCCCGCCATTTATAAGATTGACCCAGCCACCGCAACGGCAGTCAAGGGCTTGCAGGCCGAAGTAAGTACCGTGACGGCAGTGGGCAAGATGCGTCTGTTGGACTAAACGGAGGGCTTGCTCATGAAAATGAAGAAACTTTTCCGCGACATCCATCTATGGCTGTCGGTTCCTTTCGGAGTGTTCATTACACTGATTTGTTTCTCGGGTTCCATGCTGGTGTTCGAGAAGGAGATTTCCGAGTGGTGCCGCCCCGGCCTGTATTTCGTGGACGAAGTGAAAGAACAGCCTTTGCCGCTGGATGAACTGATGGAGCAGGTGGCGGCCACACTGCCCGACAGTGTCGCTCCGACGGGTATCACCATCTTTCCCGAAGCGGATCGGGCCTGGCAGGTCAGCCTGTCCAAGCCGCGCCGTGCATCGGTGTACGTCGACCCCTACACCGGCCAGGTGAAGGGCTACAACAGTCGTTTGCCGTTCTTTGACACGATGTTCCACCTCCACCGCTGGTTGCTGGGCCCGTCTTCGGGGGTCGGCAAATGGCTGGTGGGTGTCAGCACTTTGTTGCTAGTGGTGATTCTGCTCACCGGTCTGCTGATGTGGCTGACCAACCGCCACAAGCCCTTGCTCCGGAGCCTCACCCTCTCTTTCACCAAAGGCTGGCCGCGTTTCTGGCATGACCTGCACGTGGCCGGTGGCATCTACGCCACCCTCTTCCTGCTGGCGTTGGCCCTGACTGGCCTGACATGGTCCTTCTCTTGGTACCGCAATGGTTTCTACAGTCTGTTTGGAGTGGAAAGCTCTGCGCACGAAGTCGGTCCTGCTGCTGGCGGACACGTCCGTGGCCGGCAGGGCGGACGGCCCGAAGGAAGGGAGCGGAAGGGGGCGGACGGCGCTCACCGCCGCTCGCCGTATGCCCATTGGCAGGAGGTGTATGAAGCGGTGGCGGCGGCTCATCCCGGTTACCGTCAGCTGACGGTGACCGATGGCGTGGCATCGGTCGTGCCGGCCGGGCGCACTCATCTGCGGGCTACCGACAACTATGACTTCCATCCGCGCAGTGGTGAAATCACCGGCAGTTGTCCGTATGACACGCAAGACAAGGCGGCCAAAGTGCGGAGCGCCGTCTACAGGGTGCATGTCGGCAGTTGGGGAGGCCTGCTCACCCGGACGCTCACCTTCTTGTCGGCCTTGTTGGGTGCCACGCTGCCTCTGACGGGATATTATCTGTGGCTGCGTAGGTGGCTGCGCAAACGGCGGCACCTTCGTCAAGAACCGGACCGTTTCCGTGCCGGCCAGGCCTGACAGAAAAGGCGATCCCTTTGACGGAAGCGGCCGTAGCTGACTTTGACAGCCGTTTGTCCTAAGATAGATATAGGTAGATGCATGTCCGTAAATGTGTCTACCTATATCTGTATAAGACACGGAACGCCTTTTGTGGGGAAACAATGCCAATAAATGAGAATGTCCTCGTCAAGGAAGTCGGAAGATATGGATTTTTTTCGTACTTTTGACGCACTGAACGTCGATGACCCTCCTCTGCGGGAGGATGCCGTGGATGGGCGGTGGCATGTATCGGATGAATGGACAATGGACATGATAATAGAAGAAATATGAAAGGTTTTCCTTGGTTTCCCTTGTGGCTGGTTTGGGTGGCGATGCTCACCGGTTCCTGCTGTTCGGAGCTGAAATCCCAGCCCCGTTTTTCGATATTGGGCGATTCTTATTCTACGTTTGGCGGTTATGTGACGCCTTCCACCAATCTCTGTTGGTACAATGGTACGGATGGAGGAAACGGACCCCAACAGAACGATGTGCGTCGGGTAGAAGACACCTGGTGGTTCCTGTTGGCACAGAAATACGGGCTTCGGTTGGATACGAACAATTCCTATTCCGGTTCTACGGTTTGCCATACGGGCTATGAAGGCGTGGATTATTCGGACCGTTCCTTCGTCACCCGGCTGGACGAGCTGGGTCGTCCCGACATTCTGCTGGTGTTTGGCGGGACGAACGACAGCTGGGCGGGCGTGCCGATAGGCGAGTATCGGTACGATGCGTGGAGTCGGCAGGACCTGTATGCTTTCCGTCCGGCCTTCTCTTACCTGTTGCACCACCTGAAGGAACGCTATCCCCAGACGCGGATTCTCGTCGTCACCAACACCGAGCTTTCGGAAGCGGTGACCGCCTCGATGGACAGCATCAGCCGTCATTACGGCATTGACAATGTCCGCCTGCACGATATAGACAAGCAGGCAGGGCATCCCTCGGTGGCCGGCATGAAGGCCATTTGTGAGCAGGTGGGCGACCGGTTGAATAGGATTGATTTTGATAAAAATAGGTAGTATGCGCATTATCGGAAATTTGTTGTGGTGGGTTTTCGGAGGACTCGAAGCCGCCATCGGTTATTTTACGGGGAGTCTGGCCCTGGCCGTCACCATCATCGGTATCCCTGTGGCCTTGCAGACCTTCAAAATCGGGCTTTTGTGTCTGTGGCCTTTTGGGGCCGAAGTGAGGGATACCGCCTGTCCGACGGGCTGTGTCCGCATTCCGCTGAACCTCCTCTGGATGCTTTTCGGCGGCCTGTGGGCGTGCCTGATGCACCTGCTGTTTGGCACCTTGCTGTTTCTGACCCTGATTGGTATCCCGTTTGCCCGGCAGCATTTCAAGATGGCCGGTCTGGCCTTGGCTCCTTTCGGGAAAGAGGTGGAGCTGCATCTGTAACTTGTTTCCTTTCGCTTTGTCAATTCTTAAAATGTAGTAATATCCTATGTCGCAATTAGCTCCCCTTATCAACGACTTGGCCTTGATTCTGATATTGGCCGGTATCACCACCCTTTTGTTCAAGAAACTGAAACAGCCGTTAGTGTTGGGCTACATCGTGGCCGGCTTCATGGCCAGCCCTCATTTTGTGTTCACTCCCTCGGTGATAGACACGGCCAATATCCACACGTGGTCCGAGATAGGCGTCATCTTCCTGTTGTTTGCCCTGGGGTTAGAGTTCAGTTTCAAGAAGCTGGTCAAGGTCGGCGGGTCGGCCGTCATTTCGGCCTGCACCATCATTCTCAGTATGATTCTGGTGGGGATGTCCGTCGGGTGGCTGTGCGGATGGAAGCAGATGGACTGCATTTACTTGGGCGGTATGTTGGCCATGTCGTCGACCACCATCATCTATAAAGCCTACGACGACATGGGGCTCCGCCAGCAGCGTTTTGCCGGACTGGTGCTGAGCATTCTGATTCTGGAAGACATTCTGGCCATCGTGCTCATGGTGATGCTCTCCACCATGGCGGTCAGCAAGAACTTCGAGGGGGGCGAGATGGTGTACAGCCTCTCCAAGCTGGTGTTCTTCCTCACGTTGTGGTTCGTGGTGGGTATCTACCTCATCCCGCTGGTCCTGAAGCGGTGCCGGCGGCTGATGAGTGACGAGACGCTGCTCATCATCTCGCTGGCCTTGTGTTTCGGTATGGTGGTCTTTGCCGCCGAGGTAGGCTTCTCGCCGGCCTTCGGCGCGTTTGTGATGGGGTCCATCCTGTCGGAGACGGTCGAGTCGGAACACATCGAGAAACTGGTGGCTCCGGTGAAAGACCTGTTCGGCGCCATCTTTTTCGTGTCGGTGGGCATGATGGTAGACCCGAACATGATTGTGGAGTACATCGGCCCCATACTGGCCATCGTGGCGGCCATTGTAGTGGGACAGACGGTGTTCGGCACCTTCGGTGTGCTGCTGTCCGGCCAGCCGCTGAAGATCGCCATGCAGTGTGGCTTCAGCCTGACCCAGATAGGCGAGTTTGCCTTCATCATCGCCTCCTTGGGGGTCAGCCTGAAGGTGACGAGTGATTTCCTGTATCCCATTGTGGTGGCGGTATCCGTCATCACGACGTTCATGACTCCCTACATGATCAGGCTGGCGCTGCCTGCCTACCGGATTGTGGAGCGTTGGCTGCCGGGCCGCTGGCAGCGGCTGCTGGACAAGTATTCGTCGGGAGGGACCGTTTCGAGCCCTTCGGGCAACTGGCAGAAGCTGATGACGGCCATTGTCCGCATTGTGGTGGTCTATTCGGTGCTGTCCATTGCCGCCATCGCCATCTGCCTGCACGTCGTGGCTCCGATAGCCATGCAGTTGGGCGATTTCTGGGGCCGGCTGGTAGGGGCGGCCGTGACGGTGCTGGCCATCGCTCCGTTCCTGCGGGCCATGATGATGAAGAAGAACCATTCGGCAGAGTTCCGTGCGTTGTGGGCCGCCAGCCGGGCCAATTACGCCCCGCTCATCTCGCTGGTTTTTTTCCGGGTGGTGCTGGCGGTCTTGTTCGTGATGTATGTCATCCAGTCGTTTTTCCCCGCTTCGGCGGCGTTGCTCACGGGGGTGGCCAGTCTGCTGGTGGCGGGCATGGTCTTCTCGCGTTTCCTCAAGAAGCAGTCCATCGTGTTGGAGCGGACCTTTGTGCAGAACCTGCGCTTCAAGGACATGCAGCAGGAATACTTGGGCGAGAAGCGGCCCGAATATGCCGGCCACCTGCTGGACCGCGATTTGCATCTGTCAGACTTTTTGATACCTGCCGATTCGCTGTGGGCCGGCAAGACGTTACGTGAACTGAATTTCGGACGGGAGTATGGCGTGCATGTGGCGTCGGTCATCCGTGGCCATCACCGCATCAATATCCCCGGCGGGGACAACCGCATCTACCCGAACGACACCCTGCAGATTATCGGGACGGACGAGCAGCTGTCGGCCTTTGCCGCCTGTGCGCAGCAGGTGGCGGAAGGCTTTATCGACGAAGACTATGCCCGCCATGAGATGCGGCTCAAGCAGCTGGCGGTAGAGGCCACGTCGGTGTTCGAGGGGAAGAGCATTCTGGCGGCGGGTATCCGCAACGATTACCATTGTCTGGTGGTGGGAGTGGAGTCGGCGGGCGACGGCTCGCTGCACGCGCCGGATGTCTATGCCCCCTTGTGTGCGGGCGACGTGTTGTGGGTGGTGGGCGAAGAGGAGCATCTCGCTCGGTTGTCGGTGGCCGGTGGGGCGGCCCGTCCGGTAGCCTGACGGGCCTTTCCCAGGCTCAGATGTCTTCTTCTACCTCGCGCTCGTCGTCGAAGTCGAAGTCAAATTCTTCGGCATATCCCGGCAGGAAGAACTCGTCCAGGTCGCGGCGTTCCTTCTTGGTAGGCCGTCCGGTACCTTTGGCACGGTTGACGAATCCGCTGATTTTGTTCATCTCCAGCAGTTCGTATTGGTCGGGGGTGGTGACGTTCTCCATGATGTCGGGCACCAGTTTGGCGCCTACCCTTTTCTCGATAGCCTGCAGCACCTTGAACGAATAGGTCACCGGTGGTTTGCGCACCTGGACGGTGTCGCCGGGCTTTACGGTACGTGCCGGCTTGGCCAGTGCGCCGTTGATGCTGATGCGTCCTTTCTTGCAGGCTTCGGCGGCCACGGTGCGTGTCTTGAAGATACGGGCCGCCCACATCCATTTGTCTATTCTTGCTTCTGCCATATAGGGGTTGTCATTTGTTGTTATACTGGTTCATGGTGATGTTCAGTCCGGCCAGACAGAAACTTTTCACGATTTCGCCGGCCAGTTCCAGCCGTTCGGGCATGGCCTGGCGGTCGTCCTCGCCGAAGTTGCCCAGCACGTAGTCAATCTGTCCGCCGCGGGGGAAGTCGTTGCCTATCCCGAAACGGAGGCGTGCGTAGGCCTGTGTGCCCAGTGTGGCGGCAATGTGTTTCAGTCCGTTGTGTCCGGCGTCGCTGCCTTTGCCTTTCAGGCGGAGCTGTCCGAAGGGGAGGGCGAGGTCGTCCACCACCACCAGCACGTTCTCCAGCGGAATCTTTTCCTGCTGCATCCAGTAGCGGACGGCGTTGCCGCTGAGGTTCATGTACGTGGATGGCTTGAGCAGCAGCAGCTGTCGTCCTTTCACGGAAAGGGTGGCGGTGGCTCCGTAGCGGCCGTCTTTAAAAACAATATTGGACGCCTTAGCGAGGGCGTCCAATACCATAAATCCTATGTTGTGGCGGGTGTTGCGGTATTCGTCACCGATGTTACCCAGCCCTACAATCAAATATTTCATTGACGGATTCTGTTGTGTGTGGCTGATGGTTCAGAAAACGGGTTATTTTCCGGCGGCAGCCTGAGCGCCACGGGCGGCACGGGTCAGTTTGACAGCGCAAACCACGGCTTCTTTTGCGTTCAGCAGTTCCAGTCCTTCGTAGCTCAGTTCGCCCACCTTGATGGTCTTGCCCAGACCGAGGTTGGTGACGTTGATGACCAGACGTTCGGGGATATCGTTGTAGAGGGCCTTCACTTTCAGCTTGCGGATCTGCAGTGCCAGCTTACCACCGGCCTTCACACCTTCTGCCAGGCCTTCCATCTGTACGGGAACTTCCATCACGATAGGATTGCTTTCGTTGATCTGGAGGAAGTCTACGTGCAGGATGGCGTCTGTCACGGGGTGGAACTGGATGTCCTTCATGATGGCGTTCACTACGGTGCCGTCGATGTTCAGGTCAACCACATAGATGTGCGGAGTGTAGACCAGTTTGCGCAGGCCGTCGGTCGTTACGCTGAAGTGGGTGGCTACCGGCTTGCCGTTTTCGTCTTTCTGCATTCCGTACAATACGCAGGGTACGCTGTTGGCCTTGCGCAGGGCTGCTGTGGCCTTCTTTCCAGTGGCGGTTCTTGCTGAACCTACGATTTCAATTGATTTCATTGTTCGATAAATTTTTTGTGTTACTCTAAATTAAGTTGAATGTTTGGGTTGCTTAATTCACCATCACACGATGTGGCATGACTGCTCCATACGCAGCGGCTTGAAAAAGCGGTGCAAAGGTAGTGCTTTCTGCCGGAACTGCCAAATGTTTTGGCTTAGAAATCAATGTCGATGTTAATTTCGTCGGTATGCAGCGGTGCCTGTCCGTCTTCTTCGGGTGCGTCGGCGGGGAAGGGGGCCCGATGGCTTTCGATGAACTGCATGGCCTCTTCCATTCCGTGCATGAACTTGCCGAAGTCTTCCTGATACAGGAAAATCTTGTGTTTCTCAAAGAAGGCCTTCGATTCATCGCCGTCGGGGACAATCTTCTTGCTTTCAGTGATGGAGATGAACATATCGTCACGCCTGTTCTTCTTCACGTCCAGATAATAGATCCGTTTGCCGGCCTTGATGGTCCTCGAAAAGACAATCTCCTTGTCAGTCTCCGCATTGGTCTTTTTCTTTGAATCTTCCATACACTAACTGTCTTTAAAGCTGAGTTTGGGGTCAAAATTGAGGAAACTTTTGCAAATCTCCAAAGAAACCGCTTTCAAAAATGGGCCTTGAAGACCAAAAAAACAAAAAAAGCGACTTTCTTCGTTGGGGATTGTGGGATTTTCGTTATTTTTGCACCGAAATTATCATTTAACTGTATATGATTAACAGAGTTCTTATTCGTCTTAAGATAGTTCAGATAATCTACGCTTATTATCAGAACGGTGGCAAAAACCTGGATACTGCTGAAAAGGAACTGTTCTTCAGCCTGTCCAAGGCGTATGATCTGTACAACTATCTCTTGCTTTTGATGGTAGCGGTCACCACGTATGTCAGCAAGCGGCTGGATGCGGCCAAACACAAGCTGGCGCCTACCAAAGAAGACTTATGCCCTAATACAAAATTCGTCGACAATCAGTTCATCGCGCAGCTGGCGGCCAACAAGCAGCTCAAGGAGTTTGCCGAGACGCAGAAGAAGACCTGGGAGAACGACACGGACTGTGTCAAGAACCTGGCCGAGCAGATTATGCAGAGCGATATATATAAGGAATATATGGAGGCGGAGACCACCTCGTATGAGGAGGACCGCGAGTTCTGGCGCAAGATATACAAGAAGATTGTCTTCAACAATGCGGCGATTGACGAGGTGCTCGAAGACCAGAGCCTGTATTGGAACGACGACAAGGAAATCGTGGACACCTTCGTGCTGAAGACCATCAAGCGCTTCGACCCCAAGAACGGCGACCGGCAGGAGCTGCTGCCCGAGTTCAAGGACGAGGACGACAAGGACTTTGCCCGCCGCCTCTTCCGCCGTGCCATCCTGAATGCCGACTATTACCGTCACCTCATCAGCCAGAACTCGCGCAACTGGGACCTGAACCGCGTGGCTGTGATGGATGTCATCATCATGCAGATAGCCCTGGCCGAAATCCTGAGCTTCCCCAATATCCCGGTCAACGTGTCGCTCAACGAGTATGTGGAGATAGCCAAGCTGTACAGCACGCCCAAGAGCGGCGCCTTCATCAACGGCACGCTGGACGGCATCGTGAAGCAGCTCAAGCAGGAGAGCAAGCTGACGAAGGAATGAGCAGATAAAGACCTCATATCAATAAACATCAAAAAAAACTTAGCGTAAAAATGAATTTGTTATTTGTCGTATTGCAGGCCCAGCAGGGAGACTATTCCTTCCTGATCATGATGGTGGCCATCTTTGCCATTATGTATTTCTTTATGATCCGTCCGCAGAACAAGAAGCAGAAGGAAATCGCCAACTTCCGCAAGAATCTGGAGGTGGGACAGTCGGTCATCACTGCCGGAGGCATCTACGGAAAAGTGAAGGAGATAGCAGACAATGCCGTGGTGGTGGAAATCACGGCCGGCGTCAAGATCAAGGTGGACCGCAACTCCATCTTTGCCGACGCACCCTCTCAGGCCAACAAGTAACCAACAGCGGATGAAATGTTCGACGTAGCGATCATACGACGATATATTCAACTCGTTTGGAAAAAAATCAGATTTTTCTTGCTCAGCGAACGGTGCAAGGAAGCTCTGGTTTTTTTGTTTTTTGTCCTGGTGTCGTTCGGCTTCTGGATGCTCAACACCCTGGATGAGGTCTACAAGACCGACTTCAAGATGCCGGTCCGCCTCAAGGGAGTGCCCAAGGAAGTGGTGCTGACCTCCGACTTCCCCGAGGATGTGCAGGTCAGTGTGGAGGACCGGGGCACCGTCTTGCTCAACTACATGCTGGGACGCACGTTCTATCCGGTGTCGTTCGATTTTGACGACTATGACAAGGCCGACCACCATCTGCGCATCCCGTCGGCCGAGCTGCAGAAACGCATTTCCGCCCAGTTGAACGTCAGCACCAAGCTGCTCTCCGTCCGTCCGGACACGCTCGACATCATCTTTGCCCGCGGGCAGGCCCGGAAGCTGCCGGTGCGCCTGAACGGAGAGCTCGTGGCAGGCCGGCAGTATTACGTCTCGCAGGTGCGCTTCTCGCCCGATTCGGTGGTGGCCTATGCCCCGCAGGAGGTGCTCGACACGCTCACGGCGGCCTATACCAGGCCGGTGAGGCTGGAGCAGCTGACCGACACGCTCCACATGCGGCTGCAGCTGCAACCGTCGGTGGGGGCCAAGTTCGTGCCTTCCTTCACCGACATGGAGGTGTGTGTGGACATGTTTTCCGAGAAGACGGTCGAGGTGTCCATCACAGGCATCAATTTCCCGGCCGGCAGGATGCTGCGCACCTTCCCCTCGAAGGTGCAGGTGACCTTCCAGGTGGGGCTGAAGCGTTTCAAGTCTGTCTCGGCGGCCGACTTCTTCATCGGGGTGACCTACGAGGATGTGCTCCGCAACAAAGACGGCAAGCTGCCGCTCTCGCTGAAATCCTCGCCCGCCTACGTCAGCCATATCCGCATCGCCCCGGCGGCGGTGGAATACCTCATCGAGCGTCAGGCGGTGGAGGAAGAGGAGGAATGAGCCGATGATGAAGTTGGGCATTACCGGTGGTATCGGGAGCGGAAAGTCGTATGTGTCGCGGCTGCTGGAGCGGAGGGGGATACCGGTCTACGACACCGATGCGGCCGCCAAGCGGCTCATGGTGGAGCATCCGTCCGTGCGCAGGGAGCTCACGGCACTGCTGGGAGCGGAGGCCTACCTGCCCGACGGGACGCTCAACCGCCCCTTGCTGGCCCGCTGCGTGTTCTCTTCGGCCGTGTGCCGGGCCCGTGTCAATGCCATTGTCCATCCGCGGGTGCGCGAGGACTTCGCCCGATGGGTGGCGGCTGGTGCGTCCGGCAGTGGGGTGGTGGCCATGGAGTGCGCCATCCTCTACGAGGCGCATTTCGAGACCGAGGTCGATAAGGTGCTGGTGGTCAGCGCGCCGGCCGAGGTGCGTATGCGTCGGGTCATGGAGCGCGACGGAGCCACCGAGGCGCAGGTGAAGGGCCGTATGGCGGCCCAGATGGACGAGGACGAGCGGTGCGCACGGGCAGACGGCGTGGTGCTGAACGACGGATGTGCGGATGTGGAGGCCCAGCTGGAGGCCTGGATTGCCGCTTTCGGCGGCAGAAAAGACTGACAGAAGTTTGTGTATCTCGTCCGCTCGTTGTACATTTGCAGGACCGGTTGTCGGTATGAAGACGTAAACAATATCAATAATAAAACAAAAACAGTAACAGTTATGTTGAAGACTATTTTGGCAATCTCGGGCAAGCCGGGATTGTATAAGCTGATTTCTCAGGCTAAAAATATGCTGGTGGTTGAATCGGTGGCCGACAAGAAGCGTATGCCGTGCTATGCCAGCGAGAAAGTCATTTCCTTGGGCGACATTGCCATGTACACGGATGCCGAAGAGATTCCGTTGGCCCAGGTGCTCGACGCGGTGAAGAAGAAGGAAAACGGCGCTGTGGCCGCTCTGGACTACCGGAAGGCTGCTGCCGAAGACCTGCATGCCTTTATGGCCGAGGTGCTGCCCAACTATGACCGCGACCGGGTGCATACCAGTGACATCAAGAAGCTCATCCAGTGGTACAACCTGCTGGTGGCTGGCGGCATCACCGAGTTTGTGGCCCCTGCCGAAGAGGCTGCCCCTGCCGAAGAAGCTCCCGCCGAGTGACGGCTGTTTTTGAGTAGGGACAAAAAAAAGCGGAAGGCGTATCCACCACGCGCGGTGGTCAGTACGCCTTCCGTTTTTCTTTGGATTGTCGTCGTGGTTTATGCTTCGGCGGGAACTACAGAAACATAGCTTCTGTTTTCGCGTCCCTTCTTGAAGCATACGGTACCGTCGATCAATGCGTAAAGTGTATGGTCGGAACCCATACCTACGTTTTCACCCGGATTGTGAACGGTTCCTCTCTGACGGACAATGATGTTGCCGGCCTTGCAGGCTGCACCACCGAAGATCTTTACGCCTAATCTCTTGCTAGCTGATTCACGGCCGTTCTTAGAACTACCTACACCTTTTTTATGTGCCATTTTCTTCTACTTTTTTTAAATGATTAAGCAATAACTTGTTTGATGGTCAGTTCAGTAAACTGCTGACGGTGGCCGTTCAGTTTCTTGTAGCCTTTTCTTCTCTTCTTGTGGAATACCAGCACCTTCTTGCCTTTTACCAGATGAGAGGCGATTTCGCATACCACTTTCGCACCTTCTACGACGGGTGCGCCTACTGTCACTGCACCGTTGTTGTCTACCAACAGCACCTTGTCAAACTCAACAGTCGCACCGTTTTCAGCGTTCTGGATGTGCTGAACGAACAATTTCTTGCCTTCTTCGGCTTTGAACTGCTGACCGTTAATTTCTACGATTACGTACATTTTAAATATGGATTAAACGGGTTTCTTCCGCAAGGTGAGCCATACCCTCTGGCTGCTTTTTTACCTCCACGGATTCAAATCGGCTGCAAAGGTAGTGCTTTATCAGCACATTACCAACTCTTTTTGCCAAAAAAAACAGTGTTTTTTCAGGGCTTTTCCGGCCTGTCCGCTTCCGCAGGGTCAGTAGCTCACTTTCAGTCCGGCAAAATAGCACCGTGGCGTGGCCGGGCCGTACATATAGCCCGAGTCGCGGTCGGGACCCTGGTCAAAGTGCCGCTGGTAGGCGTTGAAGATGTTCTGCACGCCCGCGCTCACTTCGAGGGTCACGTTCTTGTAGAGGTGGAAGTCGTGGCTGGCCTTGAAGTTCACCTCCATGAAGTCGGGGGTCTTCTCCGTGCGGTCGCGGTCGATGTAGCCCGCGCGGTGCTCGACGAGCATGCTGCCGGTGTAGGTCCCTGTGAGGTTCAGGTTCAGGTGTTCGGTGGCCTGCACGCCCAGCGTGAAGTAGCCGTAGGCGTAGGGGGTGCGGAACATCCGTTTCTCCTCGCCCAGCGTCTCGTCGTCGCTCCAGTTGCGGGCCTCCTTGTATTCGGCGTTCTGCACGGTCATGCCCAGCTGCAGCTGCACCCGGTTGCGGTAGGCCAGCTTGCCTTCCACCGTCAGTCCGTAGACCCGTGCGCCCGACTCGTTGTAGCGTTCGTTCATCAGGATGCCGTCCACGATGCCCAGCTGCCGCAGGGCGAACACGTCCGAGAGGCTGGTGTAGAACCCTTCCACCAGCAGGTTGCCTTGCCAGGCGCCCCAGCGGCGGTACATGTCGGCCGAGAGGCTGAGGCTCTGCGATTTCTCCTCGCTCAGGTCTTCGGCCAGCCGTATCATCGACACCGTGCCGCCCACGTTGGCGATGTGCAGGTCTTCGTCGAACGCCTGCGGGGCGCGGAAGCCGAACGAGTAACTGGCCCTGAAGTTCAGGTTCTCGGTAGGGTTGAAGCGCAGGTTGGCGCGGGGGCTGAAGATGACGTGGTTCATCAGGTTGTGCTTGTCTACCCGTGCGCCGATGAGGAATCCCCACTGCTGGTTCTTCCATTCGTTCTGCAGGAAGGCGCTGGCGATGTGTATGCGTTGGTGCGTCTGCCGTCCGTAGCCCCACATGTTGTCGTTCAGGTCATCCTGGTTGTATTCCACGCCGCCGGTCAGCTCGGCGGGCAGGAAGAGGCACCGGTCGAAGAGGTAGTTGTATTGCGCGCCCGCCACCCAGGTCAGGTCCTTGGTGCGTCCGTAGGCGTTCAGGTCGTGTCCGCCGCCGTAGTAGCTGTCGCGGTGGATGTGCTGCATCGAGGCGTATACGCTCAGGCGGTGCTTCTCGTTGGGGGCGAAATAGTCCAGCTTCAGTCCGCCGGTGTTGATGGTGTGCTTGGTCTGTTCGGCAATCTCCACCTCGTGGGGCGGACGGCTCACCTCGTCGCCTCCCCGGCGGAACTCCTGCAGGTGGTGGTACTCGAAGGTCAGTTTGGTGTAGGTGCCGGGTTTCACGAACGAGCGGAAGCCCAGGGTCTGGTTGTTGAGCTTGGGCAGTTCCGAGAAGCCGTCGGCGTCGGCGTCATACGCGCTGCGCTCCTTGTTCTGGGCGAAGAGGTAGAGGCCGGCCTTGTGGTTGTCGGTCACCAGCGAGGCGTTGAGCGTCGTGTTGTTGTCCCACGTGGCCGAGCCTCCCACGTTGGTCAGGGTGTGGGCCACCTGTCCCGAGTTGCGCACCGGCTCTTTGGTGATGATGTTGATGGTGCCCGCGATGGCCGACGAGCCGAACAGGGCCGAGCCGCCGCCGCGCATCACCTCGACGCGCTCTATCATGTTGGCGGGGATCTGCTCCAGGCCGTACACGCCCGAGAGCGCGCTGAAGATGGGGCGCGAGTCAATCAGGATCTGCGTGTAGGGGCCGTCCAGCCCGTTGATGCGCACCTGCTGGAAGCCGCAGTTCTGGCAGTTGTTCTCCACCCGCACGCCCGGCTGGAAGTTCAGGCCCTGGGCCAGGCAGCTGGAGTTGGTCGCCTCGAAGGTCTTCATGTCCATCACGTTGACCAGTGTCGGGGCCATCCGCCGGGTGGTCTCGTTGCGGTTGGCGGACACCACCACGCCGTCCAGCGCTATCAGGTCTTCCTCTATCTCGAAGTTCAGCTCCACGGTCACCCCCTTTTTCAGGGCCACGTTCCGCCGCACGGTCTTGTAGCCTACGGCGTGCACCTCTACGGTGAAGTCGCCTTCGGGCAGGTTCTTCAGAAAATAGTGTCCGGTCTCGTCGGTCATGGTGCCGATGGTGGTCCCTTTCAGGGAGATGTGGATGAACGGCAGGTGCTCGTCGGTGTGCCTGTCGGTGACGTGGCCTATGATGTTGGCGTCAGAAGAGGAGGCCGGTTCTTCGGCATACGCCGCCCTGGGGATTCCTGTGCAGAGGATCCCTATCAGTATCAGTAAGTATGTTTTCATTTCGTTGTTTTCCTTGTTTGTTTTTTTTGAATCGTTTCCGGGTGGGGTGAGGGGGGGGATGCGGCACGGCACAGCGGGGGCACGCCACCCCCGTCTCGTTTTTTCCGGGGGTGTCACCCTACAGTCGTGCGTTCCTGTCCCTGCGCCGGGCAGGGGCGGGAACGGTCTGCCTCCGTGTGCCCTCAGGCGGCGGGAGGGGCGCGCCAGCCGTTGGCCTTGCAGCCGTCTGTAGCGGTGCGCCGCTGGCGCGACGGGACCCACAAGGCACCCAGTAAGACAAGGAAAGGAGTGAGCCGGTAGAGCGGGGCGATGGAGTCGGACGACGCGAAATGCGTCAGGCTGAAGATGGTGGCCAGTCCGCTGCTCGAATGCGAGTGCCCCGTCTTGCCCGGATGGGAGTGTATGATGAAGGTGCCGTTCACCTCATGGACATGGGTGAACAGTATGTTTCCGCCTGTATACAGAATGAATAGTAAGGCGAAGAAATAGCTCAGTATGTTCTTGGCTTTACGATGCGGCATAACTACCTGTCAGGCTGCAAAAATAATCATTTTCGCCGAATCGGGACGCATCCGAGGGGGCAAAAAAACGGCGGGCGGCACTCTTCGGCGTCTGGTGCTTTAACTCCATTTAACGGTGAAAATGCCTCCCACCCCGGCAATCTTCCGTACATTTGCCCCATAAAGGTTTGATATACAAAAAGAAAAAGATGAAAGCAATGAATTGGATGATGGCAGTCCTGCTGGCAGGAGCTGTCATGGCGTGTGGCCGGCAGCCGAAAGAGGCCGGGTATGAGATTCAAGGAGAGATAGCCGGTGTGGAGCAGGGCACCGTGTATCTGAAGTGTTATGCCGGTGGCGCGTTTGCCGACGCAGACTCGGCCACGGTAGCCGGCGGCCGGTTCGTGTTCCGCGGCACGGCAGCCGAGCCGATGGCCTATGCCCTGACCACCAACAAGGCCAGCCGCCGCCCCCTGGTGTTCTTTATGGGCAACGACCGGGTGCAGGTGAAGCTGGACGAGTCCGCCAAGCGGATAGAGGTGAGCGGTTCGGAGCACCAGGCGTTGCTGGACCGCTACCAGCGGCAGGGTGAGGCCGGTGTCTGCACGCTCGACAGCCTCTTTGCCCATCCCGGCTCGCCCGTCAGCGCCTATGTCTTCCTGCGCAGCTTCTCGTCGCAGATGGACTATGAGCAGGTGTCCGCCGCCCGTGCCCGCTTCGACGCGTCGTTGGAGGGCTCTGCCTACCTGCGCCAGATAGATGCGTTGGCCGCCAAGCTGAAGTGCCTTCAGACAGGGGCCGTCGCTCCCGATTTCACCCTGCCCGATGCGGACGGCCGTCCCGTCGCGCTCTCGTCGTTGCGGGGCCGCTATGTGCTGGTTGACTTCTGGGCATCCTGGTGCCCCGATTGCCGCAAGGAGAACCCTACGGTGGTGGCCGCCTACCGCCGCTTCAAGGACAAGAACTTCACGGTGCTGGGCGTGTCGCTCGACAAGAGCCGTGAAAAATGGCTCGAAGCCATCGAGAAGGACCACTTGACGTGGACCCACGTCTGCGACTTCAGCTTCTGGGACGGCGAGGTGGTCGACCTGTATGCCGTGCGCTGGATTCCGAAGAACTTCCTGCTGGACCCCGACGGCGTCATTCTGGCTTCCGGACTGGAAGGGCAGGCCCTGTTGGACAAGCTGGCCGAAACGCTGAAATAAAGCGGGGTGTGACGGATAAATGAAGAATCGATTTAAATGAAGAATGAAAAATGAAGAATGAAGAATCTTCAATCTTCCTCCGCCTTTGTCATTCTGAACGAAGTGAAGAAACTGTTGACATAAAGTGTGTGTATTCAGCTCCTTCGCTTCGCTCAGGATGACAATATACTTTTAGGATGACAAGTTACCATTCAGGAAGCACTATTTCTGCCATTCAGAATGCCCCTGTCAGTCCATCTGGCGGTAGTTCTTGGCCAGTCCGCCTTCGCTCGTCTCCTTGTACAGCGAGGGCAGGTCGTGTCCCGTCTGTTTCATGACCTCCACCACGCGGTCGAACGACACCCGGTGATGTCCGTCCGTGAAGGCCGAGTAGATGTTGGCGTCCAGGGCGCGGGCGGCGGCGTAAGCGTTCCGCTCGATGCACGGAATCTGCACCATGCCGCACACAGGGTCGCACGTCATGCCCAGGTGGTGCTCCAGGCCCATCTCTGCCGAGTACTCAATCTGGGCGGCGCTGCCTCCGAAGAGCTGGCTGGCGGCGGCAGAGGCCATGGAGCAGGCCACCCCCACCTCGGCCTGGCAGCCGGCCTCGGCACCCGATATGGAAGCGTTGTGCTTCACGATGTTGCCCACCAGTCCGGCGGTGGCCAGGGCGCGCAGCATCCGTGCGTCGGTAAACTCGCGGCTCGTCTGCAGGTGGTAGAGCACCGCCGGCACCACGCCGCACGCGCCGCAGGTAGGAGCGGTGACGATTTTGCCGCCCGAGGCGTTCTCCTCGCTCACGGCCAGGGCATACGAGAAGACCAGTCCGCGCGAGCGCAGCGAGTCGCGGAACCCTTTGGCCTTGATGTAGTAGGCCGACGCCTTCCGGCGCAGGTTGAGCGGTCCCGGCAGCACCCCTTCGGCGTCCAGTCCGCGCACCACGGCCGCCCGCATGGTCTGCCACACTTCGGCCAGGTACTCCCAGATCTCCTTGCCCTCACATTGCTCCACATATTCCCAGAAGCTGCGCCCCGTGCGTTCGCTCCAGCTCAGAATCTGGGTCATGGTGTTCATGTCGTAGATGTCCGGCGAGCTGCCTTCGGGTTTCCCCTCCTCGGCCAGTGCGCCTCCGCCCACGCTGAACACCGTCCATTCGTCGGTCTGCCGGCCCCCCTCCGCATACGAGCGGAAAGTCATGCCGTTGGGGTGGAAGGGCAGGAACACCTGCGGTTTCCAGATGATTTCCACCGGAGCGTGCGGTTGCAGCACGTCCAGTATGGCCACGTCTGTCATGTGTCCCTTGCCCGTGGCGGCCAGGCTGCCGTAGAGCGTCACCTCGAACGAGGAGGCCTCGGGATGCCGGGCGAGGAACTGCTCGGCGGCCTTGCGCGGCCCCATGGTGTGGCTGCTCGAAGGTCCTGTGCCGATGCGGTAGAGTTCTCTGATTGTTTTCATGTTCGGTTTTTCAGTTGGTTGGTATCAATGATGGTTAGGTTAGTGTCTTGATGCGGTGCGGCGTCTTACCGCAGGTCTACGACGGTGATGCCCGCCCCGCCGAACTGCACGTGCTCGTCGCGGTAGTCCTTCACGCCCGGCACGGTGGCCAGGTATTGCCGGATGAGGGTGCGCAGGATGCCCGTCCCCGTGCCGTGGAGGATGCGCACCCGTCCCACGCCCACCAGGATGGCGTCGTCTATGAAGTACGTCACGGCCTGCACGGCCTCGTCGCCCCTCATGCCCCGCACGTCGATGTCCTGCTTGAAGTTCAGCTTCTTCTCATACATCTGCTGCTGGGTGGCGCTGCCTATGAAGGAAGGCCTGCCGCCCGTGAGCGGGGCCTGCGGCGCCTCGGTGCGCTCCAGCCGGTCGGTGCCCACGGTGGTCTTCATCAGTCCGAACACCACCACGGCGTTCCTGCCGTTCACTTCGAGCACCTGTCCCACGCCGTTCTGGCCTTTTATCCGCACGTAGTCGTCGGCCCCGATGGGCCGCTCCTTGGGGGCGGCCGCCTGCTGCTGTGCCTGCCGGTTCCGCCTCTCCTGCTTCCGCTCCTGTTTCTGGCGCAGCTGCTCCATCTTGCGGGCTATCCGCTCCTCGGCGGCCTCGGTGTCCATCGCCTCCACCTGCTGCCTGAAGCCGCTGAGCTCCTGGCGGATGTCCTTCGTCCGCTCCTTTTCGGCCTGCGCCTCCTTGATGGAGCGTATGGTCTGCTCGATGCGGGCGTTGGCCTCCTGCAGCAGCTGTGCGGCCTCCTCCTTGGCCTGCTTGAGGATGTCCTTGCGGCGGCTCTCCAGCTCGTCCATCTCCTGGCGGTAGCGCTCGATGGTGTCCTCCATCTGCTTCTCCTTCTTGCGGATGTTCTGCCGCTTGGTCTCCCAGTAGCGTTTGTCGCGCACGATGTCCTGCAGGTACTTGTCGCTCTGGATGTATTCGCTGCCCACGATTTCGGAGGCGTCGGCAATCACGTCCTCGGGCAGCCCTATCTTGCGCGCTATCTCCACGGCGAACGAGCTGCCCGGGTTGCCCGTCTGGAGCTGGAAGAGGGCCCGCATCTCGTGGCGGTCGTAGAGCATGGCCCCGTTCACCACCCCCTCGGTGGCCTCGGCGAAATGCTTCAGGTTCTGGTAGTGGGTGGTGATGACCCCGAAGGTCTGCCGTTGGTTGAACCGTTTGAGCAGGGCCTCGGCGATGGCGCCGCCTATCTGCGGCTCGGTGCCCCCGCCGAACTCGTCGATGAGGATGAGGCTCCGCCCGTCGCAGTGCTTCAGCATCGTCTTCATGTTGGTCAGGTGCGAGGAGTAGGTGCTGAGGTCGTCCTCGATGCTCTGCTCGTCGCCGATGTCGATGAACAGGTGGCTGAACACGCCGGCGTGGCTCCCCTCGTCCATGGGCACGGGCACGCCGCATTGCAGCATGTACTGCAGCAGCCCCACGGTCTTGAGGCAGACCGACTTGCCGCCCGCGTTGGGGCCCGAGATGAGGAGGATGCGCTGCTGTGGGGTCAGCTCGATGTCGAGCGGCACCACCTGCTTGCCGTGGCGTGCCAGCGACAGTTGCAGCAGGGGGTGTACGGCCCCGCTCCAGTCCACCTGCTGCCGGTCCTCGAACGAGGGCTTCACGGCCTTGGTCATGAGGCTGAACAGTGCCTTGGCGCGGATGAAGTCCATCACCGCCAGGAAGGCGTACGACGAGAGCAGCGAGGGGATGTGCGGCCGCAGGGTGGCCGAGAACTCCGTGAGGATGCGGATGATCTCACGCCGTTCCTCCCCTTCCAGCTCGCGGATGCGGTTGTTGGCCTCCACCACCTCGGCCGGCTCGATGAAGACGGTCTTTCCGGTGGCCGACTCGTCGTGCACGATGCCTCGCAGCTTGCGTTTCATGCCCGGCGCCACGGGTATCACCAGGCGTCCGTCGCGCAGGGTGGGGGTCACGTCCTTGTCCACGTAGCCCTCGGCCTGCGCCGCGCGCAGGATGGCGTTCAGGTTGCGCGAGATGCTGCCGGCCGTGGCGGCCAGCTCGTGGCGGATGCGGGCCAGCTCGGCCGAGGCGTTGTCCTTCATCCGCCCGAAGGGGTCGAGGATGTTGCCGATGCGCGCCGTCAGCTGGGGGAACGTCAGCACGTCGGCGGCCAGCTCCCGCAGGGCGGGGTAGGGCGGGGGCGTGTCGTCGTCCTCCTCCTCCTCCGCCGGTTGCAGGAAGCGCACGATGCGGTCAATGGTCTCCAGCGAGCGGCGCAGGTCGAACAGCTCCTGCTCGTCCAGGTACATGCCCTCCACGCGGATGCGCTTGAGCGAGGGGCGCACGTCGAAGAAGAACTGGCAGGGGAACTCGTCGGCCTCCTGGCAGATGCGTACGAACTCCATCGTCTGGTCCAGCCGCCGGCGGATGCCGTCGTAGTCGTCGTCAAACTGCATGAGGTCGGTCTCCTCCTGTCCCAAGGTGCTCAGGCACTTCTGCTTGATGAGGTTCCTGATTTGGTCGAACCCTATCTTCTGCTCAAAATTATGCGGATAAATCATTCTTGTTAGGTGCTTCTTTCTGGTTGGGGCGCAAGGCCGGTGCCGTGCGCCGATTTTCCTGCAAATGTACGATAAAGGGGTGAAACAAGAAAAAAAAACCGAAAAAAGAGCCGATAAGTTTGCAGAATTGAAAAATAGTCGTACCTTTGCATCGCTTTCAACCGAAAGCCTTCCCTGCCAGGAAGTTTCGGAGAGGTGGCAGAGTGGTCGATTGCGGCGGTCTTGAAAACCGTTGTACCGCGAGGTACCCGGGGTTCGAATCCCTGTCTCTCCGCAATAAACGCTGAAAATCAGCAAATTATAAAACAAACACCCAATTTT
>CAMAFR010000006.1 GCA_945833835.1 uncultured Bacteroides sp.
TTGATTTGTTGGGGGATTCCTTCGTCCGGGAGGTGTAAGTTCCGCCCGGACTTAGGTTTTCTCTCAGTTCATTATATAATTTAGTTTACTTCTACTAATGAAATATCCTGGATGGTGTAAGTTACTGGGGCATCCTCAGTTGCGTCAGTATTCAGGAATGCAAAACCAATATAGTAGGTGTAAGCCGTTGCATTGGCAGTGCTGGCTGCGGTACTGGTATTGGCTCCTGTGGCTGTTAGGCCTGCATTGATATAACATTCGAAAGTTTCTTCCGCAGTCTTACAATTCAACTGTGCAGCACCTTTGAACTCCGTTCCATTACTACTGATACCTAAATATACATCTTTGTTGTCGCTGGATCGGGCGGTCACAGTAACGAGTATGGAGGCACTAACAGAACTTTGAGCCTTAATGGTGAGCTTCAGTTGTTTGTTGACGGGCAACGTTTCTGTATCACCTCCGTAGTAGTATAAAGTGCGGTTGTACCATGCATTATTTGCGGTAGATGCTCCAGTGAGTTTAACTTCCAGCACACCATTATTATTGGTGCAAGTGGCTGTAAATTTGCTGCCGTCTCCTGTGTTTCCTGTATTGTTGGCCGTGAAAACGGTACCCCAACTGTTCTTATTAGGATTTTTTTCATCCGATAGCAAATCAGTTCTGTTGTTCAAACCGGAAATGATGGCTGTTGTTTCAGTTAACGGGCTGATGTATTGCTTGATCTCTTCTTCCACTGTTCCCGATTCGGTATTTCCGTCTTGTCCGCCCCACTGCGCTTCCAATGCGGTAGACAGTTCTACCAGCGTGTTGTCGCCACTATTGCTGATGCCCAGCGAGAAGGTTTTCTGGGTGTTCTCGTTGAAAGTGACATCCGAGGCAGGGGTGTACTTGTAAGTCTTCCCGTCGGTGGTGGCGATGGTGACCAGTGCAGTGCCTGCCGTTACGGTCTGTGCCGGAACAATGGCGTAGTAGATCATGCTTTTGTCGGCTGCCGGTTGGGCATACATGGCGATGCTTGTCGGAGTACCGCTGGTGGCCACTTGGTCATCGGCATACGTCCAGGTGATGGTAGGAGCAATATTGCCCAGCTCAACCGACTGGACATTGGTGATGTCGCGCAATGCGAGTTTTACCAAGGTGGAGCGATGGCTGAAACTGAGTTGGACGGTAGCATTGGTGGGGCTGACGGTCTGCTTGGCTGTCATGAAGTCGGTGGCATCCATCTTCTCCAAAGTAGACTGGTCGGAGGCTACCATGAAGGTGCGGCCCGTCTGTGTTGTCCCTTCGGTACTTGGATAGGCCGCTGCTGTGGAGGGATAGAAGGCATAGAAGTCGGCACTTTGCGAAGTTCCGTCGAAATAGTAGGTCGTGCCGCTGGCGGAGGCCAGTGCGCCCGCTGCCTTCACGGTAAAGGTGTCGTCCAGCTTGGGATCGACATTGTTGGAGTAGATGCCGATGACATCTGTATTGACAATGAAGTTGGTGAGGCCTTTCGACAGGTCGGTAGTGGTTCGGGCGACACTGGTGTTCACCACGAAGCTGACCGGCTGTCCTTCGTTGGCGGACGGTGTGGCATCATCGTGCTGGCTGCAGGCGGCCAAGAAGCCACTTGCCAAAAGGGTTGTCCATATCAATTGTTTTTTCATATCTGTTGTTGGTTTTAAAGGTTATTGATGTTCTGTTTGTTTTCAACTAACGGGGCTGCCGGTTCAATTGGCGGGTGTGATGCTGACATCGTCTATCCAGAAGTCGATGTCGGCCACGTTGGCAGAGATGTAGAAGATGACGGTCTTCAGCATATCGGCCGTAGGCACGGACTTGGACTCTTCGGTGATGTTGGCGGCTGTTCCGTTGTGGACGGTAGACACCTCTCCCAGATCGAAGGTGACAGTATAGTCGTCCAGGGCGTCATAGGCGAGGATTTGCGTGTAGATGGTGGTCACACGGTTCTCTCCGTTCTGGATGATGGCGAAGTAGTCGTTGTTGGTGGCACCGGTGGTGGCATTGGTCACGTAGGGCTCGCCCTTCATGTAGGCACCTAAGCGGAGCTGGTTCTTCTTCTGATCAGTATCCGTTTCGCGTTGGGTAGATTTCGCCTTGAACTTCAGGGCATACTTCCCTTTGATGACATCCGTTGCCGCAAAATAGAAGGTGCCGTTGTGCCAGCCGGTGATCGTGGCCCGGTTCAGATGGAGCATCTGTTCGGTCTGGAGCCATTCTACCTTGTCGTCGGCATTGGCCTGGAAGCGGTACCAGCCGCCGGCAGTGATTTCTTCTTTAGTCTTCTGAATCTCCGTCCAGCTGAAGTTGGCGAAGCTCTCGGTGGACAACAGCGTCTTCGGGAAGATGAGCGAGCCGTTGCCTTCCACCACGTCACTGTCTGCCGTCCAGTTGCTCACGGTCAGCTCAGTAGAATAGGACACCACTTTCTCGCCAATGCCGATGCGGAACTTCTTCACGGTATTGGCCTTCAGGCCGATGGCGGCACTGGTGGTAAAGATGTAGCTTTTCTCCTCGCCTGTGCGGGTCTTGACGGTGATGTCCATCAGGTTGGCGCCGGCGGCGATGGTCTGTTCGGGCAGCAAGGCCCAGAAGAGGGTGCCGTCGGTCCGCTTGTTCCACATATTGAGGTTGCCAGTCTCTTCTGTCACGGCCATCTGGTCGGTGGCGTAGGTCCAGGTAGCGCCGGTGCGCACGTTGTTGATGTGGATGGTGCTCACCGTGTGGATGCTGGAAGTGGCTTCCACCTCCACCTGAATCATGGCCAGGCGGTGGCTGAACTTGAGGTTCACATCCTCGGTGCCGTCGGGCACGCCGGTGGTGATGGCGGTCATGAAGTCGCTGCCGTTGAACAGTTCGGCCGAATTCTGGTCGGCATTGACGTTGAACGTCACGACACCGGTATTGCCGGAGGCCGACTGGTCGCACCACGGATAGTAGGCATAGAAGTCGGCGGTGGCGTCGCCCATGCCGTTATAATACACTCCTTCTTCGGACGAGAGGGTGCCGTTGTCGCCGTTCACTGTGTGCTTTACGTTATAGTTGCCGGCGGCGGCACCGGTGGCATAGACACCTACTTGGTCGCCCGTGGCAAACTGGGTGACAAAGGTCCCTTCCGCCGTAGCCGTTCGCTCGGTGGAGCTGACAATAGAAGTCACAAAATTCACTTTGGCCGCCGTCTCCGTCTCGGGAGTGTCGGGGTTATCCTTGTTCCCGCAGGATGCGAGGAACGCGGCTGCCATACAGAGGGAATAGGTCAGGTAGTTTTTCATTATCGTAAGTTTTTAAAGTTATACATGATAGGGGGGCAGGCGGTCAGTCACCCGTAGGGCGGGCGACGTTGATATCCGCATCATCGCCGCTTCCGTTCCAGTTCATGATGCAGATAGAGGCGGTGCTGCTCACCTGGGTGGTGATGTCTTCCCGCTCGGTGAGCTGGGCATCGATGTTGTACTGCGTGTTCTCCTCCACCTGGTTCTCTTGTTGTTCCACTTCGAGCACCTTGGTGAGGGCGATGGGCAGGTATTCCTTCAGGATTTTGTCCTTGCTGTCTTTCACTATGACTTCCAGCTGCGCCTTTTCGGGTACTTGGCCCGAGAAGATGACCGACGACATGCTGAAGACGGTGTTGCCGCCCACCGTGTTCTTGGTGCCGGTCATGGGGAGCACGGCATCCTCTTCGGTGGTGTATTCCACAAACATCCCTTGCATCAGGTCGAAGCGGGCCCGTGTGGCGATGTTCTTGATGTGCGCTTCGAGCTTGCTGGCGCCGTCGAGGGTGCAGTGGAAGTCGATGCTGACCTGCGAGAGCATGGACTTGATCTGTACGGTGGACGCTTCGGTATTGGCGTTGGAGCCTTTGGCGTTGCGCGAGTAGAGGAAGCCGTCGGGGGCGGTATGCTCGTCGACACGGACTTCGGTGTAGGCCTCCACGGCACGGAGGGTCTGCTCCACCTCGGGGTTATAAGGATAGTAGACCTTGAAGTCGACATTCGACCCGTCGGCCGGATAATACATGGGCTGGTTGTCGGCAGGCACCAGATAGCCGGTCGTGCCACGGTTGTCGGCCACGTATTTCACATTGGCATACGTGTCCACCACCTCGTTGGTGTTCTCTTTCAGCATATAGATGCCCACGGCCTGACCTCCCTTCCAGATGGCGGCTTCTCCGGCATTGATGGTGAAGATTTCCGCCTTGAGGTTGACCGGTTGCCGCACCGTTTCGGGGGCTCCCTCCTTGTCGCTGCCACAGGCGGCTAGGGTGAGGCCGCCCAGAGCGAGCAATAGGGTGGTGCGCAGGTGTTTCTTCAGTTTCATAGTAGGTTATGTTTTGGTGGTTATTCTCCTTTCAGTTCTTGCAGCCATTGGGGCAGGCTGCCGAGGCGCAGCAGTAGCTGGGCCTCGTAGAGCGAGGCGGGCTCGACGGCGGTGCCGTGGCTCTCGTCGGCGGTCACCTGTTCGGGCAGGAAGAGGGTGCTTCCCTGGTAGCCGGCCAGGATGGGCATCAGGAAGCGGTTGTTGCGTACCCAGAGGTCGAACGTGCCGCCTGCACTGCCGGTCTCCCGATAGTTCCAAAGGGTCAGGTCGGCCAGGTGGTTGGGACCTGCCGCGGCATCACCCCCGGCGTGGTTGGGCAGGAAGCCGCCCTCGCAGGCATCGATGAGCGTGGCACGCGGCTGGCTGGAGTGCGACTCGAAGCAGCTGTTGGCGGCGGTCTTGTTGCGCCACAGCACGTTGCCGATGGCGGTCTTTGACACGCCTATCGAGTGGTATTGGGCCGGCTCGTCGGTGAGCTTGCCGAGGAAGACGTGCGAGGAGGCCTGCGACCGGATGGCGGAATGCCCCTGATGGCCCTCGATGGTGCAGTCGTAGACCGACACATTGGCGCTGAGCATCACGCTGACCGCTTCGTTCACGTCGATGAAACGGCACCGGCGCACCCATCCGTTGATTTGGCGGTGCAGGGTGAGCAGGCGGAAGCCACTGTCGGTGACGGCATCCTTGTGGTGGATGAAGCTGTCTTGCCAGTTGCCTCTGAAGGCGATGTCCTCCACCCCGCAGCCCACGTGGTGCTGGTGTTCGTGGAGAGTCCATCCCCAGCGGGCCTCTATCTTGTGCATGACGGGTTCCTTGAAGGTCACCGTGTTGCCTTCGATGCGCTGTATCTGGTGGTACTCGGTCACCTGTACGCCCTGCTGGGGCAGTTCGCTCCATTCGGTGTGCACGTCATAGGGCTTCACCTCATCGGCCACCAATTCGGGGTCGTTGTTGTAGAGGCGCAGCAGGATGCGCTGCCCCATGTGCAGGCCGCTGGTGCTGGCCACCGTCACCGTGTGGCTGCCACGGGGGCTATCGGCCGCTACGGTGGCGAGCAACAGCTGTTCGTCACTTTGCTTCACGCTCCGGGTGAACGTGATGAGTTCCGGTGTGTTCCACAGTGAGGCGTCGAGCACATCGTTGGGATATTCCATGTAGATCTCCGTGCCGCCTTCTCCGCAGCCGTTCCCCTTGAGGACAATGTTGTCGGCATTGACGGTGATTTTGGTGTTGGGGCTGTCTTGCGGGCGGAGGTCATAACGTCCCTTGGGGAAATAGACCACCGCTTTCTGTCCCGAGGCTGCGGCGGCATCAATCGCCGCCTGCACGGCCAAGCGGTCGGACAGGCCGTCGTTGGGAATGGCACCGTATTGCTGTACGTTGAAGACCACGTAGCTGTCTACCGAGGGGACTCCCCGTTCGCCGAAGTCATAGCCGGCATACGAGAAATCGAGCAGTGTGCTTTCGCCCCCGTTCTTCTGGGCGGCTTCATACTCTTCCCACAGCTCGCATCCCTGGATGTCAATGTCCGGTGTCGGGTCTGCCGGTGTTTCTGGGGCAGGATTCGGTTGTGATGCCACAGCGCCCTCGTTGTCGTGGCAGGCTGTGCCCGTCAGGGCAACGGCCAGCAGCAGTGACAGATATATAAGGTGTCGTTTCATGGTCGTCATGGCATTAAGGGTTGATGGTTATCGTGAGTTGTCTCACCTCCTGCTTGCCGTTCCACAGGTTGGCGTTGGTGGCAATGAAGGTGGCGTTGTAGGTGCCTGCCGTGGGGTAGGAGCAGGTGTACGAAGGTAGATGGGCCTCGATGGTCTTGATGGCGGTGCCGCGGTCGGGCTCCACGGTCCGTGGGTTGATTTGTCCGCTCACCATCCATACGATCTCATCCGGCTCTTTTCCGGTGGTGGCATCGACAGATGCTTTCTGGGGCTGGAAGAGCAGCCCGGTGTCGTTCACCTGATAGTTGGTGCGGGTGGCCGACTGCTGGAAGACGATGCGGAAGGCCCACTCGCTGATGGCGTTGGTCACTTCGACCGTTTCGCCGTCGGTGGTGACTTTCTTCATCGTGAGGTCGGTGATGTCCACACGCGGACGGTTGGTGTAGTGTCCGCCACCGTTGGCGGTGGGGATGGTGTTGCGTCCGGCTGCATTATACTGGAAAGCGATGTAGAAGGGCTGGCCCAGGCTGACAAAGGGGGCCAGGTCTATCTCGCCGGCCGTTTCTACCGCTGAGGCCGAAACGGGGCAGGGCACCGGCAGACGGTTGTATTCACGTCCCGACAGCGGTATCCAGGTGGCCTTGTTCAACGCCTCGGCGGTGTAGTCGCCGCTGAAATCGGTGGAGAGGAAGATGCCTATGACTTCCTTGTTGAGGTAGGCCGAGTCGTTGTACTGCTGTTTGAGCGCACAGCCCATGCTCAGCGACTGCAGGTCGGCCTCGGTGCGCTGACGGTTGGCATAGTTGTTGCCTGAGGTTCCCGAATAGAAAGTGATGTAGTCGGCATTGCCGCTGAAGCGGAATGTGACATTGCCGCCTGCCTTCAGCTGGTCGGCATTGTCGACGGAGACCTCGAAGCGGACATCGTCCACCTCATTGCGGCTGCAGGCGGTGCAAAGGGCCATCAGGAGGCAAAAACCGTATGTGATTGCTGTTTTCATGCTATCTTCGTTGTTTTAGGGTTTACCATTTGTCTGTTTGTCCGCAGATGGTGTTGACGTTCAGTTCCGCCTGTGGAATGGGGAAGTAGATGTGCTTCTCGGCGAAGTTGATGGCGGGCACCGCCTTCACGTTGTCGAGGTCGTAGCCTATCTTCTTGTTCTTGTCGTTGAGCGACTGGTCTTTCAGGATAGCAAGCTGCTTTCTGAAGTAGTCGGCTCCGTGACGGCGCAGCTCCATGCGGCGGGGCACCTCGTAGCACAGCTCGCGGGTACGCTCGTCGAGCACCAGTTGCTTGAAGCTGTCATGGTCCGGATAGTCGGCCAGACTCATCTCCGAGGCACCCGACCGGCGGCGTACCTGGTTGAGGGCTTCCATGGCCTCGGCGGTGGGACCGTTGTTCACCTCGTTCTCACACTCGGCAATCATCAGCAGCACGTCGGCATAGCGCATGACGGGGAAGTTGATGGAGGAGTTGTTGCGGGAGAGGGGGCGTTCGGGGATGTATTTCGCCCGCCATTTGGCGGCGTTGCCGTCTTCGGCGTTCTTTTCGCTGTCCGTGCGTTCCATCTCTTTCACCACCCCGTCGGTCGTCATATACTTGTAGTCAGCGATGTTCCACCACTGGCGGGTGTCGCCCGTCTCATACAGGCGGAAGAGATATTTCGTGCCGTCATACAGTCCGTAGGCATAGGGATAGTCGTCCGAAGCGGTCTGTTGGGTCACGCCGATATACAGTCCCAGTCGTCCGGCTTCGTTGGTCTGGGTCTGCCCGTTGCCGTAGAACTCCACTTCGAACATACTTTCGCGCGCATCGAGGTCGTAGAGGTTGCTGCACAGGTTGATGAACACTTGCCGGTAGCCGCCTTTGCCCGATGACAGCAGCCGGTGCTTGCCGCTCTGCTGTACCTTGCGGGCATATTCGAGGGCTTTCTCCCATGTGCCGGCATTGACCGGATAGCCGGCCTCCCACAGGTAGGCCCGTGCCAGCAATGCCCAGGCAGTGGTCTGCGACATGCGTCCCGGACCGTCGAGCTTGTCGGCAGGCAGGCAGCCTTCGGCAGCGGCTTCGAGGTCTTTGATGATTTGTGCATAAATGTCCGCTTGCGGCGATTTCTTCAGCAGCTGGGTCGTGAGGTTGCGGGTGGGGGTCAGGCGCAGGGGCACTTCTCCCCAGAAAGCCACCAGGTTCAGGTAGAACAGCGCGCGGAGGCCTTTGGCCTCGCCGAGGTACATGGCCTTGGCGGCCGCTCCGCCGCATTCCTCGTCGCTGCGGCTTTCAATAAGGTCGATATAGTCGTTCGCACGGTTCACTCCGTCGTAAAGTGCCGTCCACGACAGCTTGAGGGCATTGTCTGTGTTGTTATA
Organism: uncultured Bacteroides sp.; assembly: GCA_945833835.1. Taxonomy (GTDB): domain Bacteria; phylum Bacteroidota; class Bacteroidia; order Bacteroidales; family Bacteroidaceae; genus Phocaeicola. The sequence goes on from CAMAFR010000006.1 coordinate 8,345, forward strand.
GTTATAGTTGGAAATCTGGATATAGTCTTTTCCGTAGCTACGGTTGTAGACCAGGATGTCTGTGCCTGCGTCCAAATCGCCCCACAGGTTCTGGCCGTAGCATCCTTGGGCGGTCAGAGCGTCATAGACCCCAGCCAGCCCTGCCATGCAGCCTGCTTCGTCCCGGTAGATGTCGTCCTGTTCCAGATAGTCGTAGGTATCGGTATCCAGGAAGTGGCAGGAAACGCAGGTCACTGCCATGATAAGTATATAGCCTAATCTCTTCATAGTCGAAACTGTTTGTTGGTTGTCCATTCTCTTTGCGTTAAAATCCCATTTCTACGCCGAAGGTGTACGTCTTGGCTTTCGGATAAGCCGAATAGTCGAAGCCTCGTGTCATGGCCGAGTTGCGGGTAGACACTTCGGGGTCATATCCGGTGTAGCGGGTCCAGGTCCACAGGTTCTGTGCACTGACGTACAGCCGCAGTGACGACAATCCCCACCGTCGGAGCAGTTTGTCGGGGAAACGATAGCCCAGCTGCACGTTCTTCAGGCGGAGGAAGGAGGCATCTTCCACTTCCCGGCTGGTGTGGATGCTGCTCAGGCCGCGGTTCACCGCCCACAGGTAGTTGGTGTAGTTGCCTTCGGTAATGGTGCCGTCTTCGTTCACCGTGCGGGGAGTCCAGTGGTCTTTCACGGTGGCCAGCTGGTTGATGTGCCGTCCGTCCAGACTCTCCAGTTTCACCCGGTTGTAATTGATGACATCATTGCCGTAGGACCATTGGAAGAAGACACTCAGGTCGAAGCCGCGCCATTCGAAGTTGTTGGTGAAACCGCCGGTATGGATGGGCAGGCCGTGGCCAATGACCGTCTGGTCTTCTGCCGTCACCTTGCCGTCGCCGTTCAGGTCCTTCAGTTTGGGGTCACCCGGCTGTATGTTGGCGCGTTCGTTGGTGTTGTTGGGTATCTCGGGTTTCAGCACGAACACTCCCGGAGACACTTCGTTGAAATCCTCGTACTGGTAGACACCGTCGTAAACGTATCCGTACATTTCAGACAGCGGGGAGCCCACCTTACAGATGTAAAGGTCGGCGATGCTCGGATAGCGGATGCCTGCCTTCCGGCTGAGCTGTCCGTCAGAGAGGGCGGTAATCTCGTTCTTGTTGAAAGCGATGTTGAAGCTGGAAGTCCACTTCAGCCGTTTCTTGCTGCCAGGCAGAATGGTGGCGTTCAATGTGATTTCAAGACCCTTGTTGTTGATGCTGCCCACGTTCTGCTGTACTTGTGAGAAACCGATGGAGGGGGGCACATCAGCATAGAGCAACAAATCTTTGGTATCCTTATTATAGAGGTCTACGCTACCGCTGATGCGGTTGTTGAACAGCCCGAAGTCCAACCCCACGTTCGTCTGGTAAGTGGTCTCCCACTTCAGGTCCTTGTTGGCTATCTGCATCAGGTAGATGGCGGGGGTCATGCTGTTGCTGAAGGCATAGTTCAGTTTGCCGGAGTAGAGCAGGTTCGAGGGGTAGTTCTCTTGGGTGGCGTTGTTGCCTGTGGCACCCCAGCCTGCGCGCAGCTTCAGGTTGCTGAGCCAGGAGTTGGTCTTGGCCATGAAGCTCTCGTCGGAGATGCGCCATGCGGCGGAGGCTGAGGGGAAGTAGCCCCATTTGTGATAGACGAACCGCGATGTACCATCGGCACGCATGGTGGCGGTGAGGAGGTAGCGCGATTTCCAGTCGTAGTTGAAGCGGGCGAAGAACGACACCATGTTGTTCTTCACGTTGTTGGCGGTGAGGCTGAGGGCTGTGCCTTCGTCGATGCCCCAGAAGCCGATGTTGTCCCACGGTACCATGACCGATTTGGCACCGAGGTTGGAAATCTCCTGGCTCGACAATGACGCACCCAGCATACCGTTGAGGTTGTGGCTGTTGAGGCGTTTCTTGTAGGTCAGGGTGTATTCGTTCGACCAGCTGTTCCATTCCTTGTAATTGAAGCTGCCGTTGGTGCGTGACGAGGAATAGGCCGGGTCGCCGTAGTAGGTGTCCTTGTTGTAGAAGTTCTGGTCGCGCACTTCGCGCCACGTATAGGCGAAGGTCATTTTCAGCACAAGGTCCTTGAGCAGGGTCCAGTTCAGGTAGGTGTTGAGGCTGAGCTGGCGGTTGCGCGATTTAGTAAACGTGTTCTCGATGGTCTTCACCGGGTTGTAGGGGTACGTGCCGCCGTTGTTGTCGGTAATGTCTTCCAAATCGTCGGTGGAGCGGAACTTCAGCGGTCGGTAGGCTAAAACCTGGTAAAGGAAATACTGGGTGGACTGTCCGTCCCCTTGGGAGGGAGCCGAGCCGGTGGACATATTGTTGGCGAAGTTCACACTGCCGCCGAATTTGAGGTTCTTGCCCAGTTGCTGGTCGAGGGTGAGGCGTGCCTTCAGACTCTCGTAAGAGGACTGGATAATGGTTCCCTGCTGGTTGTAGTACGAAATGCTGGAGCTATATTTGGTTGTTTTTGTGCCGCCGGTCAGGGCCACGTGATGGTTGGTCATCGGCGCATTGCGGAAGACCAGGTCCTGCCAGTTGGTGGAGGTGCGCTGGTCGTAGTCATCGATGGTCTGATAGCGTCCCAACGCCTCGTCGTAGCTGAAGTAAGTCTTGTTCATTTCATCGGCGGTCAGGATTTCCTGCTGGAGTTCCACGAAGTCCCTGCCTTGCAGCAGTTGCAGGAATTTGGGCCGTGTCTGATAGGCCACGTAACCGTTGTAGGTGACGCGCGGCGCACTTTCGGAACCGCGTTTGGTCGTGATGATGATGACACCATTGGCGCCCCGTGCACCATAGATGGCGGTGGCCGACGCATCTTTCAGCACATCGATGGATTCGATGTCGTTCGGGTTGATGGCAGCGGCATTGGCATCCTCGGTGGCAAAGCCGTCGATGACGTAGAGAGGCGTACCGTCGGACACATCAGAGATGGTGTTGCTGCCTCGTATCACGATGTTGGCCTCTTGCCCCGGCTGTCCGTCGCCAGAGACGACTTGCACACCTGCCACTCGTCCGCCCAGAGCCTGGTCGAACGAGGCGACAGGGGCTTTGTTCAGTTCGTCCAAATCAACTTTCTCCACCGAACCGGTCAGGTCGCTTTTCTTCACGGTAGCATAGCCGATGGCCACCACTTCGTTCATCATCACCCCGTCTTCTTTCAGGGTGATGTTGAAGTCACGTTGTTTGCCCACCTTTATTTCTTGTGTGGCATAACCGATGAAGGACACTACCAGTACAGCCTGCTCGTTGGGGACAGTCAGCTGGAAAATACCGCCCATGTCGGTGGAGGTGGAGAAAGAATCATTCAGCACACTGACACAGCATCCGGCGGCGGCTATCTGTTTCGACCGTCAGCTCTACATGGCTTCGGCCAACAAGGTGTATGCCTATAACGGGCGGCAGTTCGAACTCTATTGTGAGCTGCCCGATGCAAACGGCCGCATCTTTTCGCTGGCATCGAGCAACGACTCACTGATGATAGGCACGGAGGGACATGGTCTGTACGTGTTCGGCAGGGGCACCCGGTCATGGGGACATCCGTTACAGGAAGGCAAGATTGGAGATATTTTCAAAGACAGTAAAGGTCGTTACTGGCTGTCTACTTGGGAAGACGGACTGTACTGTCTGGAGGGGGACCGTCTGCGCCATTATACCCACCGGAGCACCGACCCTTCCACCCTCAATGCCGATTTCGTCCGCCTCTGTCGCGAAGACCAGCAGGGCAATCTGTGGGTAGGCACGTTCAAGGGCTTGTGCCGCTACCTGCCCCAGTCGGACACGTTCGCTTCCGTATCTTCCTTGAGCATCAATGACGAGCTGCCTACCCATTCGGTGTGGAGCTTGTTGGCGGACAGTCAGGGTTCGTTGTGGGTAGGTACCTATTTCGGCGGCGTCAGCTATTTCAATCCCCGATTAGAGATGTACAAGCACTACCGTATGCGTGAAAAAGGGGAATTGGGGGGGCTAAGTTTTCCGGTGATAGGCCAAATGACGGAGGACGACCGGCATAATTTATGGATTTGCACCGAGGGCGGTGGGCTGAACCAGCTGGACCGCACGACCGGCAAGTTCACGTGGTACCGCCATTCGTCCGACCCTCACAGCATTTCGCACGACAATGTGAAATCGCTCTACTACGACCGCGAGCGGGAGGTGTTGTGGGTAGGGACACATTTGGGAGGCTTGAACAAGCTGGATCTGCGGACCCGGCGGTTCACCCGTTACAGTTATAAAAAGGAGGGCAGGGCGGTGGATAAGGCCAACATCATTTGTGCCATCCAGCCTTACCGGAACACGTTGCTGCTGGCCACCCATGATGGGGTGCTCCAGTTCGACATTGACAGCGGTACGTTCACCCCTTTGTTCAAAAGCGGACAGGAAGGAGCCATCATCTCGTTGGCCCTTGACCTGAAGATAGACCGTAACGGGCTGTTGTGGATTTCGGGAGTGGAGAAGGGAGCCTACTCTTACGACTTCGCCACCCGCCGTCTGCGCCTGTACACGCATCATCCCTCGAAACCCTCCAGCCTGAGCAGCAACGGTGTGAATTGCATGTATCTGGACGGGCAGCAACATTTGTGGCTTTGTATGAGCGAGAGCGGACTGGACCGCTATCATGACGAATCGGATGATTTCAGCAATTACAATGAGCGTCGGAATGACCTCCAAAGCGATTGTGTGTACGGGGCCTGCTCCCTCTCGCCGGATCACCTGCTGCTTATCACCGAAAGCGGTATGTCGAACCTTGACCTCCGCACCGGGATGGCGCGGAATTACGATGTGCAGTCGGGTATGCCGCTGAGTGGCATTAACCAGAATGCCATTTACCGCACTGCCGACGGTGAAGTGTTTATCGGCGGAACAGACGGGCTGGTTTCTTTCCGGCCCGATGATCTGGCCTTGCGACCGGCCAGCTACACCATCTTCCCTTACCGGCTCTTCATTCAGGACCGGCCGGTGGAGGTGGGGGATGAAACCGGCATCCTGCAGAAGGCCCTGTCCAAGACTCCGGCCATCCGACTCAAAGCCAGCCAGAATATGTTCAGCATCCAGTATGCCATGACCGACTATGTGCCCATGAGCCGTAACAATCTGCAATACAAGCTGGAACCTTTTTCTGACAGCTGGACAACCCTTGCGGGCGGACGGCGCATCACCTATACGAACTTGAATCCCGGCCGATATACTTTGTTGGTCAGAGCCGTGGCACCTGTCGGTGGACAGCCGGTCGTCAGTCGTCTTTCGATTGAAATCCTGCCGCCGCTGTATGCCACTTGGTGGGCCTGGTTGCTCTATGTCGTGGTGGCCGGCATCATCGGATACAGTCTGGTGAGGGTCTACAAGCACCGCATCCGGTTGCAGACGGAATTGAAGTACGAACGGAAACACATAGAGGATGTGGAAGCCCTGAACCAGAACAAGCTGCGCTTCTTCACCAATATCTCCCATGAGTTCCGGCTGCCGTTGACGTTGATTATCGGACAGATGGAGATGCTGTTGCAGATGCGCAACATTCCGTCGGCGGTGTATAACCGGATTCACAGTGTCTACCGCAACGGTGTGCAGCTGCAGGAGCTGATTACCGAACTGCTTGATTTCCGTAAGCAGGAGCAGGGGCACATGCGTATCCGGGTGGCCGAGCAGAACATCGTGGGCTTCCTTTACGACAATTACCTGCTTTTCCACAGCTATGCCTTGCACCGTAAAATCAACTTCAAGTTCAACAAGTCCAATGATGTCATACAGGTGTGGTACGACACCAAACAGCTCCAGAAGGTGCTCAACAACTTGTTGTCGAACGCCTTCAAGTACACGCCGGACGGAGGGGAGATTGCGCTGTCGGTGCGGAAGGGGAGCAACCAGATGGTGGTCATTGAGGTGTCCGACAGCGGCTGCGGCATTGAAGGCAAGGATCTGGACAAGATTTTCGACCGCTTCTACCAGACCGACCACAGCATGGTGTCGCCCATTGAAGGCGTAGGCGTGGGGCTGGCACTGACCAAAGGCATTGTAGAGTTGCACCACGGTACCATCGAGGTGTATAGCGAGCTCGGCGAGGGCAGTACGTTCACCATACGCTTGCCGTTGGGCAAGGAGGCTTTTGCAGCCGAAGAGCTGGTGGGCGATGAGGTGCGGCATCCGTCTGTGGAGCAGCAGGTGCTGTTCGAACAGATGGAGGAAGAGGCGCGGCCCGATCAGGAGCAAGAATTGGCCCGTAAGATACTGGTGGTGGAAGACGAGGCGGAGCTGTTGCAGATGCTGGTCGGTATTTTTGCTCCTTATTATCAGGTACTGACGGCAGTCAACGGCGAGCAGGCCTGGGAAACGGTCGTGAATGCTCTGCCCGACATCGTGCTGGCCGACGTGGTGATACCCGGCATTTCGGGCATGGAGCTGTGCAAGCGTATCAAAGAGAACAGGAATACATGCCACATCCCGATTATGCTGCTCACGGGCCGCACGGCCACGGCACACAAGCTGGAGGGACTGAAGGCGGGGGCCGATGACTATGTCACCAAACCCTTTGAGGTCAATGTGCTGTTGTCCCGCTGCCGTAATCTGGTCAATAACCGCATCCTGCTGCAAGAAAAGTACAGCAAGCAGCCGCTGAAGTCGAATCCGATGTTTGCCATCACTCTGGCGGATAAGGAATTCATGGACCGGGCGATGCAGCTGATAGAGGACAATCTGGACAAGGCGGAGTTCAGTGTGGACCAGTTTGCCCGGGAGATGAGTGTCTCGCGCACGAAGCTTTATGCCAAGGTGAAGGCCATCACCAACCAGACTCCGAACGAACTGATTCTGAGTATGCGCATGAAGAAGGCGGCGGTGATGCTGAAGGAGCATCCTGAGTTGAGCATTGCAGAAATCTCCGACAAATTGGGATTCTGTTCGCCACGCTATTTCTCCCGCTGTTTCAAGGACAAGTTCAATGTCTCGCCGCAGGTCTACCGCCGGGGAGAGTGAACCGGGCGGGTGGCCCTATAGCCCGGAATAGGCAATGCGCAGGTAGTGGAACAGGGTGATGCTTTCGCCCGGTGCCGAACCGGTATGCTGAATGCAGAAACCGCCTTGGCCGGTAGGGGTGATGGGGGCGGAGAGGTCTACCGTAGGCCGGACATTCGGGTTGGGATGTGGACCGCCTGCCCTTGCGGTCGTGGTCTCGGCATGAGCCGTCAGGCGGTTGCCGGTGGCAGACAGGCGGATGGTGCAACCGGTCAGATAGCAACTGGTGCTGATGGGTTCACTGATGGGGGCTACCTGCCCGTTGGTATATTCCACCAGTACGAAATCCACCGCATCGCTGTACTTGGTGGTACGAACGATGCGCAGTCCATATCCGCTCAAGGTCTGTGTGTCGAATTTCAGGCAGATGTCCATATATTGGCCGGTGGGGCTGCCGAATCCCTGTCCCGCCGTTTTTGCCGGGTCTACCCGTAAGATGACTTCCATATCTCCGTAGGCACCGGCCAGCGGCGTGAAGCGCATACGCGCACCCCGGCGGTTTTGGTACACGCCGGTACCGAGGGCGTTGTTGATGCCCGGTCCGTACACCCAAAAATCGTCTGCCGGATTGTCTGCCGGCCAAACGTATGCCTGTGTGTCTGCGGGTTTGTATCCGTCGAACGTCCACAGCCCCGGAGCCGTTACCGGCTGGTTGGCACAGGGAAAATTCCGGAAATCGGTCTCGAACACCTGTGATGCTTGTACCTCGTCGGCCCGTACCGGTGAGGCGGTGGCCACGGTCTGCCCAGGACCGGGCAGGCAACGCAGGTGCTTGGGCTGTATGGTGGCAATGAGGTAATAGCCGATGTCCTCACGGGTCAGCCGGTAAGCAGTCTCGGGAGTTCCGAGGCGTGATACGGCAACGGTATATTTGCGGGTGCCTTCGGGGTCCACCGATTTGTACCAGGTGATGACCGATTCGTCCGCCCGTCCCTGCAGGTCGAGCCGGTAGTGCAGGCGGGCCACGCCGTTTGTCAGCGTCAACCGCGGAGCTTCCGTGAAGGCCGGGGCTTCCAGATAATCGGGGATGACGGTCAGTTCGGCGGCTCCTTCCAGTCCGTCGTCTGTATAAGCCATGACGCTGAACTGTTTCGGCTGGTCTGTGTGCAGGGTCGGAGTGACGGTACATTCATAGCCCACGTCTGTCGAGAGCCGGGCATACGTTTCGCAGCCCGGCTGTATTTTCCATCGTACCGGGACGTTGTCCAGCGGATGGTTGGCGTGTCGTTGGACCGTGGCCTTCAGGCGGAGCGGTGTCCCGCCCGTCTGAAGAGTTGCTGCCAGCGGTGTCACAGACAGGCAGGTCGCCATGTCCGCATAGTTCTTGCCGTCCCGTCGGCCGAGGGCCTCAATGACCGGACGTACATGGAGGGGATCCCAGTCATCGTCTCCCCTCAACAAGTTGTATGTATTGTAGATTACGCTGTCTTCGTCAGTAGTCAGCCGGAAGGCTTTGAGCTGTTCCTTCTGCTCCAGGCACACCGTGTTGTAGGGCTTTTCGGCCCCGATGACGTAGGGCTGTCCGTCCATCGTCACCTGGTGCTGGTAGCAGCGCAGCCAGTCGGTCGGGGTGTGGGTCCAGCCGGCATAGAGTGGCCGCCCCACATGATAGCGGCAGTCGATGATGCTGAGCGGTCCTACCGCCTTGCAGAAATACTGGTGCCGCTCGTCGTGGCAGACTGTGAAGTCGCAGTTCAGAAACACCGCACCGCTCTTGTCGCTGCACCAGAAAGGGCGTGCTCCCCAGAAGTCGAGCGTGCAGTTCAGATATACGCCTGTTCCAGTCAAGGCATCGTCTGTGCTTTCCATGTGGCAGTGGTCAAACAAGATGCGCCTGGCTCCGTTCAGCGGATTCATGTTCAGCCGGCTGATGAAGCGCACGTTTTGTGCCACTACCTTGTCACCGTGGCAGTAGGCTACGTGTGCCTGGGTTATGGAGGACATCCGTTTCTCCCGACCCAGTTCTTTCTTGAGCGGGTAGTCGAGGTCCACATTGCAGAAATTGCCCATCGTAAGGTTTTTGACCAGCAGCCCGTCTCCCCAAAAATCGAACATGGTGAAGTTGCCGATGGCTCCTTGCGCCTGTCCCCGCCGGGCAGCCAGTACGGTGTTCTCGGGATGGCTGTTGAGCCCGATGAGGTGCAGGTAGTCGCATCTGACTACCAGTCCGAACGGTTCGCGCCCGTCTTTCCCGGTGCGGATGCCGGGGTCATCGGGGTCGTCTATCCAGTACACGTATGGTGCGATGTAGACGCGCATGGGGTCGGCCGCAGTGCCTGGGGTCAGGTGTGCCGCCGCTTGATGGAAACTATTGAAAACATACTCATGCCGGCCGGCTTCCTCGTCCGTCAGTTGTCCGTCTACGAAAAACGCTTTCGGTCCCAGTACGATCTCCTCGCCTGCATAGCGGATGCGGTCGCCTGTAAAGACTATCGGCTGTGTGGCATCCAGGCTCCGGTACTCTGTCGGCGTGCGTTGTGCGGAAGCCAACATGGCCATCCAGAGGAGGATACAGAAGAGCAGTGGCAGGCGAAGCGTTTTCATAGGCATATTGTTGGGTTTTGACAGAGAGCAAAATTACGTTTCGCCGACGAACGGGGTGTGCAAAAATCAGCCCAAGAGGGTAAAGAATTGTTCAAGTTGCGGGAACACGGTCGGCCTCCGCTTTCTGCCGGATGTCTTGTAGGACAAGTCCGCCCAGCATACACCCGAAGATGGCCGTGATGTGCATCAAGCTCCCGTTGATTTGCGCTTTCCGTGCGCTCCAGCTGTCGCCGCTGTCGGGTGTCGCGGCTGCGGGAGCCAATCCCCGGTTAGGCAGCAGCTCTTCGCTGAACACACATTTGAACTTCTTGGCGGGGAACTGCCCGGATTTCTTGAACTTCCGCCGCAGGGCGGCTCCCAGCGGACATCCTTTCACTTTCCAGAATTCGGCTACCTGGATGCGGGTAGGGTCCATCTTCAAGGCGGCTCCCATGGAGGAGAAGAAGACAGCCGGGGTGCTGCAGGCGTGCAGGATGAGCTGTGCCTTGTTCTCCAGACTGTCAATGGCATCCACCACGTAGTCTGTGCGTTCTATGCCGAACGATGGGGCGGTGTCTGTATCGTAAGCCCGTTGCAGGGCCGTGATGTCTGCGGCGGGATTGATGTCCAGCAGCCGGCGGCGGAGCGCCTCTACTTTCACCTCGCCGATGGTGCGGGTGGTGGCCATCAGCTGGCGGTTGACGTTACTGGCGCATACACGGTCAGAATCGACCAGCGTGAGGTGGCGTATGCCGGAGCGTACCAATGTCTCGGCACACCAGCTGCCCACGCCGCCCACGCCAAACAGTATGACGCTTCTCTCGGCGATGGCTTCCATGACTGCCGTGCCCAGCAGCCGTTCGGCACGGTCGAACAGTTCTTTTTCAGTATTCATACGATAGGGTTGTTTCTTGGTTGGTGCTGCAAAAGTAATGAAAAACGGCGAAACTGCATGAAGCCTTCCGTTCTCTCTGACCGGCTGTGGAGGCTGTGGATCCTCCTTTTACAAATGGCCTCGATGGTGAAACCGCGCCTGGAACACCGGTAAGGAGGGCAGGAAATGGACAGACCCCTTAAAATAAGAAACAGAAAAGGTGGAAAGTAAAAAAATTATCTTACATTTGCAGGACAGTTTAATATCAATCCATAAAACTACGCATTATGAAACCTACCTTATTTCTCTTGGCAGCCGGAATGGGCAGCCGTTACGGAGGTCTGAAACAGCTGGACGGACTGGGTCCTAACGGCGAGACCATCATGGACTATTCTATCTACGATGCCATCCGTGCCGGATTCGGCAAGCTGGTGTTTGTCATCCGCAAGGATTTCGAACAGGAGTTCCGTGATAAGATTATCTCCAAATATGAGGGTCATATCCCCTGCGAACTGGTGTTCCAGGCACTCGACAACCTGCCCGAAGGCTTCACTTGTCCCGAAGGACGTACCAAGCCGTGGGGAACGAACCATGCCGTCATGATGGGAGCATCGGTCATCAAGGAACCTTTTGCCGTCATCAACTGCGATGACTTCTATGGTGCCGACTCTTTCCGGGTGATGGGTGAGTTCCTGGCCAACCTGCCCGAGGGAGCCGCCAACACTTATGCCATGGTAGGTTTCCGCGTAGGCAATACGTTGAGCGAGAGCGGTACGGTGTCGCGCGGTATCTGTGGTACGGACGACAACCGTATGCTGACCTCGGTGGTAGAGCGCACGAAGATACAGCGTATAGATGGCGAAGTGAAATACGTCGATGATGACGGCGGCTGGACGGCCACGCCCGATACGACTCCGGTGAGCATGAACTTCTGGGGCTTCACGCCCGACTATTTCGCTTATAGCGAAGACTACTTCAAGTCGTTCTTGGCCAATCCGAAAAATATGGAGAACCTGAAGAGCGAATTTTTCATTCCGCTGATGGTGGACAAGCTGATTCAGGAAGGTACCGCCACGGTGAAGGTGCTCGACACGACCAGCAAATGGTTTGGCGTGACGTATCCCGAAGACCGCCAGAGTGTTGTCGACAAAATCAATGCGTTGGTGGCCGCCGGTGCCTATCCCGACCATCTGTTCTGATTCGGCAGGCTGTCTGAGCGGCGGCTGATGCTTTCATCCGGTCGTCAGTGGTGACCGTCCCCCACCGTCAGTGGTGGCCGGGGCCTGTCACCACTGACGGCCGGATTTCTTTTGCAGCCGGGCTGTTTAGAGCAGCTCTATGAGCAGCCGCAGGTTGTTGATGAAGTCGGCCACCGAGATGCACAGCTGCCCGTCGGTACACGGATAGGGAGAGGTGTCGTGCTCGTCGCCTACCATCGTGGTGGCATATTTCGTCTCTTCGGGGTCGGCGGAGCCGGTGTAGGGCCGATAGGGATGGGAGGTGTGCTTTAACGGGGTGAGCCAGCAGCCTTCGTCGGTCAGCGAGGAGATGAGGCGGCGTGCCGTCTCTTCGGTGGCCTTCCCGCGCAGGCGGGTGAAATAGCGGGGCAGGGGGATGTGCTCATGGCTTAGGAAAGGCGAGCGGGCAGCCAGTTCGGCAGGCGACAGCTTTCTCACGGCTTCGTATTCCCGGCGCAGGGCGGCGGGGTTGACATAGGTGGCCGAGCTGTAGTGCCCGATGGTGTTGCTCAGTTCATCGTCGGTGTAGTAATGTCCGTTCTGTACGTTGGTCCCTTTTCGGTGGACGTAGAGGGGTTTGCCTGTTTCGGGCTGGATGAAGCGCGGCACCAGAATGTCCCCTTCCCGCCGTGGGCGTGATTTCCATTTGGCGGCCTCGGAGGCAGGCAACTGCATGGACTCCAGGAAGTCGATGGCGGCCGGTATGCCCGACAGGAAACGTGTGTCGGCAGTGAGCTGGTAGTAGTCCAGCATCAGACGGATGATTTGCGACGTGGTGCCGGTGTTGACACTGCGCGGCTCGTAGGAGCGGGCGTGGGCCGGCTTCAGGTCGTCTATGGTGTATTGGTCGGCCCATCCTGCATAGGGCGCGCCTTGTTGCAGGGTAATCATGAGATACATGGCGCGCAGCACCGGACCCTTGACTGACTGCAGCCCCATCGACTGGTAGCAGTAAGTGAGGAACTCGATGATGTCTGGTATGACATCATCGTTCAGCGTGATGAACGACGAGTAGTCCGGCTGTCCGGCGAAGGGATGGTCGAACATCAGCGGCCACCGTTGCGGCCAGCCCCCCACGGGGTATTGGCTGTCCATGACGAACCGGATGACCTTCTCCAGCGCAGGGCGGTAGGTGGGGTCATTCTTCTCCACATACATCCGCAACAGGAACTTGGCGGCATCCATGGTGCCGCTGTCGTCGTAGGTGGCGTTGCCATAGTAGTGCTGGAACTCTTCCAGCCGCCAGGCGTTCTTGCCCACCGTGGCATACCATGCCTGAAGAGCGCTTTCGCCGGCATAGTCGAACACATAGTTCCATCCGCCACAGTCCAGCTGTCCCCAGATGAGGGCACCGGCCACCTGCCGGGCGGCTTCATAATAGTATTCGTCGCCCGTGGCATGGTAGGCATCGAGCAGCACATGGCCTACCTGCGGCGTGCCGGGCGACTGCATCCACACCATGGTGCGTCGGGCTTCCAGCTCTCCCCACTGGCGTGAGAGGTCGGGCAGGTAGTTCCACACGAATCCGCCCTTGTAACTTACTTTCTCCATCATGTAACGGGTGGCGGTCTTCATCGTCGACTTGATTTGGCCTTCGAGCGAGGCTGACGGTTGTGCCGCGGCATACGGATGGCAGAGGCCCGCCAGCCCTGCACAGGCCACGAGGCATACGGCTTTTTTCCAACTTGTGTTTTTCATTCTTCCTAACGAGTTAATTGATGTACTTGATGCGAACAAAAATAGGCAATCTGGGAAGGGGAAACTGATAAGAATTGTTCTTTTTGGTAGACAAATTGTGATTCGGGAACGAGTTCGTTGCAGATTCATTATATTTGAAACGACAAACGGGCGCCCCCACGGGCGACGGCTGCCGCAGGAGGCAGCAATTTACGGACTGGTTTTACTTTAAAATAGACAGAAGATTATGAATGTGAATTTGAAAAGCTGGTTGCTGGCGTGTATGCTGACGGCTCCGTGCATGGCACAGGTCGGACTGGCCCAGCAGGCAGGAAATGGTGACGGAGCGAAAGCTCCGGTCCAGAAGACGCGCAGCGAAACCTTTGTTCTTGCTCAGAACAAGGAATGGGAACCCGCCGAGCCCGATGTGGTGCGCCAGGTGATGGGGTACGACGGACAGGTGATGCTGGTGAAGGTGAAGTTCCTGAAGGCAGGAGCCGTAGGTGCGCCCCACGCCCACTATCACACACAGACGACGTATGTGGAGAGCGGCAAGTTTGAGTTTACCATCAACGGGGAGAAGAAGATTGTGTCGGCCGGCGACGGACTGTATATGGAGCCCGATGCGGTGCACGGCTGTGTCTGCTTAGAGCCGGGGATGCTGATAGACTGCTTTGCCCCGATGCGCGAGACCTTCTTGAAAAAGTGACGGACATCAGACCCAAAGACCCGGAGGGACAGCGAGTCAACGGACGCTGCCGCTCCGGGTCTTGGTGTGTACTGGGGTGATCGGTCGATGCCTGCCCGGTGGGCGGATCAGAGCTCCAGCGGGATGCCCCGGTAGAAGTCGAGGATTTTGCTGCGGAAGACAAAATCGTATTTCGCCTGCAGACGGTTGGAGACCGCCTTCAACCAGGCCGTGCGCGACTCGTTGTACTCGGTGGCATTGGCTTTGCCGGTGGCATATTTCTCCTTCATCAGCCGGAAGGAGGCTTCGGCGGCCTCGTCGGCAGTGGTGCTGCTGCGGTATTGGCTCTCGGCGTTCACGGCGTTGTAGTAGGCTTGCTGTATCTCCTTGTAGAGCAACTTTCGGGCCTCTTCGAGCTGCCATCCCAGCGCGTCTTTCTGCAGGCGTGCGCTGCGCACCTGGTTGCGCGTGGCAAACCGGTTGAACAGAGGGATGCTGAGCGAGAGTCCGACATACTGGCTGAAGTTGTCTTTCAGCTGCGTGCCGTAGGAGGAATTGTAGTTGTTGTTGCGTTTGTAGTAGTTGCTGCCGATGCCTGCGCTGAAGTCAAGGTGCGGGTAATACGCGCTCTGAGCGATGCGGATGCTGTGGTCGGCCCCTTCCAGCCGGTAGCGGGCGGCCTTGATGACGGGTTTCGTCAGGACGGCTTCCTCGAAGATGTCGGCTGGCGGCACCAATGAGGCGGCCAGGTGGCGTTCGTCCAGGAGGGGGGACACGATGGCGAATCCGTCGGGCGTGGGCAGCTCCAGCAGCTGGCTCAGGTCGAGCAGGGCCATACGGCGGTCGTTGTCGGCCTGTACGGCCGAGAGCTCGTCTTGCGCCACGCGGGCCTTGGCTTCCAGCCATTCGGCCTCCGATGCCTTTCCGTTCTCCAGGTAAGCCTGTTTCTGTGCCAGCAGCTCTTGGCTCAGGGCCACCTGGTGGTGGGCGATGGTGGCCAGTTCCTGCGTGTAGAGCACTTGCAGGTAGGCGGCGGCTATCTGGATGCTGATGTCATCCTTGACCTTTTCGAGGTCTGCCGTGGCGGCCTTCAGGTTGAGTTTCTGCAGGGCGATGGTGTGGGGAATCCGCATCCCGGTGAACAGAGGGACCGAGGTGCTGAGCGAGAGGTTGTTGCTCTGCACGTTGTTGCTCTGGTAGGTATTGTCGGGTTGCAGGCTTCGGCCGAAGTTGAACGAATACGAGGCGTTGCCGTTCAGGTTGGGCAGTCGGCTCCACCGGGCGGTGTTCAGCTCCACTTCGCTCTGCTGGCGGGCGGTTTCCTGCTGCTTGACGGTGACGTTGTGTCCGATGGCGTAGTCGATGCATTGTTTCAGGTCCCAAGCCTCCTGTGCCTGCAAAGGCAGGACGCACAGGGCCGAGAAGAAAAAGAGGATAGGTTTCATGTCCGGCTGTTTTTATTGGTTTTCTATTTTCAGACCGCGCACTCTCTCACGGGCGGCCAGTCCGTGCTTGATTTCCACCTTCAGCCCGTTGCTGATGCCTGTCTTGACAGGGCGGCGTTCAAACTGCTGCTGCGGGACACTGTCGGTGAGCACATAGACAAAGGTGGAATCTCCGGCAAACTCCACCGCGCTTTCGGGGATGGCTATCACTTGCAGGGCGTGTTGCAGCTCTATCTCGGCGTTGGCGCTGTAGCCCGAGCGGACGGTGATGCTGTCGGGCACGGTCACCGAAGCCTTTATCTCGAACTGGTTGGCCCCGTTGTTCTCCGTGCTCTTGGGGGAGATGTATTCGAGCACGGCCTCGAAGTTGTGGTTCTGCAGCGCACCAAGGGTGATTTTCACCGGGATGCCTTCATGGATGCGTCCCACCTCGGTCTCGTCGATGTTACCCCTGAAGATGAGGTCGCTCATGTCGGCCACGGTGGCGATGGTGGTGCCGTCGTTGAAGGTGTTGCTCATGATGACAGAGTTGCCCACTTTGATGGGAACGTCGAGGATGAGTCCGTCGATGGTGGAGCGTATCAGCGTGCTGCTGAACGAGGCACTGCTCTGGGTGATGCCCTCTTTCACGATTTGCAGGTTGTCCTTGGCGGTCTGCAGCTCCTCGCGGGCCTGACGGGCGGCGAGCAGCGTCTTCTCGTATTCCTCGCTGCTGACGAGCTTGCTCTGGTAGAGTTTCTCCATACGTTCGAGGTCGGTCTCACACTGCTTGCCGTTGAGCTCGGCCAGGCGGACGCGGCTTTCGGCAGAGTTGAGGGAGCCCAGCTCGGGGATGACCTTCACTTTGGCGATGACTTCCCCTTTTTTGATGGTCTCACCGGCTTCTTTGTAGACTTCGGCTATGATGCCGGAAATCTGTGGCTTGATTTGCACTTCGTCACGCGGCTCCAGTTTGCCGGTGGCGATGGTGGTCTGGCGCAGGTCGGTGATTTCGGGTGTCTCAATGTGGTATTTGTCTTCCTGGGGTTGGGACTTGCGGTACAGGAACACGAATGTCCCGATGAAAATCAGTGCGATGAGCACCAATACTGTGATTCGGATGTACTTCTTCATATACTGATTGTTTTTTTGGTGATGCTTTTATGGTTGGTGGGGAGGGTCATTCGTCACGCATGGCGTCGATGGGCTTGACGGCCATGGCGCGGAAGGCAGGTGCCAGTCCGGCCAGTACGCCCAGCGCGACAAGGATGGCACAGGCACCGATGGCCTCCCAGAAACTGATTTGGAACCGCTCTGTCGAGGAGGTGCGTGCCACTACATCGAGCAGGAACACGCCGAAACAGATGCCGCCCATGCCTGCCACGATGGTGAGCAGGAGGCTCTCGGAGAGGATTTGTCCCAAAATGTCCTTGGGCCTGGCCCCGATGGCGCGGCGGATGCCTATCTCGGTGGTGCGCTCCTTGACGGTGACCATCATGATGTTGCTCACGCCGATGGCTCCTGCCAGCAGGGTGCCCAGCCCGACGAGCCACCCCAGCGAGCGGATGCCGGTAAAGAGGTCGTCCATGATGCTGAACATGGCTTCGGCGTTGAGTACCATCAGGGCCTGTTTGTCGTCGGGGTGGACCATGTGGGCCTGTTTCACCACCTGCTCCACCTTTTTCTCCACCTCGCTGATGAGGCAGCCCGGGCGGGCCGTGTAGCAGATGAGCAGCACCTTGTTGCCGAAATTGTAGTTGTGCTGCATGGTGCTGAAGGGGATGATGACCGATGTCTCCGCCCTGCCGTTGATGGAAACGTTGGCCGTGGCCACGTCCACACCGATGACCTGGTAGTAGATGCCGTTGATTTCGATGAACTGTCCGCAGGGGTCTTCCTTGCCGGGAAAGAGGGTCTCGTAGATTTGCTTGCCGATGACGCACACCTTGCGCCGGTCGCGGATGTCGATGTCGTTGATGTAGCGGCCGTAGATGAGCTTGGGCTCTTCAATCTGCCGGTAGACCGGGTACAGCCCTTTGAGCGTGCCATAGATGTCGTGTTCCTGGCGGACGATTTTCTGGCCCCAACGGGCCAGGGTGGGGGTGACGACTTCTGTTTGGGGCACCGCCTTGCGGATGCGCAGGACATCATCGTTGTCGAGGTCCCACGACCGTCCCTGCTGGAAGCCTTTGTAGGGCTTGGTGGTCTTCTCGGTGGCGATGAAGCCCGAGTTGGTGGCAAATCCCTTGAAATTGGCGGACATCATGTCCTGTACGCCTTGCGATCCGCCCATGAGGGCGACGAGCATGAAGATGCCCCAGAACACGCCGAAGGCGGTGAGCAGGCTCCGGGTCTTGTTGCGGGTGATGGTAACAAGAATCTCTTCCCAAGTGTCTAAATCAAAATATTTCATAATCAGTCGGCTCTAAGTGCTTCAATGGGTCGTATCCGGACGGCTTTGCGGGCGGGGAACAGCCCGGCCAGCGTGCCGGCGATGATAAGGGTGAGGGTGGCCTGGATGGCGATGGACAGGTCGACGGTGGGATTGTCGAACACGGTCATCTGGAAGACACCGGCATCCATCACCCGTTCGCCCGCCACCTTATTCATATATTCGGTGGCTGCAATGCCTGCCACCATGCCGATATAGCCGAAGAAGGTCGTGATGACCACGCTCTCGGCCACAATGAGTCGGAGGATGGAGGAGGGCTTTGCACCCAGTGCCTTGCGGATGCCGAATTCGTGGGTGCGTTCGCGCACGGTGATGAGCATGATGTTGCTCACCCCCACGATGCCGCTCAGCAGGGTGAAGATGCCGATAATCCAGATGGCCAGGTGGAGGATGCTGTTGGCCGTGAGCTGTTGCAGGTACTGGGTGAAGCGGTTCCATATCCAGATGGCGTTGGTGTCGGTGGCATCGAACTGCTTCTGTCCGCCCAGAAAGGCGCGCAGGTCGGTCTCCAGTTGCTCGTTGTCGGCCTCATCGGTCACACCGCGGGTGGTGAAGGTGATGTTGTCGATGCTGTCGCCCTTCTGGTAAATCAGCTGCAGGGTGCTGAAGGGGACGAGGGCCGAAGGCTGGAAGCTGTTCAGGTCTGAGTAGATGCCCACCACCTGGTAGGCCACCCCTTGTGCCTGGAGATATTTGCCGATGGGTTCGGCGTGGGGGAACAGGATGTCGGCGGTCTTTTCGTGGAGCACGATGACTTTCCGGCATTCCCGCATGTCGCGTTCGTTGATGAAGCGTCCGCGTTCCAGTTGTGCGGCTTCCAGCAGGGTATAGTTGGGGAAGACTCCGTCGAGGGTGATGGAGACCCATTCCTTGCCGTAGCTCAGGAGGGTGCCTTCCCGGCTGATGCTGGCACCCGAGCTTTCGATTCGTTGGGGGAGGCTCTGGGCCGCCAGCTGTCGGTCTTGGTCGTTCAGGGAGATTTTGCGTCCTTCTTTCCATCCGCTGTAAGCCTTTCCGGTCCAGCCGGGATAGATCTTCATGGAGTTCATCACCATGCGTGACGACTGTTTCTCGAAGGCATGAATCAGTCCGTTGCCGGCACCCAGCAGGACAATCAGCATGAAGATGCCCCAGGCCACGGCGAAGCCGGTCAGTGCCGTCCGCAGCTTGTTGCGCATCACGGTGCCGTATAATTCTTGTATCAGGTCGAGCATTGCGTTGTTCGGTGTTTAAGTGAGTGTTCTTTTGTTCAGTCCGGAGGGAGGTCGGTTCCTGCTCCGTTGTCACTTCATGTATCCGTTTTGGCCGAAAGGAGAGGCGTTGTGTTCGCTGTTGTCCTCCATCCGTTCTATCACCCCATCCTTGATGTGGATGATTTTGTTGGTCTGGTTGGCCACGCCGCTTTCGTGTGTCACGACGACGATGGTCAGTCCCTCCTGGTCGTGGAGTTCCTTGAGGATGTTCATCACCTCAACCGATGTCTTGCTGTCGAGGGCGCCGGTCGGTTCGTCGGCCAGGATGATCTGCGGCTTCGAAATCAGTGCGCGGGCGATGGCCACCCGTTGTTTCTGTCCGCCCGAGAGTTCGTTGGGCATGTGGTGGGCCCACTCTTTCAGTCCCAGCTTGTCGAGGTATTCCAGTGCGAGCGCGTTGCGTTGCTTGCGTTTCATGCCTTGGTAGAAAAGGGGCAGTGCCACGTTTTCCATCGCGTTCTTGAACGAGATGAGGTTGAACGACTGGAAGATGAAGCCTATCATGCGGTTGCGCAGTTCGGCGGCACGGGTCTCGCTCAGGTTCTTGATGAGCACTCCGTTCAGGTAGTAATCTCCTGAGTCATAGTTGTCCAGGATGCCCAGAATGTTGAGCAGTGTGGACTTGCCCGACCCCGAAGCTCCCATGATGGAGACAAATTCACCAGGGCGGATGTGCAGGTCTATACCTTTTAATACATGCAGCGGTGCCCCGTTGTGGTAGGTCTTGTTGATGTCAGTCAGACGTATCATAGTGCTTGTTTTGATGAATAGATTGCCTTTTTGTAACTTTTTAGACGTTGCGAAGATAGAAAAAGTTACAGGGGCTGTAGAAATATCTCCAAAAAAATTTGTCTGTTGTTCGGTGAATGATTACTTTTGTCTATACAATTAACCCTAAATAAATTTAATGTCATGACTATAAACATGGAAAAACCTTACGTGGTAGGTATGGATATCGGCGGTACCAATACCGTATTCGGTGTCGTTGATTCAAGAGGTAATGTATTGGCAACAGATTCTGTGAAAACACAGCAGTATGACAAGATCGAGGAGTATGTAGACGCTGTCTGCAAGAAGCTTGTCCCGATGTTGCAGGAAGTGGGCGGTGCAGAGATGATCAAAGGTATGGGTGTCGGCGCTCCCAACGGTAACTATTATAACGGTACAATCGAGTTTGCTCCGAATCTTCCGTGGAAAGGCGTCATTCCTTTGGCAGCCTTGTTCGAAGAAAAACTGGGCATTCCTACTGCATTGACCAACGACGCCAATGCGGCAGCCATCGGCGAAATGACGTATGGCGCAGCCCGTGGTCTGAAGGATTTCATCATGATTACATTGGGTACAGGCGTAGGTAGCGGTATCGTTATCAACGGCCAGTTGGTGTATGGTCATGACGGTTTCGCAGGTGAGCTGGGACATGTGGTAGTGGATTATAACGGTCGTCAGTGCGGTTGCGGTCGCAAGGGCTGTCTGGAAACCTACTGCTCGGCTACCGGTGTGGCACGTACTGCCCGCGAATTCCTCATCCAGCGTACCGAACCGAGCTTGCTGAGAGACATTCCGGCAGAAAGCATCCAGTCGAAAGACGTGTACGATGCTGCCGTGAAGGGTGACAAGCTGGCATTGGATATCTTTGAATTCACTGGCGAAGTGCTGGGCAAGGCTTTGTCTAACTTCGTTGCCTTCTCCAGCCCCGAGGCTATCGTATTGTTCGGCGGTCTGGCCAAGTCTGGCGACTATATCATGAAGCCGATCCAGAAGGCTTTGGACGAGAACATCCTGAAAATCTATGCAGGCAAGCCGAAATTGCTGTTGTCTCAGCTGAAGGATGCTGATGCAGCCGTTTTGGGTGCCAGTGCATTGGGTTGGGAAGTCCGCGAAACTACCATCTGATAGCTTCATCACTGTCTGACATAAAAAAGCGGGGGTTGGCGTTGGCCGATCCCCGCTTTCGCTGTTTATGATTAAAGTAGTCGTAGGTCTGCTCCCGGTGTGCGGCCGGAAGCAGGATGTCCGTCATTCGATGCGGAACCAGTCGATGTCTGCCCAACCGCCGTCGTTGGTGGTAATGGCAGGCCGCGTGCAGAAAGTGCCTACCTTGGCACCTATCCATTTGCCTTCTTTCACCTGGAATTCTTTTCCCAACGGCTGGAATTTCTTTCCGTTGAGGCTGTAGCTCAGCTGGCATTTCACGACAAGGTCATGTCCGCCCTCACTGGCCTGTATCTTCTCGCCGGTGGTGATGATTTGGGCACGCAGGTAGATTTCGCCGCTTTTCAGCGGAAGCGTGGCGTTGACGGTCTCGCTGTTGCCTTTATCGGCCTGCAGGCATTCCACTTGCGAGAGGGTCAGTCCGTCGGTCGTGTTTTCGAGGACCAGTGCGGCATAGTCCATGCCCATGACCACCAATCCGGTACGTTCACCCTTGTATTTGGCAATCGGTGCGAACTTCAGCTTCATCGTAGCGGTGAAGTCGGGAGCCGGGAACTTTTGCGCCAACAGGTTCGGAACGTCCCAAAGGCTCTTGTAGGAGTCGGGTACAGGGGACGAATACAGGCGCAGTTCACCGCGTTCGGCGTTGCAGAAGTACCAGCGGGCATCGCTGTTGGCATACCATTGCCATTGCAGTCCGAGTTGGTTCGAACTGAACTCGTCACTTTCCTGTGGGGTGCAGACCGGATAGGTCTTTCCTACATCGGGCTTGCGGTAGGTCAGCACCGGTTCGCCGCAACCGTCACCGTCCTGGTCAATGCCGATGACCGGCCAGTCGTTGACCCATTTCATGGGTTGCAGGTGTACCAGTCGTCCGGCCGCACCCACATCCTGGAAGTGCAGGAACCAGTCTTCTCCCGTCGGGGTGTCCACCCACGCTCCCTGGTGAGGGCCGTTCACGGGGCTGTTGCCCTGAGCCATCACGGTCCGCCATTCGTAAGGGCCGTAGATGTTCTTCGAGCGGAGCACGACTTGCCATCCGGTAGGCACGCCGCCGGCAGGGTGGAAGATATAATAGTAGCCGTTGCGCTTGTAGAATTTGGGCCCTTCGCAAGTCTCATGGGCTTCATGCCCGTCGAAGACAATGCGCGACTGGGTGATGGCCTTGTCGGCGGCGGCATTCAGCTCGCAGACGGCGATGACACTTTTCAGTCCTGCCCGGCTGCCGGCAAACGCATGGGCCATATAGACTTTTCCGTCTTCATCCCACAGCGGAGTGGTGTCTATCACCCCTTTGGCGGCCATCACCAGTACGGGTTCGGTCCACGGACCTTTCACGTCTTTGGCCTTGGTCATGAACACACCTTGGTCGGGGTCTCCCCAGAAGATGAAGAACTCGCCGTCGTGGTGACGGATGCAGGGAGCCCATACACGGTTGCCGTGTTGGGGCAGGCGGTCAGCATGGGGGGCTACCGACCACGGGAGGGCGGCTCCGGCAAAGCTCCAGTTGACCAGGTCTCGCGAGTGGAGCACCTGCAGTCCCGGCAGGCAGCCGAAGCTGGACGAGGTGAGATAGAAGTCATTCCCCACCCGGCAGACATCCGGATCGGAATAGTCGGCATAGAGCACAGGGTTCTTGTATGTGCCGTCGCCTTGGTCGGCCACCCATACTTTGGAGATGTAGTTCTCCTGTGCATCCAGGCTGCCCGTCAGAAAGCTGCTTGCCAGCAGCGAAAGGAATAGTTTTTTCATAAAGAATCTTTTTAGGTGTTTTGCTTGATGAGATATACGGTTCAAATCCGGCGGTTACTCATTAGGGTCGCAAGATTTTCAGTTCGACAGGGTGGTCAAGACCGTCCTTCCACGTCAGCAGGTAGTCGAACCAGGCCGGTGCGTCGGCATACCCGAATGTTTCCTTCCGCGAGGTGAAAGTCGTGTGGTAGCTGAAACGCGATTGTCCGGTTGCTTGGATGACATAGAGGTAATTCTCAGCATCGGTGGCCTCGTTGACGACCAGTTGCCGGGGAATGTAGGTACCCAGCCCTACTGTTTCTTTCTTGTATTTCACCGTGTCGTTGACCGGCCAGTCGGTTCCCCAGCTGGCCACCAGACCTTTGTGGTCGGAAAAGTGGGCGGCATCGGCTCCTGCAATGCGTTGCACACCGGTGGCAAACACCTCTTCGTGGAGCGGGCGGTCGAAAATGACCTCCACTTGGGCATCCCGGTGTCCGGCATAGAGGGTGTAGCGGTTAATCATGTTCAGCTCCTGCCCTTGGTACTGCCAGCCCCTGACTTCAGCATCGACGACCGTCCGTACGGGGCCGGAGGCGATGATGCGCTGTCCGCGAATGCTGACGGGCGAAAGGTGGGTGGCTGCCGTCCCGTTCCAGCCCTTCAGGGTACCGGCTCCGCAGCTGTTCTTTACCTTGATGACATCGTCTCCGAAACCACGTGCCAACTGTTCGTCTGTCGGGTAGAACAGGCTTTCGGCTATTTCAAGACCCTTGTGGAACTTGCCGTAGAGGTCGGTGGTCTGTTTCTCATTGAAATAGATGCGCCAGGCGTTCAGCTCACTTTCGAAGGCGATGCCGTGATGGTGCAGTATGTTGTAGGTGTCGGCGTCACCTTGTGCATAGACGCTGGTACCTTTGGCATATTTCCCTGCCTTTGAGGTGCGGAACAGCATCTGTGCGTAGACTCTGGCCGGATAGCTCCGTGCGTTTTTCTCGGTAGAGAGGGTGATGCAGACCGTGGTGCGGCTCTTGGCGGGCAGGTCGATGACGAAAGCCAGTTCATCGGGGAGCCGGTCACCGTCAAAGTCATCCAGCTGAGAAGGGATTTCCTCGTTGTCCCGTCGGACGATGGCCGACAGCACAGGCAGGTCTGGGGCGATGTCCGACAGACGGAGGACGACTGGCTCGTCTGTTTTGGCCTTGTCCCAGAGGTTGGCCAGTTCCACCCGTAAGGTACGTGAAGTGGGGGGAGGGGTTGCGGAACTGCCGGCAGCGGCCCATGCTGCCAGGCAGCAGAACAATAGCTGTGTTTTCATATTGGCGTACAGAATAGTGCGGTGTGGTTGGAAAAGACGAAGTGAAGTTGTCCGTCGGCCACTGTTGGGGGACGGGCAGTTTCACTTCGTTAAGGAACTGACAGGTCAGAATTTCAAGGAGACAGGTCCGTCTGTCTTGTCGTAGGTCTTCCCGTCGACCGTGATATGGCTGACCCCTTCCATTCTGAGATTGTCGCCGCCTTTCGCGGTGCTGACCCGCACATTCCTCAAGACAGCCTCCTCCGTGCGGTTCAGGATAACGCCGTCTTTGGCATCCGAGATGGTGATGTTTTCCAGCAGGATGTTTTTGATGGGCATTTCGGGCAAACCGTTGAAAAGGATGGCACGTCCCACGTTTTTGGCCGTGACGTTCTTGATGTAAATGTCGCGGAAGGCGGGAGTCTCTTCTGTCACTTCCGGAATCTCTGTCACTTTAATGGTTGAGTTGTCTTCCTCGCCCGGACCTTTCCCTCCGTAGAAGAGGTTGAAAATCAAGGCCTCGTTCGGGATGTTAATCATATTGATGTTGTTGATATGGATGTTTTCCACCACACCGCCCCGTCCGCGGGTGCTCTTGAAGCGCAGGCCCACGTCGGTTCCCAGGAATGTGCAGTTGTCCACATAGATGTTCTTCACGCCTCCCGACATTTCGCTGCCTACCACAAAGCCTCCATGACCGTGCAGGACCACGTTGTTACGGATGATGACGTTCTGGCAAGGTTCGCCTCGGCGGCGTCCGTCGGCATCCTTGCCCGACTTGATGCAGATACCGTCATCGCCGGCATCGAAGCTGCTGTTCTGTACCAGGACACGGTTGCACGACTCCAAATCGAGGGCATCGCCGTTTTGCGAGTACCAGGGGTTGGAGACAATGATGCGGTCGATGGTGACATCCTCGCACGAGAGCGGGTGCAGGCACCAGCTGGGAGAGTTCTTGAACGTCACTCCTTCGAGCAGGACCCGCTTGCACTTGATGAAGCTCAGCAGTACCGGGCGCAGCCAGTCGCGGATGCTGTTCCACTCTTCGGGCGTGTTGATGCCTTCGGGCACATTGAAGTCCTTGCAGGCGTTGGCACCTTTCAGCGACCCTTCGCTGGGATACCAGATGTCTTTGTCGACGACACCTCCCGATTCGAGTAGGTTCTTCCACTGGTTGCCGGTCATTTTACTTTTCTTCACCGGTCGCCAGGTGTCTCCGTTGCCGTCTATCACCCCTTTGCCGGTGATGGCGATGTTTTCAGCCTCCGTGGCCGAAACAGGCGACTGGCAGCGGCGTGTCTCCAGTCCTTCGAATGAGGTGGAAATGATGGGATACAACGTATGGTCGGCAGCGAACAACACCAGGGCGTTTTCTTCCAGATGCAGGTTGACGTTGCTTTGCAGTACGATAGGCCCCGTGAGCCACAGGCCGGCCGGGATGTTCACCGTACCTCCTCCGTGGGCCGACACTTCCCCGATGGCCTGGTTGATGGCCTCGGTGTTGAGCGTCATGCCATCGGGAGTGGCGCCATATTCCACGATGCTTCGGGTATAGTCGGGAAACGATGTGGGGCGGATGGCCTCCATTTCGAACGGGAGCTGCTTGTAGGAGGTAGCTTGAGTTTCAGAAGTGGCAGACTGTGAAGGGCCGCTGCAGCCGGATCCTCCGAGTAGAAGAGCCGTCAGTCCTACCGACATGCTCCATTTCTTGAATGTGTGTAAACTCATCATTGCTGTATGTTTTTATAATATTAGTATGCATCTATCCTGTTGTCCCGAGGTTTCTTGAAAGAGGATAATCCCTATCTGAAGCGATCTTCACAGAGGGCTTGCAGAAATGGATTATCGTTGCATTTTAACCTAATTCTAACCTTAAATAAATATTATGAAAACCTCTTGATAACGGGTACAAAAGTAGAGCTTAAATTCTATTCGGATGTGAATAATTTGATTGAAAGCGTGAAAAAAATGAGATTTCCTATCTGTAGACGCTTTTTCTATACCTTATTTTATATATATATACGGAGTCGGGGGTACCGTGGGAGGCCTACTGTGGCGACCGACTTGAAAATGCACAGTTTTTTGATATTTGTGCTTAAAAAAGCATCGTGTATGCTGATAAGTTTGTATCTTTGTCCCCGAAATTTAAATTAGACGAATATGAGTTACAATTTATTGAAGGGAAAAAGAGGTATTATTTTTGGTGCATTGAATGAGCAGTCCATCGCATGGAAAGTGGCTGAGAGAGCCGTGGAAGAGGGCGCCGTCATCACATTGTCGAATACCCCTGTCGCTGTTCGTATGGGACAAGTTTCCGCCCTGTCGGAAAAGCTGAACTGCGAAGTGATTCCTGCCGATGCCACCAGTGTGGAAGATTTGGAGAATGTTTTCAAGCGTTCCATGGAAGTGCTGGGTGGTAAAATTGATTTCGTGCTTCACTCTATCGGTATGTCACCCAATGTCCGCAAGAAGCGCACATACGATGATTTGGACTACGACATGCTCGAAAAGACACTGGACATCTCGGCCGTTTCGTTCCACAAAATGATTCAGTCTGCCAAGAAGCTGGATGCCATCAACGAATACGGTTCTATCCTTGCGTTGAGCTATGTGGCTGCTCAGCGTACGTTCTACGGCTACAATGACATGGCCGACGCCAAGGCGTTGCTGGAGTCCATCGCCCGCAGCTTCGGCTATATTTACGGACGCGAACACCATGTCCGCATCAATACCATTTCGCAGTCGCCTACGATGACCACTGCCGGTTCGGGCGTGAAGGGAATGGACAAGCTGTTCGACTTTGCCAACCGTATGTCTCCCCTGGGCAACGCTTCGGCCGACGAATGTGCCGACTATGCCATCGTGATGTTCTCTGACCTGACCCGTAAGGTGACCATGCAGAACCTGTATCACGACGGTGGCTTCTCCAGCGTAGGTATGAGTCTGCGTGCCATGGCCACTTATGAGAAGGGGCTGGATGAATATAAGGACGCTGACGGCAAGATTATTTACGGATAAACCGAAGTGATGATACGCCTGCTGTGCCTATTGACCGCTATGCTTGTCTTTTCTGCCTGCCATCGGGACAGGCAGAAAGGCGGTGGCGTGCCGGATATGGGCATCAAGGTGGCCCGGTACGACCGTCTGCAATATGAGGCGGTCGTCATGAACAGCTTTACGGCCATGCAGCGGATGAACCTGGATTTTCCGCGGGCCACCAAGCTGCTGATTGAAGACGTGTTGGGGCTGGGTACGGTGAGCGACCCCAACATCAACGAACGGCTTTGTGCCTTTTATGCCGATTCTACCTTGCTCCGCCTCATGGCCGAGGTGGAAGACCGGTTCAAGGACATGACGGAGCTGGAGCAAGGCCTCTCCGATGGTTTCCGCCGGTTGAAGGAGGAGATACCGTCTCTGAAGATTCCGCGTGTCTATGCCCAGATTTCCGCCCTCAACCAGTCGGTGGTGGTGGCCGACAGCCTGCTGGGCTTCAGCTTAGACAAATATATGGGGGCCGATTATCCGCTCTACAAACGCTATTACTACGACTATCAGCTGCGTTGGATGACTCCCGAACGCATTCTTCCTGATTGTTTCATGTTCTATCTCTTCAGCCAGTATCCTTTCGGTTGGATGCCGGGCCGCCGTTCGTTGCAGGATGTCATCCTGTATCGTGGCAAGGTGAACTGGGTGGTATGCCACTTGTTGGACTACAAGTCCATTGAGGACTTCTTGGGATACACGGAGGAGGAAAAGGAATGGTGCAAGGCCAACTTGAAGAAGATGTGGGAGTGGATGAAGGAACGCAACCTGCCGGCCAGTACCGACCCGATGGTGATACGTGCTTTTACTCATGCCGATCCCAGCTTTGTGTTCGAGGGGGTGAAAGTGCCGCCATATTTGGGCTCG
The DNA here is from genome assembly GCA_945833835.1 of uncultured Bacteroides sp. Classification (GTDB taxonomy): domain Bacteria; phylum Bacteroidota; class Bacteroidia; order Bacteroidales; family Bacteroidaceae; genus Phocaeicola. The sequence goes on from CAMAFR010000006.1 coordinate 36,362, forward strand.
TGGCTGGGTATGAAGCTGGTGGAGATTTATCTGAAGCAACATGAGGGCCTCGGGATGTCTGCCTTGCTCGATACCCATGATTTTCCCGCCATCGCCGACGTGAAGTTTTAATTCTCCCTTATTCGTAATTTCATGGAAACTGCTTTATATCTTATTCCTGTCACGCTGGGTGACACCGCCATCGAGCGGGTGCTTCCGGCCTACAATGCCGACATTATCCGGGGAATCCGCCATTTCATTGTGGAGGATGTGCGTTCTGCCCGCCGTTTCTTGCGGAAAGTGGACGCCACGTTTCCGATAGACGACTCGACCTTTTACCCGCTCAACAAGCATACGGCTGCCGAAGCGATTGCGGGCTACCTGACCCCTCTGCTGGAGGGACAGCCGATGGGGGTCATCTCGGAGGCCGGATGTCCGGCTGTGGCCGATCCGGGTGCCGATGTGGTGGCCTTGGCCCAGCAAAGGCGGCTCAAGGTGGTGCCGTTGGTAGGGCCTTCTTCCATCATCTTGTCGGTGATGGGCTCCGGCTTCAACGGACAGAGTTTTGCCTTTCACGGCTATCTGCCCATCGATCCGGGCGAGCGTGTCCGTAAGTTGAAGGAACTGGAACAGCGGGTGTATGCCGAGCATCAGACCCAGCTGTTTATCGAGACTCCCTACCGCAACCGGAAAATGATGGAGGAGATTCTCCGCACATGCCGTCCGCAGACCAAGCTCTGCGTTGCCGCCGGCATTACCTGCCCTGAGGAGTATATCTGTACACGAAGCGTGAAGGAATGGAAGGGCCACTTGCCCGCATTGGACAAGATTCCCTGCATCTTCTTACTATATAAATGAAGAACAGATTAAATGAAGAACGAAAAATGAAGAATGAAGAATCCCTGCGGATGATACGCTTATTCTTCATTTTTCGTTCATCATCTTTCATTCTTCATTCATCGTTCTTCATTCTTCATTTTCTAAGAGTCTGCACTCAAAATCATAGATGTCCAGCCATTGTCCGAATTTCCGGCCCACTTCATGGAAGCGGGATGCCTGTCTGAAGCCGAGTTGCTCGTGCAGGCGGACACTGGCTGCATTGGGGTAGGTGATGCAGGCAATGAGGTTGTGCAGCCCTTTCTCCCGACAGGATGCCAGCAGGGTGGTCATCAGCCGTCGGCCTGTTCCCTGCCTCAGGTGGTCGGGATGGACATAGACTGTGGTCTCTGCCGTATATTGGTAGGCTTTCTTCTCTTTCCATTGGTGGGCGTAGCAGTAACCGGTGATGCGTCCGTCTTGCTCTTCTACCCAATAAGGATAATGGGAGGCTATCGTTTCAATGCGTTGCCGCATTTCCGTTTCGCTGACCGGTTCGGTTTCGAACGTGATGGTGGTCTGCTCAATATAGTGGTTATAGATGCCGGCAATCTGTGCGGCATCATCGGGGGATACACTTCTAATCATGGTTGGAAAGTATTTGTTTTTGTACGTTTGGCTGTTGGGGGAGGAAACGCCGGGGGCAGGAGCATTCGCCGGTGTCTCCCCGCAGGGTCTCTCCGTTGGCAAAGTTACGCAAAAAACGCTCTGCATCGAGCCTCGGCACTTCTTTTTTATAGGAGTGTCGTAGGGAATGCGTGTGGAGGCATTACGCATGGTCGTACGTATGCCAGATTTCCGCTGCCATTTGCAGGCGTTCCAGTTCCTGTGGCAGGAGTCGGCCCAGCCGGTCGGAGAGCGTCCTTAGTTCTTCAAAACTGAAGTAGCGTCCGTTGGAGGTCTTGAATTCATTGGGTTGCCGCATGGGGTAGATATAGACAGACACGATGTCCTTGTCCGTCCCCAGCGTGTTATCCACCATTTGCCGTAGGATGAGGCGGGGGTGGATGCGTGGCTTTTTCAGCAGGGTCTGCAAGGTACGGCGTGCGTGTCGGTCGCTCTGCTCCACCGGACCTTGATAGCGGCTTTCCAAGGGCAAGTCCCACACGGCGGATGACCAATCACCCGTCTGTTGGCGGGTGAGGTAAATCTTTCCGTTACAGACGGGAGCGATGCGCACCACGTGCCGCATGGGGCAGGTGCGCCAGGCACACCGGATGCCGGCAGAGTTGACGGCAATGCAGCCTATATATATAAGGAGAGGCGCGGCGGTTGCGGTAGGCCCCACCCAGGCAGGGTGTGCCGTCAGCATTCCCCAGTGGAGGACCGAGAGGAGGGCAATGAAGGTTGTCTCTAAGCGGTAGGCATCGTGTTTGGCGGGATGCTGCGGGGCGGCAGCCACACGTGGAAGGTAGTGGAGGGTGAGGTGCAGCAGCGAGGCAACCATCAGGAGGAACTCTATGGCCAGGCCGACGGCCACGGCCGACAGCGGACGGGGCAGCAGGCAGCCTGCCGCCAGGCAGCAGAGGAGAGCCAAGGTGCCTTGCAGCAGAAAGAGGTTCGGGGCACGTCTGCCGGCCAGTGAAAGAGCGGTCCAGAGCAAACTGAGTGCCAGCCCTCCTGCGAGGACTGGCAAAACAGGGAAAAAATGAATGAGCGCCAGTGTCCCGATGACGGGCAGTAGGCCGAAAGATAGGATATATTTGCTGTAAGTCGGTAATCGTGTCATAATCGTGCTACTTTATGATTCCTAACAACCGGCTGCTGCAAATTGTTCACCGAAGATGGAGATGTTTTTCGGCATAATAGGAAGAACGCACCAGCGGACCGCTTTCGACGAGTGCGAACCCTTTGGCCTCGCCGGTCGCCTTGTACCGCTTGAACTGTTCGGGGCTGACGTACTCGGCCACCGGGTAATGTCGGCGGCTGGGTTGCAGGTACTGTCCGATGGTGAGGATGCGGCAGCCTGCTGCCAGCAGGTCGTCCATGGCCTGCTCCACTTCGGCTGGTGTCTCGCCCAGCCCCACCATCAGTCCCGATTTGGCCGTGATGCCGCTGTCGGCAATCAGCCGGAGGACGTGCAGGCTGTTGTCATACGTGGCCACGCTGCGTACCAGTGGGGTGATGCGCCGCACGGTCTCCAGGTTGTGCGAGATGATGTCGGGCCGTTCGGCGACGACCTGGCGTATCAGTTCCTCACGGCCCTGGAAGTCGGGGATGAGTGTCTCGAGGGTAGTGGCAGGATTGACACGCCGGATGGCCCGGATGGTGGCGGCCCAATGCGAGGCTCCCAGGTCGGGCAGGTCATCCCGGTCTACCGAGGTGACCACCGCATGTTCCAGCTTCATCAGCCGGATGGAGTTGGCCACCTGTTCCGGTTCGTCGGCATCGGGCGGCAGGGGTCTGCCGCTCTGCGTGTTGCAGAACTTGCAGCTGCGGGTACACACGGCACCGGCTATCAGGAAGGTAGCCGTGCCTTTTCCCCAGCATTCTCCCAGGTTCGGGCAACGTCCGCTGCTGCATATCGTGTGCAGCCGGTGGGTGTCCACAATGCGCTTGGTCTCGGCATAGCGGGCGTTGGTCCCTATACTGATTTTCAGCCATTCGGGCTTTTTCACGTGTTCCATAGCCTTCTGTTTCCGTTATTACAGGTTTTCGAGGAAGAAGTCGGCCACCCGGTTCATCAGGTGCCGGCGGGTGTTGCCGCCGCTGATGCCGTGGTTGCGGTTGGTGTAGATGTGCATATCAAACTGGATGCCGGCCTGCACCAATGCCTCGCTGTATTCCGCACAGTTCTGGAAGTGGACGTTGTCGTCGGCCAGACCGTGGATGAGCAGCAGGTTGCCTTTCAGTTGCGGTGCCCTTCGGATGGCGGATCCGGCGTTGTAGCCGTCAGCGTTCTCCTGCGGTGTGCGCATGAAGCGTTCGGTGTAGACCGTGTCGTAGAAACGCCAGTCGGTGGGGGCGGCAATGGCCACGCCTGCCTTGAAGGCTCCCGAGCCTTCGCTCATGGACATCAGCGTGTTGAAGCCTCCGTAGCTCCATCCCCAGATGCCGATGCGCTGACCGTCTACATAAGGCAGCGTGCTCAGGTAACGGGCCGTTTCGGCCTGGTCTTTCGATTCCTTGACACCGAGCTGCAGATAGGTGCACTTCTCGAAGTCCGACCCGCGTCCGCCGGTTCCCCGTCCGTCCACGCAGGCCATGATATAGCCACGGTCGCACATGACGGCCTCGAACATACCGCCGTCGCGGAAGGCGCCGATTCCCCATTGGTCGAGCACTTGCTGTGAGCCCGGGCCGCTGTACTGGTGCAGGATGACCGGATATTTCTGGTGGGGATTGAAGTTGGCGGGTTTCATGATCCAGCCGTTCAGTTCCACCCCTTCGGAGGTCTTGAATGTGAAGAATTCCTTCGAGGGTAGGTTCAGCCGGGCGGTCTGCTCCTTCAGCCGGGCATTGTCGAGCAGGGTGGCCAGGCTGCGTCCCTTGTTGTCGTTCAGGGTGATGAGGGTCGGGGTAGACAGGTTGGTGAACTTGTTGATGAAATACTGCTGGTTGGCGCTGAAGATGGCCGAGTTGATGCCCGTCTGTGCAGACAGACGTGTCTTTTTGCCTTTGGCGTCTATCTTGAAGACGGCCGATCGCAACGGGCTGCCTTCATTGCTGCTGTAGTAGAATTCGTTGCTCGTCTTGTTCCATCCGTAGAAGTCCTTCACCTCAAATTCTCCTTTCGTGATCTGGCGTACCAGGTTGCCGTTGATGGTGTAGAGATACAGGTGGTTGTAGCCGTCGCGTTCGCTCATCAGCACGATGTGTTCGGGGTAGAAGACGATGTCGGCATATTCCTGTTCTTTGATGTATTGCGGAGCCTCGTCGCGGATGGCCACCTTGCAGAGGCCGCTGCGGGGATTGGCCATATACAGGTCGAAGCGGTTCTGATGCCGGTTCAGGGTCATGATGGCCAGCTTCTCGGGGTCGGAGGTGAAGCGGATGCGCGGGATATAGTCGGTAGAGTCAATCTGCAGGTCCATCTGGCGGGTGACGTGGCTCTTGATGTCATAGGTATGGACGCTGACCTTCGAGTTGCGCACTCCCGGTTTGGGATACTTGTATTCGTAGGCGCCGGGGTAGGTGGCGAAGGACTCCCGGGCGGGAGCGGCTCCCTTGAACAGCGGGAACGAGTACATCGGCACCTGGCTCTCGTCGAAGCGGATGAAGGCGATCATCTTGCTGTCGGCGCTGAAGTCGAAGGCACGGTTGAAGCTGAATTCCTCTTCGTACACCCAGTCGGGGATGCCGTTCAGCACCTTGTTGTACTCGCCGTCTTTGGTCACTTGCGACTCGGCGTTGCCGAACAGCAGTTTCACCAGATAGATGTTGTTGTTGCGCACGAAGGCAATCTGGTTGCCGTCGGGCGAGAAAAGGGGCACTTGCAGGCGTGCGTGGTTGGAGAAGGGCTCCATGCGGTTGTTCTTCACGTTGAAGAGGTCATACACTGCCGTGAACGAGTGGCGGTAGATGGATTGGGTCTCGGTCTGGATCAGAATCAGCCGTTCGTCGGGCGACATGATGTAGTCATCGAAGGAGGAGAGCGAGCAGTCGCGGCAGGTGCTCACGTCGAACACGGTGCCTACTTCTTTTCCGGTGCGGAACGAGTATTTCACGATGCGTTTGTGGTCACTGCTGATTTGGGTGTAGTGCTCACCGTCCAGCATCGGCTTGATGCCGTAGATGTTTTCGGCGCGGAAAGTCCCGGCGGCCACATCGTTCAGTGTGACTTTCTGTTGTGCCTGTGCCAGGGTGGTGGCGGCCAGCAGCAGCAAGAGGGCGAAAATTTTTTTCATGCGTATCTGTTTTTAGGATTATTTGTTGTCTTCGGGGGTTTTCTTGAAAGGGATGGCCACCGAGTACTTGCAGCGGATGGGCTGTTGGTTCTCTTTGGCGGGAATCCAAGGCGGCATGGCCCGCACGAACTTCAGGGCCAGGGAGTCCAGCTCGGCGGTAAGATGGCGGGCGATGGTGGGACGGACAAGGTGCCCGTCTTTCTCTACGATGAACTGCACGATGACCACTCCTTCCTGCCGGATGTCCTGGTGGTGGGCGGCCAGCTGCATGTCCAGAAACGTGTGTAGCTCCTTCCTCCCTCCGGGATATTCGGGCATCTGTCCGGCGGTGTTGTACAGGCCGGAGTCATTCTTCGGGTAGAGATAGACCGTCAATGGCTTTTCGGGATGCTCCATGAACGCTTCGAGGCCGAGCGAGCGGTTCTCACGTCCGTTCTTCCGGATGATGACCGGGTGGCTGTAGTCGGCCTCGATGTGGAACAGGCCCTGCTGGTCCGAGAAGGTTTTGCGCCCCGTCCCTTGGATGCTGATGACGGCTCCCGCTATCGGTCGTCCGTTGGGGGCTTTGACCACGCCTGTAACAGGAAAGGTGGTGCCGTTCTGCTGGTAGAGCCGGATTTGTTCGGGCGTGTGAATCGAGTCGCGGGGCGTCACGAACGCGACTTGGGCCGGAAGCGGCAGCCACAGGAGCAAGGCGGCCAGCCGGCAGCAGGCCTTCAGGAGGGCCGGGCGGAGGTGTTTGCAAGTCTTCATGGTTGTCTTTTCATCGGGGCATGGCGGGAAATGGTGTACTCAGGGGCATAGATGGCCTTTTTGGGCCGTTTGCCGATGGGGTGGTAGACCACGGTCCGGCCTTGTGCGGCCATTCGGGCGGCTGTCTGTTCCGCATCCGGCAGGGTGTCGGTCGGGAAGGCGCCGGTCCTCAGGTGGGTCAGCACCGGACCGAGCAGCGGGTCGGAGGCGTTGCCGAACTCCGTCAGTTCCTCTCTCAGGTCCTCACTGGCGGCATGGTCGGGCGGCAGTCCGTCCGAGAAGTAGTCGCCGAAATCTTCGGCATTGCTGAGGTAGCAGGTCGTCAGCCACAGTTCGATGCCGGGACAGTCTGTGCTGGTGAACAGCTTCTGTGCCACGTTCTTGCCGAAGGTGGGCTCGCCCACCTGGAACAGGCGGCCCTGCAGGTACGGGCGCAGGCAGTTGATGAGGAGTTCCGAAGCCGAGGCCGTGTTCTGGCTGCTGAGGATGTAGAGGTTCCCATAGTCGAGGTGGATGCCTTCGTCCGTGAGGGGGATGACTTCCGTCTGGTTCAGCAGGGCGTTGTAGGTCATTTTCACGAACGGTTGGCCGACGGCACCGGCGGGTGCCAGCAGTGAGCCCAACGTCTGTGCGGCAGCCACCAGTCCGCCGGTGTTGTAGCGCAAGTCAAGGATAATGTGGTCTACTCCTTCGGCGGCCAGTGTCTGGAATTCGTTTTTCCATTGTGCGGCATCGTCTTCCCCGAATCCGTTGTACACGTAGTAGGCCGCTTTCTGTCCGTCGACGGAAAGCAGCTGGCGCGTCAGGATGTTCTGCTGCCGCACATAGGTGGGGGCGGGCATCTGTACGGTGGCCAGCGTGTCGAATCCTTCGCCGTTGGGCTGTCCCAGCGTGAAGGCATAGGCTTCGGCGGGCCGGCCGATGTATTGCTCGTAACCGGTAGACGACAGTTTCCGCTGGTTGGCCGCAATGATCCAGTCCCCCCGTTTCAGGGCGGCTTGTGAGGCCGGTGAGTCGGGCTGCACGTACAGGACATGGATGGCATAGTCACCGTTGGACCTGCGGATGAGCGTCCCTTCGAACCCGAAGGAAGGGTAGGCCGAGCTGCGTGCCAGCTGCAAGGAGGCCGTGCCGGCTACCGAGTCGACATGTGAGAAATAGGTCCCGTTCTTCTGGTCCTTGGAGGAGAGCAGTCCCCGCAGGAACTCGTCCGGTTTCTTGAAATAGGTCTTGCGGTCGGTAATGGCGGGCAGGTCCTCATAGAACAGGTACTCCTGCTGCATGGTCTCGTAAATCCAGCTTTGGGTACCGATGAGGGCATAGTATTCGCCGCTGCGGTCCTCGCCGCAGCCGGCGGCGAGCAGCAGCAGTACCGCCCACAGGCTGTGTGTCATCCGTTGACGCAGTCGGTCAGTCATGTTTTCCCCCTCCCTGTTACTTCATACTGAACGAACCCTGGCCAATCATGTTGCCGTCGGCAAACAGATAGACATGATAGGTTCCGGCAGGCAGGAACTCCTCTACGTCCCAGTAGACGGTGGTGGTGAGTTCTTCTCCGGTGTATTCGATGTACTTCTTGATGGAGTAGGTGATGTGGGTGTTCTCGTAGGCGAAGGTGGTGTTGCCCTTGCTCAGGATGTCGTTGTCGGGCTTGGCAATGCGCACGTACACGGTCTTGTTGCCCGTCTCGGCACTGATGTTCTTCACGATGGTGAACGAGATGGCAATCTTCTTGACGTCCTTCACCTTCTTGGCGGTCTTGCCGCGTTTGTTGAGCGGCTGAGCCACGATGTTGGTGGCGTCCAGCTGGGCGGCCAGCGACACTTTCTCGTTCAGCTTCTTCCGTTCGGCCGAGAGGGTGCTGATTTGTGCGGTGGCGGCATGGTATTTGTTCTTCACCTCCGTGTTTTCCTGTACCAGCACCTTGTTCAGCCGGTCGAGGGAGTCAATCTGCATCACATAGCTGCGCAGCACGGCTCTGACGGTCTTGAGCTCTTTCTTCAGCCGCATGATTTCGGCGGCGTTGCTGGTCTTTACCTGCCGCAGCTCTTCCAGCAGGCGTTGGGTCTTCAGCTTTTCCGACTCCAGTTTCTCGCGCAGCGAGTCGTTGTTGATTTGCACCTGCAGCTCGTCATATTGGGTGGCGAACGTGCTGTATTCGTTTTCCATCTCCTCTTTCTCCACGGCGAACAGCTCGCTCATTTCCGTGTTTTTCTTGAATTGGGTGAAGGTGAGCACCCCCAGTCCGATGGCGATGACTGCCAGTACTACGAGGGCGGCAACCAGTTTCTTATTCTTTTCCATAATAGCTTGTTCCTTGATTTCGGGCAAAAATACAATAATTTAGGCAGAAGGTCCCTAATTTGGGGCAAGTTTTTCAGTCTTAGGCGGCTGACTTGTCCCGGCAGGAGGTCAGTTTTCGGGTTTCAGCGAGAATCCGATGGAGGCCACGGCCTGTCGGATGGCCTCCCGGTCGGCCTTTCCGTGGACGACGGTCTTCCCCGTGGCCAGGTCGGCGGTCACGTCCTCCACACCTTCTATCTGACGGATGGCTTTTTCCACATGAGCCTTGCAGTGGTTGCACGACATCCCTTCGACCGTCACGACAAGGGTGCCGCAGGTATCCGTATGGCACTGGCAGTTGTCCCCACAGCCGCAGCCATCCGCCTTGTGTCGGTAACGTTGTATCTGGGCGTAGGCCAGCAGCAGGCCCAGCACGATGCTGCAACCCGTGTGGAAGAGCGATGCCGATGTGTGGCAGCAGTGCTGCAGCTGTTGCAGGGGAGCCGTAAACCATTCGCGGGGCAGCAGGCAGTCGATGCCTAACCCGAAGGCCATCGAACCACCGATGACGGCGAGCAGGTAGAGCAGCAGGGTCTTGCGTCCCATCACCTTGCCGATGACCAGCAGCGAGGCCGTATTGACGGCAGGACCGGCCATGAGCAGCACCAGTGCCGTCCCCGGCGACAGCCCTTTCAGCATCAGGGCGACGGCGATGGGGATAGAGCCGGTGGCACAGAGGTACATGGGGACGGCCACAGCCAGCACCAGCAACATGCTGAGCAGCGGCTTGTCGGCAAACAACGCAAAGAAGGATGCGGGGACCCCGATGGTGATGAGGCCGGCAATGAGCAGTCCGATGACCAGCCACCGGCCGATGTCCTGCATCATGTCGATAAAGGCGTACCGCAGGGCCGCCCGCAGCCGCTGTCCGAACGGCAGGTTGCCGCCCTCACCGCTCTTGTCGGCCGCCGGCAGCGGGGCCGCCTCGTCTGGCCGGTCCAGCAGGCGGCCCACCAGACTTCCGCCTATCAGCGAGGTGACCAGTGCGGCTATCGGCCGGACCAAGGCAAAGGGCCCGCCCATCAGCGAATAGGTGGCCATGATGGAGTCCACTCCGGTCTGGGGGGTGGCTATCAGAAAGGAGACGGTAGCTCCCCGTGAGGCTCCTTCGCGCCGGAGCGACATGGCCGTAGGGATGACCCCACAGGAGCACAACGGCAGCGGGATGCCCAGCAGGGCGGCGTTCACGACCGATCGGAACGACCGTTGGCCCAAATAGCGCCGGTACAGTTGCTGGGGAATGAAGGCATGCATCAGGCCTGCCAGCAGGAAGCCCAATAATATATAAGGTGACATTTCGTTCACCAGTCCTATTAGTTCGTCCATGATGTAGGAGGTTGAGGGTTTGTTCGGGGCAAAAATAAGCAAAACCTTTCAATCTTCATGCTCCGCCCTTTAAGATTAACAGGCAGAAAGGACAAGATGCTGGGCAGACAACGTCCGAGAAAGCCCTCTACATCTTTGTTCCAAGGCTTTGAATGTCTGTTCAAAGGTTCTGAATGTCTGTTCAAAGGCTTTGAACAGACATTCAGAGCTTATGAACGAAGAAGTAGAGCCACTTTGGAGACTTCTTTCCCTGTCTTCGGACAGGAAGGCCGCAGTAGCGGCAACCTGCCGGCCAAGCAGTGCCTTGGTGTCTTGGCAGGCAGGGATGAAGCCGAAAAAAGGCAGCTCACCGCCATTTTATTTGGATAGTTCAAATATAAAGTGTACTTTCACCGCCCTAACAAGCATGCAGAACTATTAACCGTTTTAATATAATTACCATGAAACAAATCCATTATGTAGTCCTGTCATTGTTGTTGGCAGGCACGGCTCTCTTTTCCTCCTGCCAGCCGCAGAAAGCGCAGGTGGCAACAGATTATCCCATGTTCTGGACCTGGATGGGCTATCGCCCCGGCATGAATTTTGACTCCATCTGTCAGGTGATGAACGAAATCGGCATTGACGGTGTGATGCTGAACGCCCCTACGCCCGATGACTATCGGACGGCCATCCCCATTGCGCACAAGCATGGCATTGAGGTCTACGCATGGCTGTGGACCATGAACCTGGAGCACGACCGCAACCGTATCTTGAAGGAACATCCCGACTGGCTCAGCGTAAACCGCAACGGCAAGAGCCTGGCGGACACCACCGCTTATGTGGATTACTACAAATTCTTGTGCCCCATCCTGCCCGAAGTGCGCCAGCATATCAATGAGAAGGTGAAGGCCTATTGCGAGGTAGAAGGCCTGAACGGCATCGCCATCGACTACCACCGCTTTGTGGATGTCGTGCTGCCCACGACACTGTGGCCGCACTACGGCATTGTGCAGGACCGCGAATATGCCGCCTGGGACTATGGCTACCATCCGGCCATGCTCAAGAAGTTTGAGGAACTCTATGGCTATGATCCCCGCAAGCAGGAAGATCCGTCGCTCGACACCCAGTGGCGGCAGTTCCGTTGCGACCAGGTGACCGAAGTGGCCAACATGATTGCCGAGACCGTGCATGCGTATGGCAAGAAGATGGCGGCCTCGCCGTTCCCCACTCCGAAAATGGCTTCGCGCATGGTGCGCCAGGATTGGAGCAAGTGGAACCTGGACATTGTCTTCCCCATGGTGTACCACACCTTCTATACCGAGGATGTCAGCTTCATTGCCGACTGCACGGTGGAGAACGTGCGCGACAAGAATGCCATGACCACGCTCTATTGCGGCATGACAGCTACCGACAGCCCCGAAATGTTCCTGCAGATGGACGAGGCGCTGAACAACGGCGCACAGGGCATCGCGCTCTTTACCATGAACGACCTCCGCTCGCCCGACATCAAGCAGCGTTTCAAGGCCTATGCCGACAGTGCCCGCGCTGCCCGTGCGGCCAATGGCGGTGTGGTGAAGGCAGCGTTCCCCACGCAGGCCGACCCCGACCCCTTCAAGCATGAAAGTGTGATGAAGCTCATCGAAAAACGGATGCAGCAGTTGGTGGCCGACACCAAGAAGCTGAACGAGGCCCCTGCGCTGGAACTGGGCGACTATCGGCTGAGCGATACGTATGACGCTACCCGCTGCTATCAGGTGACCGACGGCAAGAGCGGCCTGACCTTCGACGTGACGTTCTACCTGTATGGCGATGTGCTGTCAGGATGGAACGTGGCCCTGCATCCATAGTCCGGGAGCGGAGGACTCAGGAGAACAACGCCTGAAGCACCGGCAGTGACTTGAGCTCGGTGAAATTAGGCAGATGCAACCGGTAGTACTGGCAGATGATGTCCAGACACCGGTTGCGCTCTGTCCGGTTCATGCCGAACAGGTGCATCGTCTTGTAGTTCATGCGCAGCAGCAGCCGGATACGGGCCGCCTCATCGGGACGGACAAACATGCCGTGCAGTGGCGGCTGCCGGCTGAAGCAGGCGTTCTGGAGGTCGAAACAGTCGCCTTCGCAAAAGGTGTCGGTGTTGGGGTAGAGGCCCAGAAAACGGCTCAGGCGCATCAGGAAGACCAGGTGGAAGTTGGCGAAATCCGTCTCGCACGCATCCAGCCATTCGATGGAATGGACCAGGTAGGCGAACAGCGGCTCGTTGTCCACCTCGTCCGAGAGGGCGCGTTGCAGGAATTCGGCCAGGAACAAGGCGATGCCTGTCTTGTAGGGGTCGTAGGGGACACTGTTCAACGCCACCCACAGACGTGCCTCCTTGATGGGGTGCAGCGAGGCCTTGGGACGCAGGTCACTCTCGAACTCCACCAACGAGAGCGGACGGAACAAGACGGCGCTGACCAGTGATTTCCTGGAGCGCGCGGCCGGAATCAGGAAGGACTGCAGCCCCCCCTGGCCGGTGTAGATGCGGACAATGTTCGACTTGTCGTTGTATTTCAGCGTGCAGAGCACGATTCCTCTTAATTTCTGTAGCATGGCACCTGCAAAGATATGCGGAAAATAAATGCTGTAAGGAAAAAAATCACGCAAATGTTTTGGAGGAATGAAAAAACTTCCTACCTTTGCAACCGCAAAAGGGGAAAATGCCCCGAAACTCACTTCGGCTACTTCCGAAGAACAGGCTTGGCCCGTTCGTCTATCGGTTAGGACGCAAGATTTTCATTCTTGAAAGGGGAGTTCGATTCTCCCACGGGCTACATAATAAACAGAAATAAAGAACATATTTAAAGATTAGTCGAGATGGCAAATCACAAATCATCTATCAAAAGAATCAGACAAGAAGAGAAGAGAAGACTTCACAACAGATATTATGCAAAGACCATGCGTAATGCAGTGAAAAAACTTCGTGCAACTACTGACAAGGAAGCGGCTGTGGCTATGTATCCTAACGTACAGAAAATCCTGGATAAGCTGGCTAAGCGCAACATTATCCACAAGAACAAGGCTGCTAACTTGAAATCTAAATTGGCCGCTCACATCGCCAAGTTGGGTTAAGTAATTGCGTTCTTAACGATATGAAGGCTGGATCAACTCGTGTGGTCCAGCCTTTTGTCGTGTATGCCCGGCGGTGGCGGACCTTAATTATTTTTAGCCGAAAAAAGCGGTGGCCTCTCCTAAATTTTTAGTATCTTTGAACGCTTAAAAAACAGAATGAATCAAGAACAATGAGTGAAGAATTGACACCTAATGGCGGGAGCAATTATTCGGCCAGCAGCATCCAGGTTCTGGAGGGGCTGGAGGCCGTGCGAAAGCGTCCTGCCATGTATATCGGAGATATCAGTGAGAAGGGATTGCACCACTTGGTCTATGAAGTGGTGGACAACTCCATCGACGAGGCGCTTGCCGGTTATTGCTCGCACATCGAGGTGAGCATTAACGAGGACAACTCCATCACCGTGCAGGACAATGGCCGTGGTATCCCCGTAGATATGCATGAGAAGGAAAAGAAATCGGCGTTGGAAGTGGTCATGACTGTCCTGCATGCCGGAGGCAAGTTCGACAAAGGTTCGTACAAGGTGTCCGGCGGTCTGCACGGAGTGGGCGTATCGTGTGTCAACGCCTTGTCGCGGCACATGACGACCAACGTGTTCCGCAACGGAAAGGTCTACCAGCAGGAATATGCGTGCGGCAAGCCGCTCTATGCCGTGAAAGAGGTGGGCACGACCGACCTTACCGGTACGCGCCAGACGTTCTGGCCCGATGACAGCATTTTCACGGTCACCGAATACAAATACGGCATCCTGCAGGCCCGTATGCGCGAGCTGGCCTACCTGAACAAGGGCATCACCATCACCCTGACCGACCGTCGGGTGAAGGAGGAAGACGGCACGTTCAAGCAGGAGGTCTTCCATTCAGAAGAAGGGGTCAAGGAGTTTGTCCGGTTCCTCAATTCCAACAATACGCCGCTGATAGAAGATGTCATCTACCTGAATACCGAGAAGCAGGGCATCCCCATCGAGTGCGCCATCATGTACAATACGGGATTCCGTGAGAACCTGCATTCCTACGTCAACAATATCAACACGATTGAAGGAGGCACGCACGAGGCCGGTTTCCGTACGGCGCTGACCCGTGTGCTGAAGAAATACGCCGAAGACAGCAAGGCCCTTGAGAAGGCGAAGGTGGAAATCTCCGGCGAGGACTTCCGCGAAGGGCTGATTGCCGTCATCTCGGTGAAAGTGTCCGAACCGCAGTTTGAGGGGCAGACCAAGACCAAGCTGGGCAACAACGAGGTGAGCGGAGCCGTCAACCAGGCGGTGGGCGAGGCCCTGACCAATTATCTGGAAGAGCATCCCAAAGAGGCGAAGGTCATTGTGGACAAGGTGGTGCTGGCGGCTACGGCCCGTGTGGCGGCCCGCAAGGCACGCGAGTCCGTGCAGCGCAAGAGCCCGATGGGCGGAGGAGGCCTGCCGGGCAAGCTGGCCGACTGCTCCAGCCGTGTTCCCGAAGAGTGTGAGTTGTTCCTGGTCGAGGGCGACTCGGCCGGCGGTTCGGCCAAGCAGGGACGCAGCCGCCAGTTCCAGGCCATCCTGCCGTTGAGGGGTAAAATCCTGAACGTGGAGAAGGCCATGTGGCACAAGGCGTTCGAGAGCGATGAGGTGAACAACATCATCCAGGCGTTGGGTGTCCGCTTCGGGGTGGACAATGAGGAGGACAGCAAGAAGGCGAACATCGACAAGCTCCGTTATTACAAGGTCATCATCATGACCGATGCTGATGTCGATGGCTCCCACATCGACACCCTCATCATGACACTGTTCTACCGCTATATGCCCGAGGTGATTCAGGGAGGCCACCTGTACATCGCCACGCCCCCTCTGTACAAGTGCACCAAGGGGAAGGTCAGCGAGTACTGCTATACCGACGAAGAACGTATGGCGTTCATGCACAAATACGGCGACGGCACCGAGAACGGCATCCACACCCAGCGCTACAAAGGTTTGGGTGAAATGAATCCTGAGCAGTTGTGGGAGACCACCATGAACCCCGAGACCCGTATCCTGAAGCAGGTCAGCATCGAGAATGCGGCCGATGCCGATTACATCTTCTCCATGCTGATGGGGGACGATGTGGGTCCGCGTCGCGAGTTCATTGAGAAAAACGCTACCTACGCCAATATCGACGCATAAGGCGGCTGTTTATTTATTCACCAATTATCATTTCGAGCCTCGCATCTTGCAGAGAGGTAAGACGGGCGCAGCACTCACTTCCGGGTGTCGCGCCCGTCGTCTTTTCATCCGGAAAGCCAATCTGAAAACTCCTTTTGCGTTGGCTTGACAAGGTGAAATGTCATTATCTTTGCAAAAAGACACCATGCTTATAAAAGAAACAATAGCAATCATTGCTATCATAAACATATATTGTGTACGAATATATAAAAGCGGCAAATGAGAATATATCAAATGCCGCCTTGTTATGAAACTTCTAAATGGATATGGAACTACAATCAGGAACCTTTGCAGAAATAAATGGCAGGAAGTGTGGTTGGCCGTTTGGCTGTCCCGGATAAAACCTTTATCTTTGGAATGGAATAGGGGCTTATGTGGGCGAAGACGAGTATGTCATCCATCGTGAGTACGCCACGGGCAAGGGCTATGCCGACTTGGTGATGATTCCCCGTCGCAACGTTAACAAGCCTGCCCTCGTCATTGAACTGACGAACGAGCGAGAGGAGAGCGGAGCTTGCTCCAGCTATCCCGAGCGAGGAGGAAGTCGGCGTAGCCAACTGAAATTCAACCATTCCGTAGAAACAGCCATCGACCAGATAAAGCAAAAGAACTATCCTGCCAAACTGGCTGAATATACAGGCAACATCCTCCTCGTAGGCATCAACTACGACAAGGAGACCAAGCAACATGCGTGCAAGATAGAAAGATACGACAAGCTCTGTTGATAATTATTGGCGTAAATAAAGGAACGGTTGATACGTTTCCTCCTGTCCCCAACCCACGAAGGAGTTTTGGCTGCCATTCGAGCTCCATCTTGCCTATCTTACCGAGAAACACAGGGTCATGATTCGCTTCCGTCCATCCTCCCCGTCGGCATCGTTGCCGTCGGGGGAGAGGAAGACTTTCTATTTTCGAGGCCTCCGATGGGCCTCACAGCCCGTCCTGAGGGCATTTTCTGCCGTTTTCACTTTATATTTTTCGCACAGGGCAAGGTATTCATCCAAACTTTTGTTACTTTTGGGGAAAACATTTTCACCTAATACCATATTTTGACCATGAAACTAACATTTCGCGTTCCATACCGCACTGTATGGGGAGAAAGCGTCTGTGTCGTCTTGAACGACGGGACAGAAGTCGCGCTTTTCACCAATGACGGGCAGACGTGGCAGGGCGATTGCGAGTACACCTCGGCAGATGTCACCGCAGTCATCAGCTACCGTTACGCCATTTACAACAACGGCGTTTGTACACGGAAGGAAATGGGTGCCATCCCCCATTCGTTTTATCCCGGCAACGACCGGCAGACGCATTACATCTTGAACGACTGCTGGCGGGACCTGCCTGCCGAGGCTTATCGATACAGCTCGGCCTTCAACGGCTCGTACAAGCAGGAGATGCCCCGCTGGCTGCCGGCTTCGGTGGAAAGCTGCGTCACCTTCCGGGCGCTGTGCCCCGGTCTGCGCCAGAAGCACCAGGCGCTGGGCGTGATAGGCAGTTGCAGTGTGCTGGGAGGCTGGGAGCCGAACCGCGCGTTGCGGATGCACGAGGTGCAGCAGGGCGTGTGGCACCTCACGATGGATGCCGTGCGGCTGATGGCACAATCGCCTTTTGAATATAAGTTTGTGGCCGTCAATCAGGTGACGGGAGAGGTGGAAGAATGGGAATGCGGTCCCAACCGCTCGTACCGCATCCAGCCCCTGCAGCAGGGCGAGACCTATCTGCCTGCCGAGGCGGAAGTCTTCTTCATGCAGCAGCCGCAGCAGATTGCCGGCACGGCGATTCCGGTCTTCTCGCTCCGCTCGGAAGGCGGGTTCGGTGTGGGCGACTTCGGAGACCTGAAGACCTTCATCGGCTGGGCGGCCGACACCAACCAGAAGGCGGTGCAGATTCTGCCCATCAACGACACCACCATGAGCGGCACGTGGACCGACTCGTATCCCTACAGCAGTATCTCGATCTATGCGTTCCACCCCATGTATGTGGACCTGCGCCAGCTGCCTGCCTTGAAAGACAAGAACCTGGCAGCCGACTTTGAGCGCAAGCGGCTGATGCTGAACGGGCTGCCGCAGGTGGACTATGAGGAAGTGAACCGCTGCAAGCGGGCCTACATCCGGGCCGTCTTCCGGCAGGAGGAGGCCGCCATTCTGGTCGACAAGAAGTTTTGCCGCTTCTTGGCCGACAACAAAGAGTGGCTGCAACCCTACGCGGCGTTCCGCTATCTGACGGAGAAATTCCAGACGGCTGACTTCCGCCAGTGGAGCAAGTTCAGCAAGTATGATGCGGCGGAAATCGAGAAGCTCTGTTCGCCACAGAGCGGCCACTATCCGGAGATTGCCCTCTATTATTATACGCAGTACTTGCTGCACGTACAGCTGCTGGAGGCCACTAACTACGGACGCAGCCGGGAGGTCATCGTGAAAGGCGATATCCCCATCGGCATCAGCCGCACCAGTGTGGAAGCATGGGTGGAACCCTTCTATTTCAACATGAACGGGCAGGCGGGCGCACCCCCCGATGCCTTCTCGGCCAACGGCCAGAACTGGGGGATGCCTACCTACAACTGGAGCGTGATGGCCGAGGACGGCTACCAGTGGTGGCAGCGCCGTTTCCGCAAGATGGCCGAATACTTTACGGCCTACCGCATTGACCACATCTTGGGCTTCTTCCGCATTTGGGAGATACCTTATCACTCTGTCCACGGTCTTCTGGGCCAGTTTGTGCCGGCGCTCCCGATGAGCCAGGACGAAATACAGAGCTACGGGCTGACGTTCCGCAAGGAGTTCATGACACGTCCGTTCATTACCGACTACACCCTGAACTGCCTGTTCGGCGACAAGGCGGACCTGGTACGGGCTACCTTTGTGGAGCCGTTGAGCAACGACCTCTACAAAATGCGGCCGGAGTTTGACACCCAGCGCAAGGTGGAGGCTTATTTTGCCGGCAAGACCGACCAGGAGAGTCTGGACCTGAAGGAGACGTTGTATTCGCTGATCAGCGATGTGCTGTTCATCCCCGACCGTGACCATCCGGAACTGTTCCATCCGCGCATTGCCGTGCAGAGCGATTTCGTCTACCAGCAACTGACGCAGGACGAGAAGGATGCCTTCAACCGCCTGTACAACCATTATTACTATCACCGCCACAATGAGTTCTGGTACAAGGAAGCCATGAAGAAGCTGCCCATCCTGACGCAGAGCACCAATATGCTGGTGTGTGGCGAGGACCTGGGCATGGTGCCCGACTGTGTGCCTTGGGTGATGAGCCAGCTGCAGATTCTCTCGCTGGAAATCCAGCGGATGCCGAAAGACCCGAAAGTGGACTTCGGACAGGTGCAGCAGTATCCGTTCCTCTCTGTCTGCACCATCGGTACGCACGATATGTCTACCTTCAGAGGCTGGTGGGAGGAGAACCGTCGGCAGTCGGAACATTTCTATTATGACGAGCTGGGGCATTGGGGCGACTGCCCCGAACACGCTCCCGGATGGCTGTGCGAGGATGTGGTGCGCCGCCATCTGAACAGCCCTTCGATGCTGTGTATCCTGACCTGGCAGGACTGGATGGGGATGGACGAACAGTTGCGCAATCCCGATATCGATGCTGAGCGCATCAATGTGCCGGCCAATCCGCGCCACTACTGGCGGTGGAGGATGCACCTCACGCTGGAGGATCTGAAGGCTCAGAAGGAGCTGAACGAGAAGATTGCACGGATGGTGGAAGAAAGCGGACGCAAGTGAGTCCCTTGGTGACCGTACCCGTGTTCCTATATGATTTGAGCACCGTTCGAAAGCCGTTCGAACGGTGCTCAAATCATATAGGCGGGAGGAGTGTCATTTCTTTTCGTCGACGATGCCTACACAGCAGGCCCCGGCGATGAGCAGCACGCCGGCCAGCACCATCATGTTGACTTCGGGAGGGACGCTGCCCTCGGTGGTGAAGAGCTTCAGGATGGCCCCGCCCACAATGGCGGCTACTATCTGCGGCACGCAGATGGTGCCGTTGAACAGGCCCAGATAGGTGCCCATGTGTCCGCCGGTCAGTGAGTTGGTCAGGATGGTGAACGGCAGTGCCAGCATGGCGGCCCAGGCGCAGCCCACCAACAGGAACGACACAAACAGCAGGTATTGGTCGTGGATGAAGAAGACGGAGATGAAACCGAGGCCTCCCAGCAGCAGGCTCAGGGCGTAGATGGTTTTGTGGTTGCGGAACAACGGGATCACCATCGCCCAGACGACGGAGCCGATGGCCTGCACGGCAAACAAGATGCCCACCCAGTCGCCGGCCGTCTGGTATTCTTTGGAGGTGGTGTCGAGCACCAGTCCGCCAGTGCTTTCAGACAGCACGGCAGGAGCGTCGAACACATTGGCGGCGATGGTGCCGATGGTGTAGGTCCACATGAACATGAAGGCGGCCCAGCAGAAGAACTGTACCAGCCCTACGGTCCAGAAGGCTTTCGGGGCTTTGGCCAGCAGCCGGAACACATTGGTCTTTTCTTCCTGGGCCTCCCCACCGATGCCGTGGTATTGGGCATACAGCTGCGGAGGATATTCCTTGACCTTCACGGTGGTATAGATAACGCAGAGTATCAGGATGAGGGCACCGATGTAGAACGAGTAGATGACCGAGTCGGGCACTACCCCTTTGGGAGCGATGTTGCTGATGCCGATGGCGGCGAAGAGGAAGGGGAACAGGTAGCCTGCCAGACTGCCGGCATTGCACAGGAAGCTCTGGATGGAGTAGGCCAGCCCCTTTTGCCGCTCGTTGACCATGTCGCCCACCATCATCTTGAACGGCTGCATGGCCACATTGATGGAAGTGTCGAGGAACATGAGCGAAAACAATCCGAAAATCATGGCGGCGGCCACCGACATGCCGAAGCTGCCGGCGTTGGGCAGCAGGCACATCACCAGTACGGCGATGGTGGCTCCTACAAACAGGTAAGGGATGCGGCGGCCGAAGCGGCACCAGGTCTTGTCACTCAAGGCACCGATGATGGGCTGGATAAGGATGCCCATCAACGGCGGGAGAATCCAGAAATAGCTCAGGCTATGGGGGTCTGCCCCCAAGGTGGCGAAGATTCTACTGATGTTGGCACTTTGCAAGGCGTAAGCTATCTGCACGCCGAAAAAACCGAAGCTGATGTTCCACAGCTTCCAGAAACTTAAATCCGGTATTTTCATGGTTCGTTAAAATATAATAATGGTTTGGTTTTGCCCACCTGCGGTCATAGATTCATCACTGCCTGCTCAAAACCGTCCTTGTCGCCGATGGCGCGGTTGCGCATCTTGCTGCGGTAGTTGTAGACAGTGGCTAAGGAGTAACCTAAAAAGTGGGCAATACGGGTAGAATCTGTCACTCCCAATCGAATCAGTGCAAATATACGAAGTTCTGTGCTAAGTAGCTCGTTTTTCTTTGGGAAAATTTTACCGTCCTCCGTCAGCAGCCGGTTGAAGTCGTCAATGAAGTGGGGGAAGAGCTCCAGAAACGACTTGTCGAACTCATGATAGAAATTTTTCCGCTCGTCGCGCAGGAATTGTTCGGAGCGGATGGCCTTGAACAGTTCTTCCACCTTCGAGGCCATGGCCAGTTTCTCCAGGGAGCGGCGGTATTGTTCCAGTTTCTCCAGATAGTCCACGCAGCGGTCCAGGTAGTTGGCGATGTAGGTGTCTTTTATCTTACTGGTTTCGCCCAGGCTTTGGTTGGTGGCCACCAGCTGGCGGTTGGCCTCATAGAGATGGAGCCTCATCACCTGCAGTTTCTTCATCCAGAAGTACAGGTAGCCGCAGGCCACAATCAGCAGGAAGGCCAGTACGCTGACACTGGCAAAGAGGGTGCGTGTCAAGTCGTGTTCGTGCTGCACTTTCAGTTGGTAGGCTTTCTCTACGATGGGGTAGAAAGCCGTTACTTCCAGGAAGCGCAGTCGGGCATTGCAGTCCACGGCATCTTCCATGGAGCAGGCTAAGTAGCGGTAGGCCCGCTCCACATCGCCTTCGTGGTAGATTCTCAGTGCCAGTTTCTGGAGCGAGGCGTATTCGCGGGCGGAGCGCCGGATGTCGCACAAGGCGGATTTGGCCAGGTGGTAGATCTGGCGGTCACTATCGCCCAAGGCCTCATACGCTTCGGCAAAGGTGTAGTGCATGAAAGCCAGGTGTTTCAGGTCCGGATGTTTGTGGGTGTAGTTGTCCAAGATGTGGAGGGCTTTGTCGGTTTGCCGGTCCAGCAGCAGTTTCTCGGCCAGCACGATGTCTTGATCCACCAGTTCTTCTTTCAGCAGCAGGATGGAGTCGCGGTACAGGGCGGTCTGGTCGAGGTATTTCTGTTTGGCTTGGCGGTCGGCGGTATAGTCGGCCAGCCAGCCGTAATAGGCGCGGCAGGTGCGGTAGAAGTAGGCCAGGCATGAATCACCCAGAGAGGCCACATCGATGCTTCGGAGCGTTTCGGCCGACTCGTTGTACATGCCCATCACGCTCAGCACCTCTGCGTAGTTGATGAGGGTGTTAGCCCGTTCTTCCGGCGAAAGGAGGTGCATCAATGCCCGGCGGCGGTTGGCATAGGCCAAAGCCGAGTCGGCCTGATAGCGGAGGTAAGCGCCAAACACTTGTCCGCACAGTTCCCACTGATCGCGTGGTGCGGTGGCCGCCTGCAGCTGTGTCTTGAGGCGGGCGATGTTCCGCTCGTGTCGTTCGTGGTAGATGGCTTTGTGGAGGATGGCGGCATCGAGGGTGTCGAGCACCGTTCGGGTGGAGTCGGCCAGTGTGAGGGCCGCTGAGGAGACGCTCCAAGCGAAACCGCATACATACAAGAGGAGGATGGCGATGTTTCTCATAAGGTCAGGTCGTATTTAGGTCAGGCAAATGTAGGAAATTCCTTTCAAACTCGCTTTATTCCGTTACCGGTATTTTCAAACCGTTTATATTTTCCCTGATAAAATACGTGTACTCTCTTCTGATATTCAATGAATTAATGGTTTATGGCATTTATAAAATGATGTTAGTATCCATTAGGGGTCAAGAAACCCTGTACATTTGCATCCGTCAAACGAACAGAAACCCTCACTAACCCAAACGTATTATGAAACAAACACTGATTGTGATGTTGTCGCTTTTAAGTTTCTTCCATTTCAGCCCTAAGGCTCACGCAGCCACCGTTCAGCACGTGGCACCTACCTTCTGGTGGGCCGGCATGAAGAATCCCGAGCTGCAGATTCTGCTGCATGGTGAGTGCCTCGCCGCCGCTCAGGTGAGCATTGACAGCCCGGATATCCTATTAAAAGAGGTGGTCTTGCAAGACAATCCCAACTACCTGCTCCTTTATTTGGATTTGGCCGAAGCCCGGCCGCAGACCTTCCACATCTTGTTGCGGGAGGGGAAGAAGACCACGTCCATCCCCTACGAGCTGAAGCAGCGCACCCGCAAGGGAGAGGAGGTACAGGGCTTCACGGCCGAGGATGTGCTCTACCTTATTATGCCCGACCGTTTCGCCAATGGCAATCCGGCCAACGACAGGGTGCCCGGCATGTTGGAGGACGGGGTGGACCGCTCCGGACAATATACCCGTCACGGAGGCGACCTGCAGGGGATAGCCGACCATCTCGATTATTTGCAGGACCTCGGTGTTACCGCTATCTGGCTGAACCCGGCCCAGGAGAACGATATGCCCGAAGGCTCGTATCATGGATATGCCATTACGGACTATTATCAGATTGACCGCCGGCTGGGTACGAACGAAGAATTCAAACAACTGACCGAACAGGCACAGGCCAAAGGACTGAAAATGGTGATGGACATGATTTTCAACCATTGTGGCAGGGAGAACTACCTGTTCAAGGACAGACCGTCGGACGATTGGTTCAACTTCCGCTCCAATTATGTGCAGACTTCTTACAAGACGGCGAGCGTGCAGGACATCCATGCCAGCGACTACGAGCGGCGCATCGCCACCGACGGATGGTTTACCGAACAGATGCCCGACTTCAACCAGCGCAACCGCCACGTGGCCCGCTATCTGATTCAGAGCAGTATCTGGTGGGTGGAGTTTGCCGGCATCAACGGCATCCGTCAGGACACGCATCCCTATGCCGACTTTGATTTCATGTCGCAGTGGTGTCGGGAGGTGCTGGACGAGTACCCCCACTTCAACATCGTGGGCGAGACATGGCTGAACAGCAATGTGCTGGTGTCGTTCTGGCAGAAAGACAGCCGGCTGGCCGCTCCGCGCAACTCTCATCTGCCTACGGTGATGGACTTCCCGCTGAACGCCCTGATGAATGTGGCTTTCGATGAGGAGACCGGCGACTGGTCCGACGGGCTGTACCGTCTGTACGATTATCTGACGCAGGACCATGTGTATGCCGACCCGATGCACCTGCTGATTTTCCTCGACAACCATGACGTTTCCCGTTTCTGCAAGAACGAGCGGGAGGCCCAAAACCTGGCCCGCTACAAGCAGGCGCTGACCTTCCTGCTGACGACCCGTGGTATCCCCCAAATTTACTATGGGACGGAAATCCTGATGGCCGCCGACAAGGGCAACGGCGACGGCACCCTTCGTAATGATTTCCCCGGCGGATGGAAGGAGGACAAGACCAACTGTTTTGAAGCGGCCGGACGTACGGCCCTGCAGAACGAGGCCTTCGACTTTACCCGACGACTGCTGCAATGGCGCAAAGGCAATGCGGTGATTGGCAAAGGCAGCCTGAAGCATTTCTCCACCGCCAGCGGCACGTATGTTTATGAACGCAGCTACGAAGGACATTCGGTAGTGGTCATCATGAACGGTTCGGACCGTGAGCAGACGCTGGACCTCACCCCTTACCGGGAAGTGCTCCCGCAACCGGAAGCCACCGACTTCCTGTCGGGCAAGACGTTCCAGCTGAAGGACCGGCTGCTGCTCCAGCCCCGCCAGACCTTGTTGTTGTCCTTTTAAGGCACTGCTATACTAATAGTATGAGAATGCATTGATTCGTAGATAAATAGGTTTTCAATTAGGCACAACATATTTATAAAAACATTCAAGTGGGCAAAACAGGTCGAGTAGGTATCTTAATTTGTGAAAACGGAAATACGGAAAGACCTGTTTTATTTTTCTTTTAGCAAGCAAAAATACCAATTGGCATAAAAGGTTATAAAATGGGAGAGAATTGAAAAAGGGGAATTTGCGAAAATTCCCGTTTTCAATTTTCATTGACCGCTTGGAGGTGCCTCTCCTCGGAAAACTGAAACCAGAACACCTTAAAAACTTATAATAATGAACGTAAAACAATCATTGATGGTGGTGGCGTTGGCCTGTCTGGGCGCCGCCGCCCACGCACAGCAGCTTACCTCCCCCGATGGTAAGCTGAAGATGGACTTCAGCCTCAATGCACAGGGTGCGCCCGTGTATGCGCTGACTTTTTCCGGCAAACCGGTCATCAAGCCCAGTACACTTGGCTTGGAGCTGAAAAAGGAAGACGCCGATAAGAAGACGGATTTTGAATGGACGGAACGCAACGATCGCGACCAGCTGGACAGCAAGACCAATCTGATGACCGGCTTCACGCTGAGCGATACGAAAACGGCTACGTTCGATGAGACCTGGCATCCGGTGTGGGGCGAGGAAAGCGCCATCCGCAACCATTACAACGAGCTGGCCGTTACCCTCCACCAGGCGGCGAACGACCGCCAGATGGTCATCCGTTTCCGCCTGTTCAACGACGGCCTCGGATTCCGCTATGAGTTCCCGCAACAGAAGAACCTGAACTATTTTGTGGTCAAGGAAGAGCATTCGCAGTTTGCCATGGCGGGCGACCACACGGCATGGTGGATACCGGGCGACTATGACACGCAGGAATACGACTATAACCAGTCGCGCCTGTCCGAAATCAGAGGCCTGATGCAGAAAGCCATCACGCCGAACTCTTCGCAGACCGTGTTCTCGCCGACCGGCGTGCAGACATCCCTGATGATGAAGACCGACGACGGACTCTATATCAACCTGCACGAAGCCGCATTGGTGGAATACTCCTGTATGCACCTGAACCTGGACGACAAGAACCTGGTGTTCGAGTCATGGCTGACCCCCGATGCCAAAGGTGACAAAGGGTATTTGCAGACACCGTGCACTTCGCCGTGGCGTACCATTATCGTTGCCGACGATGCCCGCGACATCTTGGCCTCACGCATCACCCTCAATCTGAACGAGCCTTGTAAATATGCCGACACCTCCTGGATAAAGCCCGTGAAGTATATCGGTGTGTGGTGGGACATGATTACCAACAAGGGTACCTGGGCCTATACGGACGAGCTCTCCAGCGTGAAGCTGGGCGTGACCGATTATACCCGGACCACTCCCAACGGCAAGCATTCGGCCAACACCGCCAACGTGAAGCGTTATATCGACTTCGCCGCACAGCACG
This sequence comes from uncultured Bacteroides sp., assembly GCA_945833835.1. Classification (GTDB taxonomy): domain Bacteria; phylum Bacteroidota; class Bacteroidia; order Bacteroidales; family Bacteroidaceae; genus Phocaeicola. The sequence goes on from CAMAFR010000006.1 coordinate 62,137, forward strand.
GCTTCAGTCAGGTGTTGGTAGAAGGATGGAACCAAGGTTGGGAAGACTGGTTCGGCAAGAGCAAGGATTATGTGTTCGACTTTGTGACTCCTTATCCTGATTTTGACGTGAAGGAGCTGCACCGCTATGCGTCGTCGAAAGGGGTACGCCTGATGATGCACCACGAAACCTCTTCCTCTGTCCGCAACTACGAACGCCACATGGACAAGGCGTACCAGTTCATGGTGGACAATGGCTACAACGCTGTGAAGAGCGGCTATGTGGGTGACATCATTCCCCGCGGCGAGCACCACTACGGACAGTGGATGGTGAACCATTACCTCTATGCCGTGAAGAAGGCGGCCGACTACCAGATCATGGTCAATGCCCACGAGGCCGTCCGTCCCACCGGACTTTGCCGTACCTATCCCAATCTTATCGGCAACGAATCGGCCCGTGGCACCGAATATGAATCCTTTGGCGGCAACAGTGTCTATCACACCACCGTGCTTCCGTTCACTCGTCTTATCGGTGGCCCGATGGACTATACGCCGGGTATTTTTGAAACGGACTGCAGCAAGATGAATCCCGACAACACCTCTCGCGTCCGTTCTACGCTGGTCCGTCAGCTGGCATTGTATGTCACCATGTACAGTCCGTTGCAGATGGCCGCCGACATCCCCGAGAACTATGAGCGTTTCATGGATGCTTTCCAGTTCATCAAGGATGTGGCGATAGACTGGGACGAGAGCCGCTATCTGGAGGCGGAGCCGGGCGACCATATCACCATTGCGCGCCGTGCCAAGGGCACCGACGACTGGTTTGTGGGCTGTACAGCCGGCTTCAACGGTCATGAGTCGGCCCTGACGCTCGATTTCCTGCAGCCGGGCAAGAAGTATGAGGCCATTATCTATGCCGACGGCAAGGATGCCAGCTGGGACAAGAACCCGCAGAGTTATACCATTACCCGCAAGACGGTGACGGCCAAGAGCAAACTGTACCTGAAGGCGGCCGTAGGCGGTGGCTATGCCATCTCTATCAAGGAAATGAAATAAGGATGACGGTGTGAGTTCTTGTAGGACTCACACCCTCCTTTCTGCCATACGAACAACAATTTATTTTATAACTAACAATCAAGTAATATGAAAACAGAAAAAGCAATCAGTCGGTTCCTGCTGCTTATGGCGGTAGGAATGCTGTTCGCTGTCCAGACCTTCGCGCAAGGATGGACAGTGAAAGGTGTGGTGAAAGACGCCACAGGCGAACCCGTCATTGGTGCCAACATCCTCGTGAAGGGTACTACCAACGGTACCATCACGGACTTTGACGGTATTTTCCAGCTGCAGGCCAACAAAGGAGACATCCTGGTCATTTCCTTTATCGGCTACCTGCCGCAGGAACTGGAGGCGGCTCCCGAAATGAACGTTATCCTGAAAGAAGACGCTGAGACGTTGGACGAAGTGGTGGTCATCGGTTACGGTGTAGCCAAGAAGAATGACCTGACCGGTTCGGTGACGGCCATGAAGCCCGATGATATGAACAAGGGTCTGGTGACCAATGCACAGGATATGATGCAAGGCAAGATTGCCGGTGTGAACGTCACTTCCAATGGTGGTGCTCCGGGTGAAGGCGCTACCATCCGTATCCGTGGCGGTGCCTCGTTGAACGCCAGCAACAACCCGTTGATTGTGATTGACGGTCTGGCCATGGACAACGAAGGTGTGAAAGGTCTGTCCAATCCGCTGTCAATGGTAAACCCCTCGGATATCGAAAGCTTCACGGTTTTGAAGGATGCCTCGGCGACCGCTATTTACGGTTCACGCGGTTCAAACGGTGTCATTATCATCACCACCAAGAAAGGACGTACCGGCCAGAAACCTTCTGTGACTTACAACGGCAACGTGTCTGTCGGTATGAAGAAGAAAACCGTCGACGTGATGGACGGTGACCAATTCCGTGCGTTTGTAGCCAAGCAATATGGTGAAGACAGTGATGCGGCCAAGGCATTGGGTACTGCCAACACCAACTGGCAGGACGAAATCTACCGTACGGCCGTCAGCCATGACCACAACGTGACGTTGTCCGGCGGCCTGAAGAACATGCCCTACCGTGTGTCATTGGGCTATACCGGCCAGCAGGGTATCCTGAAAACGTCTGACTTCAAGCGTTACACGGCCAGCGTGAACCTCTCGCCGACGTTCTTTGAAGACCACCTGCGCATCAATGCCAACATGAAGGGCATGATTGCCAAGACCCGTTATGCCAACACCGGAGCCGTGAGTGCAGCTGTCTACATGGACCCCACCCAGCCGGTGATGAGTAGTGACGACAAGTACAAGAACTTCGGAGGCTATTACCAGTGGACCCAAGACGGTTCTGCCTTGAAAGACCCCACCTGGCCGCTGACCATGAACGGTCAGGCTACCCAGAACCCGGTTTCCCTGCTCGAACTGAAGGATGACAAGGCCACTTCGAAGAGCTTTGTCGGCAATCTGGAACTCGACTACAAGATTCATGGTCTGGAAGACCTGCGCCTGCACGCCAACCTGGGTGCCGACTATTCTACCGGTAAGCAGACCACGGTCACTTCGCCCATGTCTCCCGAAAAAATCTATTACGGTTGGGACGGCTGGGATCAGGTGGACAAGTACAACCTGTCTTTCAATGCTTATGCTCAGTATTACAAGGACTTTAATGACAAGCACCACTTCGACATCATGGGTGGTTACGAGTGGCAGCACTTCCACCGTTCGCAGGAATACGATGGCTGGGGCTTGAAGCAGTCTACCAATACCGAGTACGACAACAACAATATGGAGAACAACTACGTGAACCGTAACGCCAAGGTCTACAAGACGGAGAACTACCTGGTCTCTTTCTTTGGCCGTGCCAACTATACCTTGCTGGACCGCTACCTCTTCACCGCTACGGTGCGTTACGACGGTTCTTCCCGTTTCAAGGATCACTGGGCGTTGTTCCCCTCGTTCGCCTTCGGCTGGAGAATCAAAGACGAAGCGTTCCTGAAGGATGTAGAAGCTGTTTCCGACCTGAAATTGCGTCTGGGATATGGTCAGACCGGTCAGCAGGAAGGCATCGGCGACTACAATTACTTCGCTTCCTATAATATCAATTCTGCTCCCGACAGCTACTATCCCATCATCGGCAATGGCGTGCTGAGCCGCCCGGACGCTTATAACGAAAACCTGACGTGGGAAACCACTACGACCTACAATGCCGGTATCGACTTCGGCTTTGCCAACCAGCGTTTCACGGGTAGTGTGGACTACTACTACCGCAAGACGACGGACCTGCTGAACGAGGTGTCGGTGGCTGCCGGTTCCAATTTCAAGAACAAGGTGAAGTCGAACATCGGTTCGTTGAAGAACACCGGTGTCGAAGTGGCGCTGAACTGGAAAGCCATCCAGACGGATGACTGGTATTGGGATTTGGGCTTGAACGTCACTTACAACAGCAATGAGATTACCGAGCTCATCAACGGCGACGAGAATTACTATGTGCCTACCGGAGGCATCTCTGCCGGTACCGGAAATATGTGTCAGGCGCATGCCGTAGGCCATCCTGCCAGCTCGTTCTACGTTTACCAGCAGGCGTATGATCAGAACGGTATGCCCCTCGAAGGTGTGTACGTGGACCGCAATGGCGACGGCAAGATTACCACAGCCGACAAGTACTTCTACAAGAGCCCGGCGGCTCCCTGGACAGCCGGCTTCACCTCCAAGCTGCAATACAAGAACTGGGACTTCGGTTTCTCGCTGCGTGCCAGCTTTGACAACTATGTGTTCAACGATTTGGAGGCAGGTGCCAGCAACATGAGCACCGTCTGGTCTTACAGCTATCTGGGCAACCGTCCGTTGCGTGTCATCGAGAAGAACTGGCAGACGTGGGACAATGCCTTGTCTGACTATTTCGTACAGAACGCCAGCTTCCTGAAGTGTGACAACATCACCTTGGGCTACAGCTTCGAGAACTTGTTCAAGACCGGTGGCTACAAGGGTATCAGCGGCCGTATCTACGGCACTGTCTCGAATGTCTTCACCATCACGAAGTACAACGGCATCGACCCCGAAGTGAGCGGCGGTATCGACAACAACATTTATCCGCGTCCTATCACGGCTCAGTTAGGTGTATCGCTCAATTTCTAAATCCTAAAAACAGAAAAGTATGAACTTCAAATACATTAAAAACATTGTTCCTGCCACAGCTTTGCTGTTCGCTATGGGAACCAGTTCTTGTGTCGGTGATCTGGATGTGACCCCCATCGACCCGAGTACGAATATGACTGCCGACTATGAAGCTATGTTCAACAAGTGTTACGCCACCATGGCCATTGCCGGCAATGGCGGTGCCAACGGCGACTGTGACGTAGACGGTCTGGACGGCGGTACGACCGGTTTTGTCCGCCAGTTGTTCAATGCCAACACCCTGACGACCGATGAGGCCATCTGCAACTGGGGTGACGAAGGCATCCCGGCGTTCAACTTCAACCGTTGGGGAGCCAGTCACCCGATGCTGAAAGGTTTCTACTATCGTCTGTATTTCGGCATCAACCTCTGCAATTTCTATCTGACGGAAGCCGCTGAGCACGATGCCACCATGACGGCCGAGGTGCGTTTCTTGCGTGCGCTGCATTATTATTATCTGATGGACGGTTGGGGTACGATTCCTTTCCCGCTCGAAGTGTCGTCCGAACCGGCCCAGCCGAAAAGCCGTGCCGAGGTGTACGCCTTCATCGAGCAGGAACTGCTGGAGTGTGAGCAAAACCTGCTCGAACCGAAAGCCAAGACTTCTGCCGACGCCAATTATGGCCGTGCCGACAAGGCCGCTGCCTGGCTGTTGCTGGCCCGCCTGTACCTGAATGCCGAAGTCTATACCGGCACCGCCCAGTGGGCAAAGGCCGCCGAGTATGCCAAGAAGGTGATGGATTCTCCTTACGAGCTCTTTTCTGCCGGCAATGCCGACTGGTCGGCCTATCAGATGCTGTTCATGGGTGACAACGGTGAAAGCGGCGCTTCGCGCGAGGCCATCCTCCCGTTGCTGCAAGACGGTGTGAAGACCTCCAGCTGGGGTTCTACGCTGTTCCTGATGGCCAGTGCCTTTAAGGAAGACATGATTGGCGGCAAGTACACCGCCGGCAACAACACCTCCGAGAACTGGCAGGGCAACCGTGCGCGTCCCGACCTGGTGGCCAAGTTCTTCCCTAATGGCGATGCTCCCGAGGTGCTCCCCACCGAAATGACACAGAAGGCGAAGGATGACCGTGCCCTTTTCTGGGGCAAAGGCCGCAAGCTCAGCATAGATGATACGAGCGAATTTACGGAGGGTTATTCTGTCGTGAAGTTCACGAACTACTATTCCAACGGCGGTACGGCCCATCACACACAGTTCCCCGATGCCGACTTCTTCCTGATGCGTACGGCAGAGGCTTACCTGACCTATGCCGAGGCACTGACCCGCCAGGCCGGAAGCAATCAGGTGACTCCCGAGGCGAAGTCGGCCATTGATGCCGTCCGCAGCCGTGCCCATGCCGACATCAAGAACACGTATTCGCTGAACGACATCCTCGACGAATGGTCGCGTGAGTTCTACTTTGAGGGCCGTCGTCGTATTGACTTGATCCGCTACGGACAGTTTGGCGGCAACAGTACCTATATGTGGCAGTGGAAAGGCGGCGTGCAGGCCGGTATCGCTTTCAGCGCACACCTCAATGTGTTCGCTTTGCCCGATGATGACCTGAACGCCAACCCGAACCTGCAGCCGACTCCGGGATATTGATGAACAAGTGTCTGTGTAATCCATTTAAAAACAAAAGAAAATGAAAAAGTATATTGCATCATTTATGATATTGCTCGGTGGCCTGGGCTGCCTCAGCTCTTGCAGCGATGACAGGGACTCGAATCCCACTATCCAGACACCGACGACCTTCGTGCTGAACACACCGGCCTATGCCACCTCGCTGATAGACTTGTCTCACTCGCAGACCGTGGAATTTACCTGGTCGCAGGCCGACTATGGCTATACGGCTGTGGCGGCTTACTTCCTGGAAGTGTCGGCTACGGGCCAGTTCACCACCAGTCTGGCAGAAGCGGATGCGGACGAGACCGGTGCCAAAGTGGCCGATTATGTGACGCTGGATGCCGTTGAAGGCGGTAGTGCCGCTTATCTGTCGGAGAATCTTGACAAGGCGTTGATGCAGCTCTGCAAGTGGGAAGAAAATGCTGTTCCGGCTTCGCAGGACCTGTATGTACGGATGCGTTCGGCCATCTCGGTCAACAACGGTGCCAGCTATGTCTACCCCATCGTCTCGAATGTAGTGAAGATGACGGTAGCTCCTTATTATATGGAACTGAAGAACGCCGCTCCCGAGCTTTGGTACTTGATTGGCGGCTGTATCGCCGACGGCAAATGGGGCTCTACCATCGGTACCAGCATCATCCCGATGTCTATCGTGAAGGACTTTGAGTATGACAAGAAGACCGGTAAGGGTGAAACCGTCTTTACGGGCTATTTCAACGAAGACGGCTTCAAACTGAAGAAGACCCCCGACAGCTGGGATGACCAGTGGGGCTCTACGTCCGAAACGGCATTGGACCCCGTGATGAACGATGGAGGTTCGAAGAACTTCAAGCCGGCAGCCGGCTACTATACCCTCAAGATGGACACCAAGGAAAACACCCTGACCATTACGAAAGAGGATATCACACCGACCGTTTACGACAAGATGTATATTGCCGGCGACTTCAACGGCTGGGACGACAAGACCGAGATGACACCGGTGAACGTTACCGACAACATGAACGGCCATAACCACGTGTGGATGTACACGCTCGAACTGACAGAGAAATCGGGTGTCAAGTTCTTGCAGCCGGGATGGTCGCCCAACTGGGGATCCAAGGAATTCCCCTATGGCGTGGGTACCGACGGTGGCGACAACATTGAGGTCCCTGCCGGCAAATACACGGTCGTGTTCAATGACATTGACGGATCTTACTCGTTCACTGAACTTTAATTTAACTGCTTAACCAAGACAAACGTATGAAAAGAAATGTATTATATGTACTGGCAATGGCTACCACACTGGTAGCCTGCACAGACGACTACACGGATTGGGCGAAACCCATCGCGAACCAGCAGGAAGAGGCCAAGAGTACTTCGATGGCACTGACGCCTGCCGCATTGATAGACTATGCCGCACTGACCGGCGACAACGTGCAGCTCTTTACGGCTGCCGTGACTGCCGAAGGGGAGTATGCCACCAGCTATGATGTGCAGTTCTCCAACGGTACGGTGCTGAAAGCCAATGGTAACGGTGAGGTCAGTGTCGCCGAGCTGGAAAAGGTGCTGATTGACATCAACGGCAAGCGTCCGGTGGAACACGAATATCCTATCTCGGTGGCCGGCTATATTGCCTTGGGCGACATGACGGTGAAGCACACGGCAGACCTCAAGATTACGGCCAAACTGTACTCCCCCTACGTGATTGAGGATACGTATTATCTGGTGCAGCAGGTGGGCGGTGTCTGGGATTTTGCCAATGCCCGCGAACTGAGCCATTCGGGCAATGACGTGTATGACGACCCTCAGTTTACCGCTTACGTGGCGGCTCCTCTCAAGGCCGACGAGTCGTGTGATGACTGGTATTTTGCCATCGCTACGAAGGCTGTGAAGGAAAGTAAGGATGAGGCCGCCCTTCTGGGAGTGGCCGCCGATGGCGACGCCGCATTGGAAGGCAGCCTGACCGAGGCCGGCAAGGTCATCAAGATTCCCGCAACGGCAGGCACCAAGAACTTCGGCCTGTCGCTCAACATGGCCGAACGCTCTTATAAGGTAGAACGTCTGGTGTTCGATGAACTGATGTTTGTGCCCAACAACGGACAGGCTTGGGCATTGGCCACGGCACCGGCGTTGCAGTCGGCCGACTTCAAAGGGGTGTACACCGGTTTCGCCAACTTGGACGGTGGTTTCCAACTGGCCGAGACACGGGTCGCCGGCAAAGGCAAGACGTATGTCTTCGCTGATTTCAAGGAGGTGGATGACACCGTCATGAAGAAAGACGCCTCCGGCAACCTGTCGGTGGTAGCGGCTGGCTTCTATATGATGAAGGCAGACATCCCGGCCCAGACCATTGAGCTGACCAAAACGGCTTGGGGCATCGTGGGCGATGCCCCAGGCAGCTGGGATGAGGACAAGGAAATGACTTACGATGCGGCCAAGGATGCGTGGGTAGCCACCGTCGACATGGTGAAGGGCTCGTTCAAGTTCCGAGCCAACAAGTCATGGGATGTGGTGAACTATGGTGGTTCCATCGACAACCTGCAAGCCGGAGCTGCCGATTTGAAAGTAGATGAAGAGGGTACTTATCAGGTGGAGCTCTACCTCACCCGTTCTACTTCGGACAAGATTTACTGCACATTGACCAAGCAGTGATGAGGGTCCTCCGCTGAATGTTCAGTCTTACAATTTCATGATCAGAGCCGCAAAGGTGTCAGGTAGAGGTTTTGTCCGCCTGCGTCTTTGCGGCTTTTTTTAGGATGGTTGCAACCGTCTTTGGTCTGTTTGTCATTTAAAATAGGAAAATCTGTCTGAAATCGGCTGTTTCTTGCTCTAATTATTAGGAATATCTTTATCTTTGTAGAAAAGCTGAAAGCCATGATTGCAGATAAAGAATTACCGCAGATAGATATACCCGAAAACTGGATTGTAGGAACCGATATCACCAAAGAGTTGCTCAGCATGTATGCCAATTATCCGGTGCGGCTCAAATGTGAGATTTTTGCCTTTATAGCAGATGGAGAGGTGGATGTGCTGGTCAATACCAACCGCTATCAAATCCGTGCCAACGAGTTTGCCACGCTGCTGCCCGGGAGTATCTTCCAAATCAACGAGGTGAAAGGGAATATCCAGATTTATTTTCTGGGCTTTTCCTCCCAGTTCGTCAACGGGACAGGCCGTTCGCGTTCGCTGATAGACACGATGCTGTTCACGTTGGGCCGTCCCATCATTTCGCTCAAACCTGTGGGAGTGCGTATCATTGCGGGCTTCATGAACCTGCTGATTGACATTTTCGAGCATTCGTCCGATGCCATCAAGGAGGGGTTGGCAGTCAATGCCTTCGAAGATATCCATAAAGGCATTTCTTTGCTCTATAAGGACAAGGGAGATGAGAAGGTGTCGTTCACCAAAGGCGAACAGATCTGCCGGATGTTTTCGCAGTTGGTCATTCAGCACTACTCGCATACGCGCAACGTCACTTGGTATGCCCAGCAGCTGCAAATCACCCATGCCCACCTCTGCACGGTAGTCAAGCAGGTGAGCGGCCGTACGTGTATCGACATCATCTCCTCGATGGTCATCATGGATGCCAAGTCGCAGCTGAAATCCACTAACCTGTCCATCCAGGCCATTTCCGATTCCCTTCATTTCGCCAACATGTCGTTTTTCGGGAAATATTTCAAGCGCTATGTCGGTATGAGTCCCTTGGAATACCGCAATAACGGATAACCGCTGCTGATGCTTGCTGAGGGTCCGCACCCCCAACATGGAGTTGTGCAGACCCTCGACAAGCAAATGCCGTCATTCATCATTCTTCATTTCCAAAGATTCTTCATTCTTCATTCATCATTCTTCATTTAAAAGATTCTTCATTGACCATCACCACTCCCAGTTTCTTCTTGCCGTCCATCTTGATGGTGAGCGGATGCTCAAAGTGCACCCAGCGCAGGTAGGTGGTTTCTTCCACCGCCGTCATGCTGTTCAGCAAGTCTTGGTTATAGATGCCGTCGTTCATGTAGGCATTGATGGTGAAATAGCCCACGCCAAAAGAGGTCAGGTTCTGGAAGAAGTGGGTACCCTGGCTGGGGTCGACACGGTAGTTGGTCAGTCCGGCCTCGACAATGATGCGTGCGGCTGAGATGTTGGGCCACTTCACGGGAATGCCCAGCCAGGTGTCACTGCTGCCCCAGCGTCCGGGTCCTACCAGTACGTAGTGTTTGCCTTCGTCCAGGAACCGTTTGTTCAGCTTCTCTATCTCGTATGCTATCAGTTGGTTGTTGGAGGCCGAGTACCCGTCGGTCTTGACATAGATGACGTCGGCTATGTCGTCTATGATGCCATGTCCCAGGGCGTTTTCGCTCTTCAGCAGCATACGGTCTTCGGGCAAGGCACCCAGGTCTTCGTCCAGTCCGGCCTTGATGTCTACCATGGGGCGTATCTGTAGGATATAGAACGTGCCGCTCTTGGTCTGGGCGTCGAGCTTGACGGCAAACTCTATTTCTACAGGCCGTCTCATCTCTCCCTGGCCGTATTTCTGCACCAGCTGGAGGATGCGTGCCAATGGGAATACGTTATGTTGCAAGATATTGGCGAAGGTGATGACCTTCCGGCCGCCGGGGTAGATACCGTCGCGGATGACCATGTCATACGGGTCGTAGGTGGAGGCGATGAAGTTCAGCGAACCGTCTTTCTCGGCCGCTTTCACCGGCAGTTTCAGCAGGTTGAACCCATCGTCCAGCGAGAAGTCCTGTCCCGTGTTTTTCAGGTCGAGGGCATAAAAGCGGGTCTGTGTCTCGCGCAGTGCCATTTCCATTTCGCTGGTCTGCAGCACCTTGTCGGGGTGATACGGGCATACGCGCAGCGTCAGTCCGCCGTCCACAATATATTTACCCAGTCCCAGCGCCAGGCTCACGGTGCCTTCTTCAGCCAGTTCGTCGTTGATGGGATAGTAGTTCACCGAGCGGGCCACTCCCGAGATGGACGGATAGTAATGGTCGCCATATTGGGTGCCCACCACCTCCTGTAGGATGACCGCCATCTTCTCCTGGTCGATGACATTGCTCGTGGCCTGCATATAGGCCTTGCTGTCTTTGTAGAACACAGAGGCATAGACTCCCTTGATGGCATCGCTCAACATACGCAGCATCTCGTATTTGTCATCTAAATAAGGAATCATGTAAGTGGCATAAATGCCGGCAAAGGGTTGGTAGTGCGAGTCTTCCAGCAGACTGGACGAGCGGATGGCAATCGGTGCCTTGACCGCATCGAAGAAGGCGAAGAAGTCTTCCACCAGGCGGTCGGGCAGTTTGGCCCGAAGGAATGCCCGCAGGATGACGTTGTCGTCCACATCGCTCAGGGCCAGTTGGTAGAGCTGGTTGGTGTCCATGAACTCATCGAAGAGATCCGTACAGAGCACCACCGTTTTGGGGATGACCACCGAGGCGTTCTCGAACTCCTCGAAGTCCACGTGCCGTTTCACCATGTTGTCGATGAACGCCAGTCCTCTGCCTTTGCCGCCCAGCGAGCCGTCGCCGATGCGGGCAAAATGCGAGTAGCGGTCGAAACGGTCGCGCTGGAATACGGCCACCACGCCCTGGTTCTTCATCTTGCGGTATTTCACGATGGCCTCGAAGATGATGCGCCGGTGTGCGTCCAGATCCTGCAAGGAATCCCACGTCACCTGCTTCAGGAACTCGGCTACCGGGAAGATGGCGCGCGAGTACAGCCAACGCGACACGTGGTTGCGCGAGATGTGGTACAATAAGGAGTCCGCCGGAATGGAGTAGATGACGTTCTGCAGCTCTTTGAGGTTGCGCACCCGCGCCACCTCTTCGCCGGTCTTCGGGTTCAGGAAGCAGAAGTCGCCGAAGCCGAAGGTGTCGGCCACGGCTTCGCGCAGGTCGATGTTCATCTTCTTGGAGTTCTTGTCGATGAAGACAGCGTTCACCTGTGCCGCATAGGCTTCGTTGGACACTTCCGAAGATTCCAGAATCAAGGGGATAAACGGGTCGTGCGCCCGTACGTATTGCAGGAAACTGATGCCGGCGGTGGGGTCGGTCTGGCCGTTGTGTGGGAAACGTGCGTCCGAGATGACCCCCAGCAGGTTGTTGCCATAACGCTCATACAGCGCGGTGGCCTCCTCGAACGAGCGTGCCAGTACGATTTTGGGTCGTCCCCTCATGCGCAAGGTCCGCTGGTGTTCGTTCAGGGCCTCGGTGGCGAACTCCTGGCTTTGCCGCAGCACGAACTTGTACAGGTTAGGCAGTACCGACGAGTAGAACCGTATGCTGTCTTCCACCAGCAGTATCATCTGCACACCCACCTCTTTGATGTCGTGCTCCAGGTTCATCTTGTCCTCTATCAGCTTGATGATGGACACCAGCAGGTCGGTGTTCCCCAACCAGCAGAACACATATTCGAAGATGCTCAGATCCTCGTGTTCCATCCGTTGCCGGATGCCGTGCGAGAAGGGGGTGAGCACCACTAACGGGATGGAAGGATATTTCACCTTGATTTCGCGTCCGATGTCGAACGTGTCGCTGTTGTCGGTGCCCGGCATACAGATGACCAGGTCGAACGAGGTCTGCTCCAGCTGCCGCCAGGTGTCTTCGGGGGTGGACACTTGGGTGAAGCGGGGCGGGTAGCGCAGACTCAGGTTCATATATTCATTGAAGATTTTTTCGTCGATACGTCCGTCGTCCTCCAGCATGAAGGCATCATACGGGTTGGCCACCAGCAGCACGTTGAAGATACGTTTGGTCATCAGGCTGACAAATTGCGTATCCTTGAAATACAGTTGGTTTAATGTTTGCTTGCTGAACATGGTTAAAAATGAGTTGAAGCGTTGGTAAAATCGGACAAATTAACAGAAAAGAAATGACTTGTGCAAATTCTGTCCCTTGAAGTTACTTTTTATCATTTTTAATAGAAAATACGGGGAAATAATTTTGCGGATAGAAAGAAAAGCCTAACTTTGCACCTACAAAATAGTTCATTTTGTCAGACCTTAAAATGTAATGTTATGGATATAAACCAAATCATGTCTTCGCTGGAGGCAAAGCACCCCGGCGAGTCCGAATATCTGCAAGCTGTGAGAGAAGTCTTGCTTTCTATTGAAGAGGTGTATAACCAGCATCCCGAATTCGAGAAAGTTTCTTTGGTAGAGCGTTTGGTGCAACCCGACCGCATTATCACTTTCCGTGTCCCTTGGGTGGACGATAAGGGGAAGGTACAGGTCAATTTGGGCTATAGGGTGCAGTTCAACAATGCCATCGGTCCTTACAAGGGCGGCATCCGTTTCCATGCGTCCGTCAATCTTTCCATTCTGAAGTTCCTCGGTTTCGAGCAGACCTTCAAGAATGCCTTGACCACCCTCCCGATGGGTGGAGGCAAAGGCGGTTCCGATTTTTCGCCGCGAGGCAAGAGCGAGGCCGAAATCATGCGCTTCTGCCAGGCGTTCATGCTGGAGCTGTGGCGTCATCTGGGACCGGATATGGATGTCCCTGCCGGTGACATCGGTGTGGGAGGCCGTGAGGTAGGCTATATGTTCGGCATGTACAAGAAACTCACCCATGAGTTTACCGGAACGTTTACCGGCAAGGGATTGGAGTACGGCGGTTCGCTGGTGCGTCCCGAAGCCACCGGATTCGGCGGACTCTATTTTGTCAAGCAGATGCTCGACACCAAAGGCATTGACATCAAGGGCAAGACCGTTGCCATCTCCGGATTCGGAAATGTGGCATGGGGTGCGGCTACCAAAGCCACCCAGTTGGGTGCCAAGGTGGTGACCATTTCGGGTCCCGACGGATATGTGTATGACCCCGACGGTATCAGTGGCGAGAAGATTGACTATATGCTCGAACTCCGCGCGTCGGGCAATGACATTGTGGCTCCTTATGCCGACGAGTTCCCCGGAGCGACCTTTGTCCCCGGCCGCCGTCCGTGGGAGGTGAAGGTGGACATCGCGTTGCCGTGTGCCACCCAGAACGAGCTGAACGGCGAGGATGCGCAGCGGCTGATAGCGAACGGCGTGACGTGTGTGGGCGAAATCTCCAACATGGGATGTACACCGGAAGCCATCGATGCCTTTATAGAGCACAAGATGATGTATGCGCCGGGCAAGGCGGTCAATGCCGGTGGGGTGGCGACTTCGGGACTGGAAATGAGCCAGAACGCCATGCACATCAGCTGGAGCGCGGAAGAGGTGGACGAAAAGTTGCACCGCATTATGCACGACATCCATGCGCAGTGTGTGAAATACGGCACCCAGCCCGATGGTTACATCAACTATGTGAAGGGGGCGAACATTGCCGGATTCATGAAGGTGGCCCGTGCCATGATGGCGCAAGGCATCGTGTAAGGACAGAAGTTATCTATGACTTAAAATATCTCGTTTAGTTGTATTTGTATTTTGTATTGTAGCTTGCGCTGCTTGCCTGTGAAGGTAGGGCAGCGTTTTTTTTGTGCCATTACTAGTAGTCTGTAAAGTCTAAAAAGTGACAATAGGATACAAATGTTTGAGCTT
>CAMAFR010000007.1 GCA_945833835.1 uncultured Bacteroides sp.
ACCAGCAGTTGCAGCAGAAGAATGAGCAGTTGCAACAGCAGGACCAGCAGTTGCAGCAGAAGAATGAGCAGTTGCAACAGCAGGACCAGCAGTTGCAACAGCAGGACCAGCAGTTGCAGCAGAAGAACGAACAGTTACTGGCTCAGACCTCTATCATCCAATCCTTAGCGCGGATGCTCAAACTGTCTGGGCTGGACGAGGCGGAAATAGCCGACAAGACGGGGCTGACGTTAGAGGAAATCCGGTTGTTATAGTGGCCACATAGCTATGTCTTACTCCGCAGACTAGTATCGACAAGTGGCATGATATGTATTAAAAATATGCTACATTGTTATTTTGAGTTTCCATCACACGATATGTAATGGAAACTCAGAATAAACATTGATAGGTTTATTGTTTTTTTACTCAATAGACCAGTTATCACATAACTTATTGAATTCTATTATTGTTCAGTTAAACAAATGTTGCTAATAGTAAACATTGCATTGGTATCATTGGGATAGAATAATAAATAATAGCTTTGGTCTTTTGCTTCTCCCACATCCACGAGGGTGGCACTAGTTGTACTAGTTCCTGCTGTTTTTGTGCAATCAATTACCATTGATACCTGATAAGTTTGATTTTCGATAACACATTTGTACAGTCTTGCAGCGTAATAAGTTTCACCATCTTTAATTGCACAAAATGAACCACTTTGATCTGCAGTCATCATTGCTACGGTAATTTGTTTATTTGCAATATCGCAGCTGACATTAAAAGTTAAAAGATATTGTTTACCAGTATTGACTTTAGGTGCTTCACCATAATAGAATATGGTGTTACAACTCCAATGACCAGCGGCGGTCTTTTTGATTGAAATAGATTTGTTCTCATTCAATGTAGCTTCTCCACTTCCTATTTTGGTACTAACTGTTCCAAAGGCTTTTCCCCATTCTCCGTTTGTAGTTAAGCCACCTTTACCTTGATTAGTAAGATCCGACAAGGATGTAGGCGCCATCACATAATTCATTTTTTCAACGTTTTCAGTAACCTCTGAAGCTGAATTTCCCCAAGAAGAACTAAGGCTTGAACCTAAAACAACGCTTATGGCATCGGGCTGTAATGTCAGATTGAACTTGATGGGTGTATCTGCTGTCAGTGTTACATCAGATGCCGGGGTGTACGTGTAATTCTTACTATTGGCAACAATGTTAAACATGGCTGTTCCTCCATCCAATGTTTGTGCAGGAACCACTGCCCAATATTCAATGGTGTCATCCTCCGTTGAAGAAGTATCTGAACCTTGATCAACCGTTACTGGATTCAAAGTAATAGATTCGGGAGTTGAAGTATCATCTAATGTAACAGCATCTGTTGAAAGTGTCCATTTTACCGTTGGCTTGATGTTATTTAGTTGAACAGAGGTAATATTGGTAAAACCGCTCAATGAAACTTTCACTAATGTTAGTTTATGCTTGAACTCCAACTGGACAGCCGCAGCTTGCGCTATATTAACAATAGCATTGGCAGTCATTAAATCACTCTGTTCATAGGCATTGGTTTCACTCTGGTCAGTTTGAATAGTAAATGTCCTTGTTTCAGTCTCATTTTCGATTTCATTTGTGGTAGGATAACAAGCATAGAAAGAAGCTCCATCATTACCGTTATAAGTAAACGATTTAGTTTCATCTTTTAATTTCAAAGTACTGCCCTTCACCTGAAATTTTTCACCTTTCATGTCTTCTACTAAACCGGTAGAAAAGACTGTGATTTCATCATCCTCTGCAAAAGTCGTAGTTGTTGTACCATTATCAACTGTTGTCGTAGCACGCGCTACATCTCTATTGATGGCGAAGCTTACTTTTGTTCCTTCATTAGAGGTCAACTGTTCCACTTCATTATTGCTACAAGCCGAGAAGAGGGCTGTGGCAAGGCAGGCTGCGAAAAATAAATGTTTTTTCATTGTTATAAGTTTTTAGGTTATTGTTGTTGATTTGTTGGGGGATTCCTTCGTCCGGGAGGTGTAAGTTCCGCCCGGACTTAGTCTGGATTTCGACAGCCTGGGAGAGGCAATCCCCAAAGCCCTCATACTTATGCAATGAAACTAACAATGCAGGGTGATATGCCCGATGATGTTCAGCACGCCTCTTCCTCACACCAACGCCACACTCCCACTGACCAGCATCAGCAGGTAGACGATGCGGCGCAACATGACCGGACTGATGCGCTCAAAGCAGCGGGCACCGAAGAAGGAACCCAAGAAGATGCCGACGAGCCCGACCAGCCAATAATAAGGAATGGACGGGGAATAATACCCCACGTTGGCCCGAATCAGTGTATAGAAGACATTGAACACCACCGAAAAGGCCTGCATGGTGGCCAGGTACTCGCGCTTGTCGGGCAAGGAACCTATGCAGTACACCACCACGGGTGGCCCCGGCATGGCAAACATACCGCCCATCAGCCCACTCAACGTACCGATGACCCCCTGCACCCGCACCGAACGGAAAGAAGGATGCCACCGTTTCTCACCGAACAGGAAATAGAGCGCGATGAGAATGAGCAAACCGCCCAGACAACGCTTCAGCTGAGCATTGCCGAACGATGCCAGACAGGATACCGACAGGTAGGAAGCCAGCAGATTGAACACCACCACGACACCCATCCGTCGCCAACGGATGTGACGCAACTGTCGCAAGGCGACAAACAGGGCCGTCGTGCCGGCCAGCAACCCCGACAGCATGATGGACTCACCGTAAGTGGGTAGAAAAAAAGGGAAGAACATCATGACGAAGATGCCGAACCCGAACCCGCTGACCCGCTGGATGAAGCTGGCCGCCACGGTGAGCAGAAAGACCAAAAGACAGGTAAGGTAGCACATGGACTGTTAATTTTCGTGCAAAGATAAAGAGATTTGTGGAAGTTTGCCTATATTTGGCCCGTTGTTCGAACCCTTGAAAGAAAACATGATGAAATACCTTATCTGCATATTGTTGCTACTCACTGGCCTGCGGATGCAGGCACAAGACATGAAGTCGCTGTTCGTCAACCTGCCGGACTCGCTCTCGCTGCTGCTGACCAAAGTGAACCGGGCCGACTTCGGCGACTTTCTGGCCAACGGCATGAAGGCGGAAGTGAAGAACCGCTTCGGGCAGACATCGGAGATGCTACGGCTGACCGATGACTACCTGCTGCTGCAAGAGAGCGAAGTGAGTACGGTAGAAATGAAGCTGTTGCCCGTGAATGACTCGGTGAAGGTCATCTGCACGGTACACACCTGCCTCGGCCCGGCAGCCGACAGCCACGTGGCTTTCTACTCCACCCGATGGGAACGGCTGCCTGCCGACCACTACCTCCGCCTGCCTGCCGAGGAGGATTTCTATCTCAACACCTTAGCAGACAGCGACTCGCTGCAGGAGCTCCGCCTGCAAGCCGACCTCTACCTGAAACGTGCCTCGCTGGCCGATTCGACCGCCACCCTGCGCTTCAGCTACACCACCCCCGACTATCTGAACAAGGAGACGGCACAGGCCTTGCGCCGATACCTGAAGAAAGAGCCGCTGTGCTACGACTGGAAGGACGGGCACTTTGTCCCCACACTGACCCCTGAACTGAAACTCGTGACGGCCGACGAATGGTATCCGCGCGCCATCCGCCAGCACCAGTAAACAAGCTCCGCCCCATCTTTCCTTGCCTCTTCAAGTTAAAAACAATTAAACAGGCCGATTGTTCACACAAAAAAACGTATCTTTGGAACGTTTTAGTGAAAACGAAGCAGTCGTTTTCGTCGTTTGGCTTGAATTGTTTTACACCGGCAGTACATCGGCACTCTATGCCCCCCTTTCTGACCTCCTCAACATAGTGACCGATGCACGCTGCAAAAAATAGGAAAAAAGGAATGATTTTAAAATGTATCAGAACCGTGGCAGTTGCCGCGTTGACCTTCATGACACTCCCCGTTTCGGGACAAGACCTGTTGGCCCGCCAGGCTCCTGTCGACAGAAAGCTCAAAGCTGTAGACTCATTGGCCCTCATCCGCCAAATCAAGGCCGAACAGGCCGCCTACCCTGCCTACAGCCTCTATCCCAACTGGAGCAATGACCGCGTACACGCCTTCGGAAAGACAGTCAGCGTCCCCGACAGCTTCCGCATTGACCTGACGGGCTTCTGTATGCCCACCACCCATACCCAAATCACCTCCAAATGTGGTCCGCGCTGGCGTCGTATGCACAACGGGCTGGACATCAAAGTCTACATCGGCGACACGATCCGTGCCGCTTTCGACGGACGGGTGCGCATGGTGAAATATGAGCGCAGGGGCTACGGCAAATATGTGGTGCTGCGCCACGACAACGGTCTGGAGACCATCTACGGCCACCTGTCCAAACAGTTGGTAGCAGAAAACGAATACGTCAAGGCCGGCGACATCATCGGCCTGGGCGGCAACACCGGCCGTTCCACCGGCTCGCACCTGCACTTTGAGACCCGTTTCCTCGGCGAGGTCATCAACCCCGAATTCCTCTTTGATTTCCCCAACCAGGATATTGTGGCCGACAACTACCTGTTTGTGCGCGGAGCCAACCGCTATGCCAAACAGCGTACACGTGCCCTCGCCGCCTTGCGTGCCGGCAAACCGGCATCGAGCGTAGTGGCTACCGCCGACGAGACCGGCGAAGGCATCCGCTACCACAAGATACGCAAAGGTGACACACTGGGCAGCATCTCACGCAAATACCATATTTCCATTAACCGCCTGTGCCAGCTCAACGGACTGAAACGCACGTCCACCCTGCGCATCGGCCAAGTACTGAAATGCTCGTGACAGCCACCAAAGACCAGTTTGAACAGGTCATTGCCCTTTGCCGTGACCTGTTCGCCAAGAAGCTGCACGACTATGGGGCGGCGTGGAGAATCATGCGCCCCACATCGGTGACAGACCAGATTTTCATCAAGGCCAACCGCATCCGCAGCATCGAGACCAAAGGTGTCGCCCTCGTGGACGAAGGCATACGCCCCGAGCTGATAGCCATCGTGAACTACAGCATCATTGGGCTGATACAGCTGGAGCTGGGCTATGCCGATACGGATGACCTGACGGAACAGCAGGCGCTGGACCTCTATGACCGATTCGCACACAAGGCACTCGACCTGATGCTGGCCAAGAACCACGACTACGACGAGGCATGGCGAAGCATGCGACCCACGTCGTACACCGACCTTATCCTGATGAAGATCTACCGCACCAAGCAAATCGAAGCCATCGGCGGAGCCACTCTGGTATCAGAAGGAGTGGACGCCAATTATATGGACATGATGAACTATGCAGTTTTCGGACTTATCAAAATGGAGTTTGGAGCATAAGGCCCGACACACGCTGGGCAAGGTCTGGGCCAACGGCTGCCGTTTCCTGCTGGGAGCGGCCTTTTTGTTTTCGGGCTTCGTCAAGGCCAACGACCCGACGGGTGTGTTCTACAAACTACAGGAATATGCCGAAGCGTTCCACGTACACGAGGCCCTGCCTACAGTCCTCCTCTTCCTGTCGGCCATCGCGCTGGGTGTGGTGGAGTTCTCACTGGGCATTTACCTCATCTTCGGCATCCGCCGCAACGGCACATCGCGGCTGACGCTGCTGCTGCTCTCTTTTTTCACCCCGCTCACCTTGTGGCTGGCCCTGGCCAACCCCATCCAAGACT
The DNA here is from genome assembly GCA_945833835.1 of uncultured Bacteroides sp. GTDB lineage: Bacteria > Bacteroidota > Bacteroidia > Bacteroidales > Bacteroidaceae > Phocaeicola. Next base: position 5,673 of record CAMAFR010000007.1, read on the forward strand.
GCGGCTGTTTCGGCGACGCCATTTTGCTGGGCAACTGGCAGACGTTCTGGAAGAACGTGGTGCTGTGGGTGGCTGCCGTTTCCGTCTTCAGGGGCCGCCACCGCCTCTTCAAGTTGGTCTCGCATAAAGTGGACTGGCTGATAGGGCTCTACAGCATGGTGTTCATCCTGTTCTATGCGCTGTATTGCCTACACACGCTCCCGGTGTTCGATTTCCGCCCCTACCACATAGGGGCCGACATCCGCAAAGGCATGGAGATGCCGCCAGACCAACACCCGACGGTGTATGAGACCACGTTCATCTATGCCAGAAATGGCCAGGAACAGGAGTTCACCATTGACAAGCTCCCCTCTGACAGCACCTGGACCTTCATAAATGCAAAAACTACCATAAAAGAACAGGGATATGAGCCGCCGATTCACGATTTTTCAATAACTTTGCAAGAGGATGGGACCGATGTGACCGACGAGGTGCTGGACGACCCCGGCTACACCTTCCTGCTCATCATGCCCCACGTGGCAGAGGCCGATGACAGCAACATCGACCTGGTGAACGAGGTGTATGACTATTGCGTGGAGAACAGCTACCGCTTTATATGCCTGACGGCCTCATCGGACGGGGACATCAACCGCTGGCAGGAAGACACGGGGGCCGAATATCCGTTCGCACGGACCGACGATGTGACGCTGAACACCATGATACGCGCCAATCCCGGCCTGATGCTGCTGCGGAAAGGAGTCATCCTCCACAAATGGGGAGCAGACGAATTTCCCGACGAGTACGACCTGTCCGCCCCGCTCGAACGCCTGACGCTGGGACAATCCGGCCAAAAGACGGTAGTGCGGCAGATTATGGAGGTATTGGGATGGTTCATCGGACCCCTGCTGGCACTCAGCCTGTGCGACGCCTTGTGGAAAATGGCACGCGCCCGCCGAAACCAGAAACAGACAACTCACTGATTTATCAACCTATAAACTAAAAACAAAATGAGAAAAAACATTGTAGCAGGCAACTGGAAAATGAACAAGACCCTGCAAGAAGGTATCGCCCTGGCAAAAGAACTGAACGAAGCACTGGCCGCTGACAAACCGAACTGCGATGTCATCATCTGCACACCGTTCATCCACCTGGCTTCTGTCACTCCGATTGTGGACAGCGCTGTCATCGGTGTAGGTGCCGAAAACTGCGCCGACAAGGAAAAAGGTGCCTACACAGGCGAAGTATCTGCCGAAATGGTAGCCTCTACCGGTGCACAGTATGTCATCCTGGGCCACTCTGAACGTCGTGCCTACTACCACGAAACAGTAGAAATCCTCGCAGAAAAGGTGAAACTGGCTTTGGCCAACAACCTGAAGCCCATTTTCTGCATCGGCGAAGTGCTCGAAGAACGCGAAGCTGAAAAGCAGAACGAAGTGGTAGAAGCCCAGCTGGCCTCTGTCTTCTCACTCTCTGCTGAGGACTTCGGCAAGGTTATCCTCGCTTACGAACCGGTTTGGGCCATCGGTACCGGCAAGACTGCCACTCCGGCACAGGCTCAGGAAATCCATGCCCACATCCGCTCGTTGGTAGCCGCCAAGTACGGACAGGAAGTGGCAGACAACACTTCTATCCTCTACGGCGGAAGCTGCAAGCCCTCCAACGCCAAGGAACTGTTTGCCAACCCCGACGTGGACGGCGGTCTGATTGGCGGTGCAGCCCTGAAGGTAGCCGATTTCAAAGGCATCATTGACGCATTCAAATAATCACGTCTGAACGCCAACGGTCATCCCGGGAGGCCGCCATGCACCCCGGGATGACTTAACCCACTACCAACATGAAGTATCTGTTATCGCTTATTTTCATCCTCTGCCTCTCTGCGACAGCCACTGCCCAGACCACCATCTTCGAAGAGCTGCAGACCGACCGGCCAGGACAAGGAACGGTGAACATCCATCAGGACAAGCGTATCACCGCACTGATAGGCAAATGCCTCCAACCGTCGCCGACAGCCGCCCCGGGCCAGAACATACTGAAGACAAGAGGATTCCGCATACAAGTATATGCCGGAAACAATTCGCGCGTGGCACGCAACGAGGCCAACGCCATGGCTGAAGAGGTCAAGAAGGCTTTCCCCAACATGCCGGTGTACACCTATTTCCAACCCCCACGCTGGCTCTGCCGGGTAGGTGACTTCAAAAGTATGGAAGAAGCCTATGACGCCATGCTCAAGCTGAAAGGCTGCGGCAAATTCAAGGAAGTCGCTATTGTACGCGAGAACATTAACATATCCTTAGAATAATGATTGACACCAACCTGATGAAATGGCCCGAAGACAAAGTGCAGCAGCTCATGTCGCACTATCGGGAAATCCTGACTTTACTGGGAGAAGACCCCGAACGGGAAGGACTGCTCAAGACCCCCGAACGGGTGGCCAAGGCCATGCTCACACTGACACGGGGCTATGACGTGGACCCGAAAGCCGTGCTCAGCGCGGCCAAGTTCAAGGAAGACTACCGCCAGATGGTCATTGTGAAGGACATTGATTTCTTCTCGCTCTGCGAACACCACATGTTGCCGTTCTATGGCAAGGCACACGTGGCCTATATCCCCAACGGCTACATCACAGGGCTGAGCAAGATAGCCCGCGTGGTGGACATTTTCTCACACCGCCTGCAAGTGCAAGAGCGCATGACCCTGCAAATCAAGGAGTGCATTGAAGATACCCTCCACCCACTCGGGGTCATGGTGGTCATCGAGGCCAAACACATGTGCATGCAGATGCGCGGCGTGGAAAAGCAGAACGCCATCACCACCACTTCCGACTTTACGGGTGCCTTCAACCAGGCCAAGACACGCGAAGAGTTCATGAACCTCATTCGCAGAGGCCGCTGACCCCCTCCCCAGCCGGACTATCCTCTGAGCACCACCCGGTCGCCTGCCCGTTGGGCCATCAGACGCTGCGTCTCGTGCAGCTCCTTGTAGCGTTGCATCATCTCCCGGCAGTGGTTGGGGTCGCCAGCCGTCTGCGAGTCGGCCAGTGCCTGCAACAGTTGCTTCAGCTCTTCGTCTACAATGGCCATCTTGAAATCAAGCAGCAACCGGGGCACCAGGTCGAACAGCCGCTCGTCGTCCGCAACAATCTTCTGGGACTTCGAGTGGTACTTGCTCAGCTGGTAACGGTCACTCACGAGGTCGGCTGCCCGCTGGCTGATTTCCGGATTGGCATGGTTCACAAAATGCCGCTCCGCCACAAAGCCCGGGTCGTCCTGATAACGCTCGGCATCTTGCAGAATCAGCCGGTGAAGGGCGTTGTGGAACTGCAAGTCATCTTCTTTCAGCCCCATCGAGATAAAGCGTATCACCGACACCGGTCGGGGCGTTCCTCCTTCCTCTTCGGGCGCAAGATAACACACTATTTTCTCGCCATACCGCACAATCATGCGTATCAGCTCCTCCTCTTTGGCATAGAACAGCTTCCGCTCGTTGCCCTGCACCGGGATGAACGAGGTATAGGTGTCGGCCGGAACAACAGTTTCGGGAGGCACCGGTGCTTCACCGGCAGCAGGCGGTACGGTCACTTCCCCGACGGGAGGCGGCACGGCAGCAGGAGGCTCTTCGCTGACAGCAGGCACCAGTCCATCGGGCGATACGGCAGCCGCCGCACCGGCCTCTACTGCCGGCGGAGGCGGTACCGGCACATTGCCGCCACGGTTCTCACGCAGCCGACGGCGTTGTTCGTCCTTCCGCTTCGCTTCGGTGCGCTGCTCCATCAGCTGGGCAGCCGCCCTGACCAGCACCTTCTCCTCCATCTGCAACAGCTGGCTGCACTCACGGAGATAGACCGAACGGGTAATATCGTTTGGAATCACCGAAATGCTCTGAACAATGCTGCCTATCAGCGACGAACGGCGGATAGGGTCCTTCCCGGCCTCCTCCATCAGCAGAGCGGTCTTGAAACGGATGAAGTCCACCTCATGCGCATTGATGTAGGCCTGGTAATCGGTGGCATTGTGCTTGCGGGCGAAACTGTCGGGGTCATCGCCGTCGGGCAACAGGCAGACCTTGACGTTCATCCCCTCCTCCAGCAACATGTCAATACCGCGCAGGCTGGCTTTGATGCCGGCACCGTCGCCGTCGTACAACAAAGTGATGTTGTCCGTAAAACGGTGGATGAGCCTGATTTGCTCGGTGGTGAGGGCGGTGCCCGACGAGGCGACCACATTCTCCAGCCCACTCTGGTGCATGGAGATGACATCCGTATAGCCTTCTACCAGAAAGCAGCGGTCCTGCCGCACGATGGCCTGCTTGGCGAAATAGATGCCATACAGCTCTCGGCTCTTGTGGTAAATTTCGCTTTCGGGCGAATTGACGTACTTCATCTGTACGTTCTTGGTGGCGGCATTGAGCACACGGCCCCCGAAAGCGACAATCTTGCCCGACACCGAATGGACCGGAAAGATGACACGCCCCCAGAAACGGTCGTGCAGCGTACCGTCATCCTTGCGGTAACACAGCCCCGTACGGACCAGATAGTCTTCGCGGAAGCCCCGCTGAAGGGCGGCACGTGCCAGCGCATCGCCGCTGTTGGTGCTATAACCGAGCTGGAACTTGCGGATAATGTCATCGCGGAACCCACGGCCACGCAGATAGGTCATGCCGATACGCTGCCCGTCGATATGGTTGTACAGCACATCGCGGAAATAGTCGCCGGCAAACTGGTTGAGCACCGAAAGACTCTCGCGCAGGCTGTGGGCCTGCTTCTCCTCATCGGTCAGCTCGCGTTCCTTGATTTCTATATTGTATTTCTTCGCCAGCCAGCGCAGGGCCTCGTAGTAGGTCAGCTGCTCGTGCTCCATAATGAAATGGACCACGTTGCCCCCCTTGCCGCAACTGAAGCACTTGCACACGCCCTTGCTGGGCGACACGCTGAACGATGGGGTCTTCTCGTTGTGGAAAGGACACAGCCCCACATAGTTGACGCCCCGTTTGCGGAGGGTGACAAATTCGGACACGACATCCACAATTTGTGCCGCATCCATAATCCGGTCGATGGTAGCTTGGTCAATCATGGTGCAAACTTACAAAAAAAATGAAAGACCGTGTGGGGAAGCAGGCTGCAAAATCGCATCCTGCTTCCCCACACATCCACGCGGCTCCCCACCACAGCAGACAGCCGCACCATGCTCCGCCCCTTAACTTTGGAAGAAGCGGCTGGCACGCAACAGATGCCGCCAGATGCTGGTCAGCTCCTGCGACTCCTGCAACAGATTGAGGTAGACCTGCAGCACCTTCAGGTCACGGGCACCCGCCTCCTGCATACGGTTCATCTGCTGCTTACGCAACGCCGAAATGCGTCCTTTCAAGGCATCTCCCGCCTTCAGGATGTCATCGGCCTCCGAATAGTCGTTGCAGCAGACAGCGTCTTTGGCCCGCAGCATCAGCCGGCACTGTTCCTCACACACCGGCAGGAACTCGTCGATACAGGCCGGAGGCACCGGGTTGAAATGGTTGTCCACATGCTCCTGGCACGGTTCGTTGATACGCTTCAGGCAGTAGAGCAGCTGCTCGCAACTGTTGCTGCCCAGGTGGAACCACGTATTCTTCTCCAACGCTGTGCCCATAGACAGGCGCCGCAATCCCAGCAGTTCCTTCCTGCGCTGCTTCTTCAGCATCTTACGGGCATTGTCTGTACGGTTCTCCACCTTACGCAAGTCGCGCAACCGCTGGTGGAAAAAGCCGTCGGCCAGCATCTGATAAGACTCTTGCACAAAACCCAGATAGTGGCACAAAGTCTCGCGGACGTGCTGCTGCAACAGCAGGAGGGTCTCCTCCTGGTCTTTCGAACCCATCATGAGGCGGAAGGTGTCATCGCCCGTATCCTCCTGCTGCTTGCGGGCATAGCGGATATTGCTGCGCACCAGCAGGAAGACAGCCAGCACAATGAAAGCCAACATGGCCACAAAACCGATGTAGAACATGGTCACGGTGACCAAGGCACACAGGATGAAAGCCACAAACGCCGTGATGAACCAGCCGCCGATGACCGACAACATACCGGTAATGCGGTAGACAGCGCTCTCACGTCCCCAGGCACGGTCGGCCAAAGAAGAACCCATGGCGACAATGAAGGTGACATAGGTGGTAGACAGCGGCAGCTTCAGGGTGGTACCTATAATGATGAGCAACCCCGACAGCACCAGATTGACCGAGGCACGGACCAGGTCAAAGGCAGCCCCCTCTTCCATAGTCATCTCCTCCTTGCGGAAACGGCTGTCCACCCAGCGGCGGAAACCTGCGGGAAGGATGCGCTTCAGAAAATCGTTGATGCTGGTGGCGCGCCGCACGATAGAACGTGCCAACGACGATGAACCGAACATCTCGTCGCCCTCTTCCTGACGGGCCAGCTCCACCGAGGTCTTGATGACGTTTTTCGCCTTCTTCGACGTGGCCAGCGCATAGACCATGATGATGCCAGCAGCCAGCAGGAAAATGGCGGGCGTGCGGGCCGATTCCATCAGCGAGGTCATCTTGAAATCATAGATGCTGGCACCGCCACCGTTCGCCACATAGTCCGTGTACGACGAGAAGCCCGCCAGAGGGACACCGATGAAGTTCACCAGGTCGTTCCCGGCAAAAGCCAGCGCCAGCGCAAACGTACCCATCAGGACAATCACCTTGAAGACGTTCACCCCACACCAATGGAGCAGCTGCATCACAGCAGCCGACAACACAAAGCAGCCGGCCACCAGCACCGAAGTGTGGACATCTATCCACTGCATGATTTCAACGGGCATGAAAGGGGCCTTGGCCAGCCCTTTGAGCAACACGAAATAGGCCAATGAAGTGACGGCGATACCGCCGAAAACACCGATGGTGTACGACAGGTGCTTCCGGTAGTTGAAGCTGAAGACGAGTCGGGCCACATATTGTACGACCGAACCGGCAATGAACGCCACGGCTACAGAGAGGAAGATACCCATGATGACCGACAAGGCTTTCTCGGTGTTCATCAGGTCATCCAGCGACAGCAATCCTGTCTCGTCGGCGGCCAGTTTGATAAGGGCCAGGACGAAGGTTCCGCCCAACAGCTCGAACACCATCGAGACCGTGGTCGAGGTGGGCAGCCCCAATGTGTTGAACACGTCGAGCAGCACCACATCGGTCACCATCACCGCCAGCAGGATACACATAATGTCGTAAAAGCAGAAATTGGCAGGCTGGAAGATGCCGTGCCGGGCAATGTCCATCATACCATTGCTCATCACAGCCCCGGCAAACACGCCGACGGCCGCTACCGCCACAATGGTCTTGAAGCCCGCCACGCGCGCGCCTACCGCCGAACTCATGAAATTCACGGCGTCATTGCTGACACCCACCAGCAGGTCGAACACCGCCAGCATAAAGAGGAATACCACAATTCCCAGATAGATTGTTTCCATACCGTAAGTTTGTTGTTATTCTGCAAAAATAGGCGGCCCCTGTTTCTTGCATACGACATACTTGTTACGATACGGTTACAGCTGTGGGAAGCGTCAGGTGTTCTGGTATAGGCCCCGTTCTTCAATGAAACGACAGACGGCAGGATGCAGGAAATAACGCACATCCCTGCCCTCGCCAATGGCACGGCGGATAAAGGTGGAGCTGACCTCCAGTAACGGTGTCGGCACCAGCCGGACACCGGCAGGAAGTCCGGACGGGTCTATCTCATACCCGGGACGGGGATAGACCACAACGGGAAAACGGCGCAGAATCTCATCGGCCGACTGCCAGCGGTCGAACGCCAGCCAGTTGTCTGCCCCGATGACCAGCGTAAACTCCCGGTCGGGACAGGCCGCCTCCAGCTCTGTCAGGGTACGGATCATATAAGAAGGACGGGGCAGGCGGAACTCCACGTCAGAAGCACGCAGCTTGGGATAGCCTTCCAACGCCGCCTGCACCATCTGCAGACGCAAACGGTCGTCCAGCAGCTCCACGTGCTGCTTGAAAGGGTTTTGAGGCGACACCACCAGCCATACCTCGTCCAGCCCGCCATACTCACACAGATAGTTGGCCAACGCCAGATGGGCGATGTGCGGGGGATTGAACGTCCCCCCGAAGATGCCGGTCTTTATCGGAGCTTTTTCCATGAGAGCAGGTTGATGAGCTGCCATACGGCCACCAGCAGCATGGCCGTAGCGATGATGTATTCTTTCTTGTCGAGGGCAATGACACCCACCACAACAGCGGCCAGCCCTATCAGTCCGCTGACGACCGACAGGACACGCATGGTCTTACGGGAATTTCTCAGTCTCATAAGGCTCAGGCTTTAAGGAATCCGGAAATGGCCTGCAAGGCTTCGGCCTCGGCACGCTGCAAGTCGTCGTTCACTATCACCACGTCAAATTTCGAAGCGTAGCCCAACTCAAACTCGGCCTTGGCGATGCGGCTTTCTATCACTTCGGGAGCGTCTGTGCCGCGGCCGTTCAAGCGGCGTCGCAGTTCTTCCACCGAAGGCGGCTGGATGAAGACCGACAAAGCACGGTCACCATAAAACCGCTTGATATTGCATCCGCCCACCACGTCGACATCAAAAATCACATTCTGGCCTTCGGAGAGCTGCTTTTCCACCTGCGCCTTGAGCGTACCATAGAAGCGGTCTTTATACACTTCTTCGTACTCCAGAAACTCGCCGGCTGCGATACGCTGCCTGAACTCTTCTGGTGAAAGGAAGAAATACTCCACTCCGTTGCGCTCGCTGCCGCGCGGCGCACGGCTGGTGGCCGAGATGGAGAAATACAGGTTCAGCCCCTGTCCGAGCAGGTAATTGATGATGGTGGATTTGCCGGACCCGGAGGGTGCCGAAAAGATAATCAGTTTGCCAGGCATTTTCTTGTAGTTTTAGGGATGTATATAAATAAGGTAAAGGACACGGGTGCGTCACATGACGTTCAGCACCTGTTCCTTGATTTGTTCGAGCTCGTCTTTCATCTGCACCACGATGTTCTGCATCTCCGCTTGGTTGGACTTGCTACCGGTTGTATTGATTTCACGTCCCATCTCCTGGGCGATGAAGCCCAGCTTCTTGCCCTGGCCATGTCCGCCGGCCAGCGTTTCGCGGAAGTAGTTCAGATGGTTGGCCAGGCGTTGCTTTTCCTCGTTGATGTCCAGCTTCTCGATGTAGTAAATCAGCTCCTGCTCCAGGCGGTTCTTGTCATAGTCGGTGCCGGCCATCTTCTCCAGCGCATCGGTGATACGCTCCCGTATCCGTGCCACACGATCCTTTTCAAACGGTTCGATGGACTTCAGCAACCGCTCGATGTTGTCTATCTTTTCGTTGAACTTCTTCTCCAACGCCGCACCTTCCTGCATCCGGAAGTCCACCAGGCGGTCAATGGCCTCCTCCACCGTCGCACGCACTGTCACCCATTCTTCTTCGCCCAGCTCCTGCACCTCTACCTTTGTCAGCACATCGGGCATCCGCAGCAGGGTGACAAACCAATCTTCGGGCAAGGGGATATGGCAAGTTTCCGAAATGTTCTTAATCTGCTGGTAATAGTTCTCCACCAATGCCACGTTGATGGGGGTGGCCGCCTCGGCCGCCTCTTTCTCCACCCACAGACTGCAATCCACCTTTCCGCGTTCGAGCCTTCTGGCTATCAGATTGCGGATGTCTATTTCCTTCTCGCGGTAGACAGGGGCAATGCGGGTGGACAAATCCAGCGCCTTGCTATTGAGTGACTTGATTTCAACGTTTATCTTCTTGTCTCCAAATACAGCAGTCGCCTTGCCATATCCGGTCATTGATTGTATCATAATGCTCTTGTTGTCTTATTGGTTAAAATCCGGTGGCAAATTTAGCGATAAATCTTGATTTATCCTACCATTCCCCCCAAGACAAGAGGAACTGCCTGTGTTTATTTTCCATCCCTTGAGCACCACCTCTCATAGACCTAACGTATCTTTCAATATTCCGCTGAACTTCTCGGCTCCTTTGTCACAAATATGGCTGGAATTGATGAAATCATCGGCCGAAAAACGGGAGTCATCAATAAAATTATAATATACCATCGCAGGATAGACCTCCCGCATCGCCTCCACACATTCCCGCATCTCTCTTTTTCCCCGCTCCGTCATCCGCTCTAAATAAGATGAATGACAAGGCATTGTAATCACCACCAAACGGACCCCTGCCCGACGGCATACGGCAGCAATCCGCTTCATGTCCTTCAATCCCTCTTGTTTGGCCAGCGGGGCATTAGGACTGTCATAATGGACTTGCGGAGGAAGTTGTTGTTACTGCCAGTCGTTACTCCGACCGGCTAACAAAATCTTTTGATAACCCAATGGCGTACAGTTGATCTTATCTTCCACGTTTTTGGTGAAGAATCTCATCCCCAAATTACCTGTGGAATAAATCACTTCCGGCCAATGCCTATAGGGAATGAGCGGTTCGTATGAAATGCCCATGTATTTCTCGTACATACATTGATAATTGGCATCAATCTGTCTAATCATTCGGAACGTGCATGGATAAATGTAACTGTGGTATTGAAAGTTATAACCCAACGGCCAAATCACACATTTCAGGTTCTTCAGCCGGGGAATGTAACGTTCCGCCAACACAGCATCGTAATGATGTGCTCTTCCGCTGATGGCCATATTGAAGGCACTGTCGCCCAATAACGCCGGGTCCACGCCGTTGGCGATGTGCGAGTGCCCCAACAGCAACACTTTTATCTTGTCGCCCTGCTCCTCCACGTATTTCCGCTTGTAGGAGTATTCGTTGGGGACAGCCAGCAACAGCAGTTCCACACCCATAAAAATCAAGATGATTATCAAGGAAAGAAGAAATAATCTATATAAAAATCGTTTCATTGCTTGTCAGAATTGGAAATAAATGAAATCAGATTGGCCACCACGGTATAATAGAATCACAAAGAAGAGGAACAGATACAACATCCAACGAGCCGCACGGCTGCGAAAAACACCCCTGTTCTCCGGCAACTGCAAAGCGTGTTGCTTGTCACGCTGCAACCACTCCACACCCATCAACAGCAAGCCCATGACGGTGTATAACTTCCCGTGCAGCATAGTGGCATCAAAAAAAGTGTTGCCCAGCATTGCATGGAAAAAACCGACGGCTTGTTTCATGGTTTCCGCACGGAAAATTATCCAGCCAACAACCGCAAGAGAAAAGGTCAGAAGCATCTGCATCATTTCCTTGGCAGTGGGCAGCCACCTGCCAGCGGCCACCCCTTGGCTATACTTTGTAGAAATGCCTAACAGGTGATAGACGGCAAGCAACATACCGTGAAAAAGTCCCCAACAAACAAAAGTCCAGTTGGCCCCATGCCATAGGCCACTGATGGCCCATACAATAAAGACATTGCGGACAGCAGTCCATTTATCACAACGGCTTCCACCGAGCGGGAAATAAACATAATCCCGAAACCACGTCATCAGTGAGATATGCCACCGCCGCCAAAATTCCGGTATGCTCCGCGAGAAATAGGGAAAATTGAAGTTGCGCATGAGGTCGAAGCCAAACAGACGGGAACAGCCGATGGCTATGTCTGAATAACCGGAAAAGTCACCGTAAATCTGAATCGTAAAAAGCACGCCGAGCAGTATCAACGTCACGCCCGGCAAGTCGTTGTAGTTGTTCCAATAGCTCTCGACCACCGATGCACAGTTATCGGCGATGACCATCTTTTTGAAAAAGCCCCAAAGCATCTGGCGGCAACCATCCACAGCCTGGACATAGTCGAAACTGCGGCTACGCTGAAACTGCGGCAACAAATGGGTGGCCCGTTCGATAGGTCCGGCCACAAGTTGTGGAAAGAAACTGATGTAAGCGAAGAACTCCACCAAATCTTGTGTGGCAGGTAATTTCTTCTGATACACATCAATGGTATAGCTAAGGGCCTGAAAGGTATAGAAACTGATGCCTACGGGAAGAATGATGTTCATCGTTGCCCAATCCAACCGCCACCCTACCGAGGAAAACAGCATGTCGAGATTCTCGACAAAAAAATTATAATACTTGAACACTCCGAGAATAGCAAGGTTGACAATGATGTTGGCGGCACTGACGGCCTTTTGCCGTTTTCTGTGGCCCCCGTACTTTTCAATGAGCAGTCCGCTGCCGAAACTGCACAACGAAGTGAAGGCAATGAGCAGCAGGAAACGCCAGTCCCACCAACCATAAAACACATAGCTGGCTGCGACCACCAACAGATTTTGCCACCTCCGGGATCTGAACACAAACCAATACAACAGAAACACACTTGGCAAGAACACCAAGAACTCCAATGAATTGAACAACATCTGTTCTTGAAAACAATTAGTGTCCGCAGATGCCCGAGTCCGGACGGGTTGGCTGATTTTCCCAGATGTTCAGTAGGATGTGTCAACTTGCCAAAAAAAACGGCTGTACACGGCCTTTTATCGCTGGAACCGTTGTGCACATCAATCCTTCGTAACCGATAACGAACGAATATCCTCCATGCTCAGCCCTGTAATACCCGCTATGGTCTCAAAGGAAAATCCTTGCTTGAACATTGCCTGTACAATCTCTCCATTTCTCTCGGCAATACCTTCTGCACGACCTTCTGCACGGCCTTCTGCACGGCCTTCTGCACGGCCTTCTGCACGGCCTTCTGCACGGCCTTCCGCACGGCCTTCCGCACGGCCTTCTGCACGGCCTTCTGCACGGCCTTCCGCACGACCTTCCGCACGACCTTCCGCACGACCTTCCGCACGACCTTCTGCACGGCCTTCTAATTTAGCCGTATCCAGCACATCGTTCTGAATCATGACATCGTTGATGTGTTCATCGTATGCGGCACGTTCCTGCTTGGACATGGAGAGGTATTGCAACTTCTGCCGCGCCTCTTTCAGTCCGGGGGCGGAAGTGTTTTCACGGATATTGCCGTTCTTGAGGTACTCCATCCACTCCTCCAATGGGGTAGTCGCCACTTGGTTGAACTCGTTGACACGGATGATGTAGTACTCCGGAAAAAACTCGGTCGGGGTGAGCATACGTATCATATCCCCCTCTTTCATGTTGACTTGCAATTCATCGCCTGTATGGACCCCAACGAAACGGGTCGTGCCATGGTAAAGATAGTCGCCCCCTTTCCCCAAATCGAAATACAGGATATTGATGGAATATACCTTCTTCACTTGATCGTATTTATGCCCCAACGAAATATGCTCCGTGATGGCTTTGGATACGCCAAACAGAATACGTTTCAAGTAGTAGATCTCGCGAGTCAGCTGAATCTCCACAATGATGATTTCACCTTTGCTGTTCACTGCCTTGATGTCCACACGGTTGAACTTATCGTTCTTGGAGTCCTGGTTAGACTCACTTTCCAAGAGTTGTTGGATGCTGATTTTTTCTCCTATCAGCACCGTCAGCAGGCCTTCGAGCACACCGAAGTTGGCTTTGTCACGCAAAATGCGCTTGGCGGCCCAGTCAAAACGGATGATGCTGTTGTTGTCGTTCATAGGCGTCTGTATAGTTAGTTGATGATGCGAATATAGTCATTTTTCAGCCTATTTTTTCCGGTCGGGCAAAAAATAGCGTTCTCCACGCTGTCTTTTCACTCACGGAGGCTGATCTGTGCATGGATAACGGCACTTCACCGACCGAAGCAGCCGGGGGCAGGCACATAGATGGGCTGGCGGTCGGTGCCCTTGTTGAGCAGCAGGCCCGCCTGCCGCCATTGCCGTAACAAGGATACAGCCGTACTCTTTTTCAGGCCCAGCAGAAACTGGAGGTCGCGACGGGTCAGGAAATCATGCTGGCTGAAGTATTCCGTCAGCTTCCGCTTCTGCTCCTGAGCCGTAGAGACCTGTGAGTGTGATTCCCATCGGGTCATCGCCATACGGGTAGGGCCAATGCTCTGGCGCAACTCCTTGTCCATACGGAAGGAAACGCCCTTGAAGCGGACCTTGCGGTTGCGCTCCCGCAGCGGCATGTCGGGGGTGACACGACCTTCTACCGTCAAGGTGGGGGCAAAGTAGCCCAGTCCGGCAATGTGCACTTGCCGGCCTTCGCGCAGTTCGTTGCCTAACACATCGTTCAGCTCGGTCAGTACAGCCAGTACGTCGCCCGATGTCAGCGAGCAACGCTCCTGTATGCACCGCACCAAGGTCTTGGTGCTCACGGTACCGTTGAAGCAAGGACGTACGTGCAGGGTGGTCTCTTCTTCTTCCCTGCGTTTCGGGTTCTCAAACCAGTCGTAGATGATGGACATAACAGTGGTGTTTGAATGGGTGGATAGATGTTCTTTAGGCTCCATCAAGGCTTCTCCATAAGTCGACCGGACAAGGTCAGTCAATCAGATGACCTCGTTCAACCGATTGACCGACCTTGGTCAGCCAATCGGACGACCCAGGTAAGCCGTCTTCCGGAACCCTACAAAGATAGATAAGGAACGGACTTTTTCCAAGTATCAGCCCGGCTTTTTATCGGCCAACAGCGATGGGATGCAGGCACAGCACACCGCCTTGCCAACAGACGGAAAGCATTTTTTTCATAGAGACAGACGGTTATCTACAAAATAATCCGTAATTTTGAAACATCTATTTACATAAACCTATCTGCCTATGAAAAAACTGGTACACTTGACGGGGCTGTTGTTCTGCCTCGTCGTTGCTGCATGCACATCCGGCGGTGAACCTACTGCCTCTTACGAACAGGTCATTCCTCAACCTCATGCCATCCGTCCCGCACCGGAGGCCGGCGGTTTCCGTCTGGGCCCATCGACGGTCGTGGCCTATCCGCAAGACAACGAGAAGATGAAAAAGAACGCCCTGTTCCTGTCCGACTATATCCGCACCTGCACGGGCCTCGACCTGCCTACACAAGCAGGAGCCGGCCCTGACGGCTGCATCCGGCTGGTATGCGACCCAGCCGCCTCTACTTCTCCCGAAGGGTACCGACTCACGGTAGACCAGACAGGAGTCACCATAGCCGCCCCTACTGAGGCGGGCGTGTTCTATGGCATCCAGACCCTGCGCAAGTCATTGCCCTTGGGCAAGACCGCCCATGTATGGCTGCCTGCCGTAGAGGTGGAAGACAGCCCGCAATTCACCTTCCGCGGATTGCACCTGGATGTGGGCCGTCATTATTTCCCGATTGACTTCATCAAGAAATACATCGACCTGCTGGCGTTGCACAACTTCAACGTCTTCCACTGGCACCTGACGGAAGACCAAGGCTGGCGTATCGAAATCAAGAAATATCCCCGACTGACCACCATCGGTTCCCAGCGCAGGGCATCGATGCTGAACGACGGGTCGGGCAAAGACGACGGAACCCCCTATGGAGGTTTTTACACCCAAGAGGAAGCCCGCGAAATCATCCGATACGCCGCCGAACGTCATGTCACTGTCATTCCCGAAATAGACCTGCCGGGACATATCCAGTCGGCACTGGCCGCCTATCCCGAGTTGGGCTGCACAGGAGGCCCCTATGAAGTGGCCGTGGAATACGGTGTATTGAAGGACGTGCTGTGCGTGGGCAATCCGCAGTCGTTGCAGTTTGCCAAAGATGTACTGGAAGAAATCATCGGACTTTTCCCGTCGCACTACATCCATGTAGGCGGTGACGAATGTCCGCGCGACCGCTGGTCGAAATGCCCCAAGTGCCAGCAGCTCATCCGCCAGAAAGGATGGAGCAACACGGCGGACTACAAGAAAGAAGACAAACTGCAGAGCTACTTCATGACCGAAGTGGAGAAGTTTGTCAACAGCAAGGGACGGCAAATCATCGGCTGGGACGAGATCCTTGAAGGCGGACTGGCCCCCAACGCCACCGTCATGTCATGGCGAGGAACCGAAAACGGCATCACCGCCGCCCGCCAGGGCCATGACGTCATCATGACCCCGATGGGATACACCTATCTGAGCAACGGACAGCTGATGAACCTGGGCGGCAACCGCAGCATCAAGCGTATCTATGATTTCGAGGTCATCCCCGACAGCCTGCCCGACGAGGTGGCACGACACATTTTGGGAGTGGAGGCCTGCCTGTGGAGCGAACGCATCCCGACCCCTGAACGGGCAGAATACATGGTGCTGCCACGGCTGGCCGCCATCAGCGAACTGGCCTGGAGCGACCCGGCGCAACGGGACTTCGGAACCTTCATGGAACGGCTCTACCCCATGACCCGGCTTTACGACACCTTGGGCTACCAGTATGCCGACCACGTCTTTCAAATAACGGAAAGTTTCCGCCAGGCTACCGACAAGCCCGCCCTCGAAGTTTCGTTGTCCACCATCGGCCACCGGCCCATTTACTACACGACCGATGGCAGCGAACCTTCCGTACAATCGGACATCTACACGACCCCCTTGCAGATTTCGGAAAGCACACGGTTGCAGGCCCGGGTCATCGCACCGAATGACACCAGCGAACTGTTTGCCGAAGACATCCGGGTGAACAAGGCGACCTTCAAGCCTTGCCAGCTGGCCAAGGCTCCCCACCGCAGCTATACCTTTGCAGGCGCCGCCACCCTGACCGACGGTCTGAACGGTTCCACCAACTACAACACCGGACGCTGGCTGGGCTTCTTGTGTGACATGGACCTCACCATTGACCTGCTGCAACCCACCACCTTCTCTTCCGTGACCGCCACAACCGATGTGGCCATCAGTTCGGCCGTCATGGGAGCCACGGGCATGGAAGTATGGGTATCCGATGACGGCAAGGACTTCAACCGGATAGCCGCCGCTTCCTATCCCATCCTGGACAAAACGGCCAAGGACGGCATCTACCCGCACACTTTGACGTTCGACCCGACAACGGCACGCTATGTCAGGGTAGTACTGAAGGCCACTCCCCAGTTGCCGGCATGGCATACATGGCCGGGCGGTGCGGCGTTCCTCTTCGTAGACGAAATTTGTGTAGAATAACTTATCTCAGACCCTTATGAAAAAGACCATCATTTATTTTCTGCTGTTCTTGCTATCGGGTGTGACCGCCCGCGCTGCAAAACCCAATGACCTGCATGTGGTGTACATCGGACTGGACGGTTGGGGCTCTTACAGCCTGCCCAAGGCTGAAATGCCTGCCGTGAAGTCATTGATGGCGGAAGGATGCTATACGCTGAAGAAAAGAGCTGTCCTCCCCTCATCGAGTGCCGTCAACTGGGCCTCGATGTTCATGGGAGCCGGACCAGAACTGCACGGCTATACCGAATGGGGGTCCAAGACCCCCGAACTGCCTTCGCGCGTCGTGCTGAAGAACAACATTTTTCCCACGGTCTTCCAACTGCTGCGCGAGGCACGTCCGGAAGCGGAAATCGGTGTCATGAGCGAATGGGACGGCATCATGTACCTGGTAGACACCCTTTCCACCAACTGCCATGCGGTGGCCCCCGACTACAACCAACACCCGACCGCCCTTTGCGAAATGGCCGAAAAATACATTATCGACAAGAAGCCGACACTGTTGGCCATCTGCTTCGATAACCCCGACCATGTAGGACATGCCATCGGGCACGACACTCCCGAATATTACAACAAACTGACTGAACTGGACGGATACATCGCCCGCATCATCCGGGCGGTGGAACAGGCCGGCATCCTGAAGCAGACGGTCTTCATCGTCACTTCCGACCACGGAGGCATTGAGAAGGGACACGGCGGAAAGACGCTGGCCGAAACGGAAACGCCCCTCATCATTGCCGGGAAAGGCGTGCTGCGCCGGGGCGAACTGACGGAAAGCATCGTGCAATATGACGTGGCCGCCACCATCGCCGCCCTGTTCCGGCTGAAACAGCCACAGGTATGGACCGGACGTGCGATATCACTGAAAAAATGAAAGATTATCTGGAACCAACAACTATCATCTTATGAAAAAAATGCCCTTTGCATGGATGCTCCCCCTGCTGCTGACCGCTTGCGGAAACGGGGGTAGCGACACATCGAGACAGGCTGATCCTATCGATGTGATGAGTTTCAACGTACGGTATGACAATCCTGGCGACAACCAGAACAACTGGCAATACCGTAAGGACAGAGTGGCCAACGCCATCCGTTTCTATGATGCCGAAATCGTAGGCACCCAAGAGGTATTGCACAACCAGCTGGAGGATCTGAAACAACGGCTGACGGACTATGACGTCATCGGGGTAGGCCGTGAAGACGGCAAGGAAAAAGGGGAATACAGTGCCCTTTGGTACAAGAAAGACCGTTTCGAAGTACTGGCCAGCGGCAATTTCTGGCTGAGCGAGACCCCTGAGACAGCCGGATCGAAAGGCTGGGACGGCGCCTGTGAACGCATTGCCTCCTGGGCCAAACTGAAAGACAAACAGAGCGGAAAGGCGCTGTTCGCCTTGAACACCCACTTGGACCACATCGGGGTGGCAGCCCGACGGGAAGGTGTGTCGCTGCTGCTGGACAAAGTGAAAGAGCTGGGCAGTGGCTTGCCGGTCATCGTGACAGGCGACTTCAATGCCGACCCTGCCTCTGATGTCATTCTCCATGTGACCGACGCAACCAATCCCGACCACCTGACCGATGCCCGCAGCATCTCTCCCATTGTATATGGTCCCGACTGGTCATTCCACGACTTTGGACGTGTGCCGCTCGAAGAACGCGAGCGCATTGACTATGTCTTCATCAACCAGGGTTTTCAGGTACTCCGTTATGGCGTACTGGCCGAACAAGAGAACGAAGCCTTCCTGTCCGACCATGCACCGGTATTGGTCACACTGAAATAATCTGCCGCCGACATCACCGGGCAGACCGCACATAAAAGACCCGTCCGACAACTTCCGTCATTCAGAGAAGACTTTTATCCATCTTCTCACTTCCCGGAATTGTCGGACGGGTCTTTGTCAGTTCGATGATTGCTCCACCCTGCAGACGGTCATTTGGCGAAGCTGACGGCGCGTGTCTCGCGGATGACCGTAATCTTCACCTGTCCCGGATACGTCATCTCGTCCTGTATCTTCTTGGCGATTTCGGCCGACAGGCTTTCGGTCTGCTTGTCGTCTATCTTATCCGCACCGACAATGACACGCAACTCACGCCCTGCCTGGATGGCGTATGTCTTGGTTACCCCCGGATAGGAAAGGGCCAACTGTTCCAAATCGTTCAAACGCTTGATATAGGCTTCCACTATCTCACGACGCGCACCCGGACGTGCACCCGAAATGGCATCACACACCTGTACAATGGGAGCCAACAGACTGGTCATCTCCACCTCATCGTGGTGTGCGCCGACGGCATTGCAGATGTCCGGTTTCTCCTTGTATTTCTCGGCCAGCTTCATACCCAGCAGTGCGTGGGGCAATTCAGGCTCCTCATCGGGCACCTTGCCTATATCGTGCAACAAGCCGGCCCGTTTGGCCTTCTTCGGATTCAAGCCCAGTTCGGAAGCCATCACCGCACACAAATTGGCCGTTTCGCGGGCGTGCTGCAACAGGTTCTGTCCATAAGACGAACGGTATTTCATCTTACCAATGATGCGGATCAGTTCAGGATGCAGGCCATGGATACCCAAATCAATGGTCGTACGCTTACCGGTCTCGATAATCTCGTCTTCCACCTGCTTGCGGACCTTGGCCACGACTTCTTCGATGCGTGCCGGATGGATACGTCCGTCGGTCACCAGCTGGTGCAACGCCAGACGGGCAATCTCCCGGCGTACCGGATCGAAGGCGGAAAGGACAATGGCTTCGGGCGTGTCATCGACCACGATTTCAACGCCAGTAGCCGCCTCAAGCGCACGGATATTGCGTCCTTCACGACCGATGATGCGCCCCTTGATTTCATCTGACTCAATATGGAACACCGTGACGGAGTTTTCAATCGCCGTTTCCGTTGCCACCCGCTGGATGGTCTGGATCACGATACGTTTTGCCTCTCGGTTGGCCGACAGCTTCGCATCGTCCATGATGTCATTGATGTACGACTGTGCCTGGGTCTTGGCCTCCTCCTTCAGCGATTCCACCAACCGTTCGCGGGCCTCATCGGCCGACAGGCCTGAAATGGCCTCCAGTTTCTCGCGTTCCTGGCTCTGCAGCAGGTCCAGCTCCTCCTTCTTCTTCTCAATAATGCCCAACTGCACATCCAGATTTTCCTTGATGGCTTCGGTCTCGTTGCGCCGGCGCTGCAGTTCCTCGTTCTTCTGGTTCAACACAATCTCCCGCTGCTTCAGCTTGTTCTCAGCCTGCTGTATCCGCTGGTTCCGCTGGGCGACCTCCTTTTCCAGGTCCGCCTTCTTGTTGAGGAACTTTTCCTTCACCTCGAGCAGCTTGTTCTTCTTGATTACTTCCGCCTCATTCTCCGCTTCCTTCAGTATCTTGTCATATCTCTTTTTCAAGCCATACTTGAAGAAGCTATATGCGATTGCCCCTCCTACCAGAAAGGCCACTACCACAAATATTACTGTCATCATTCTAACTGTTTGTTTGTTATTTATATTATATAAAAAAGCGCATAAACTACCTGTGGTGACGAGGGTCACACCCAGCATAGCTCATGCGCATTGTCTTTTCTCGAAAACGGAGTCTTCTCCCTAAAGCCAAACATTACCCCGTCTATGTCTGTTCCTTGATGCAGTGGTCCAATTCTTCTTCCAGCACCTTCAGCCTGTCATGATAAGGTTGTGTGTCGTTCCGGTCTTTCAAGGACATGTTTTCATAGGCCAGCTCCAATGCCGCCATCGCCCAATGGCGTGTGACATTGAATTCAGGGAAAGCCCTGCGGTATTTGTTCAGTTTATAATCAATCTGTTTGGCAGCATCGCGATAAAGCTTTTCATCCTCTCTCCGGATGGTCAGCGGATAGCGGTCGTTGTCAATCAGCAGATGTATTTTCATCTTGTCGTCCATAAATGATTCGTTTTACACAATGGGGTCATTCATTCAGCAAAGCGATACACTTGTCGACTTCACGCACAAGCTTCGATAATCGTTGTTTGGTATCGCGGAGCTCAGTGTCGTTGATACTGATTATACGGGCAGCTTTCAAATTGGCATAATCGGCTTCCAAATCTTTCCGGCTATTCTCCACACGCCGCAATTCCGCTTCCTTGGCGGCAAGCAACGCTCTTAGGGATGCGATTTCCTTCTGTTGTTCCTGATAAAGGTAAACAAGATGCCGCAGTTTCCCTTCGAAGGTGTTTAATAGCTTTTTGTCTTCATCCGTCATTACTATACCAAATTGTACACAAATATAGCGGTTTGATGGGAAATCAAAAAATTTTCGCTTATATTTTCGTGCGTCCGACCTGAATTTTTCATTTTCGGCAGACTCAAGACGGGATTTTCACAGCAAGAAAGCTGACGGGACGGCGGTCAATAAATGGCTTTGGCTACCTTATACACGCTGTCCGAGGCCAGGAAGGTATAGAAGTGCAGGCCCGGCACACCGTGTGCCATGAGGTCCTTACACTGGCTGACGCACCACTCTACGCCTACGGCCTTCACCTCGTCGTCCGTCGTGCACTTGCGTATCTCGGCGGCAAAGGCTTCCGGTATATCCGAGCGGAACACCTTCGGCAGCACATTCAGCTGATTCTTCAGAACTACCGGCTTGATGCCCGGCACAATAGGCACCTCAATCCCCTCGGCACGACAACGGTCGACAAAGGCATAATACTTCTCATTGTCGAAAAACATCTGCGTCACCAGATAGCTGGCGCCATTGCGCACCTTTTCCTTGGCATAATAGATGTCCGACTCCATATTGGGAGCCTCTTCATGCTTCTCAGGATAGCAGGCCATGCCATACGAAAACGGTGTCTGGATTCCATCAATATGGACTCCGTTCAGGCCGATACCCTGGTTAAAGAGATTCACCTGTTCCTGCAGGTCGGTAGCGTGCTCATTGTAAAGTGGAAAGTCTTTGGCCGGTATCTCCAGCCCCTTGGCATCTCCCCGCAGCAACAGCAGGTTATGGATGCCCAGGAAGTTCAGGTCGAACAAGGCATATTCGGTCTCCTCACGCGTAAATCCCTTACAGATAATGTGCGGGACGGCGGTAATGCCATATTTGTTCTGGATGGCAGCCGCAATGGCCACGGTGCCCGGACGCTTGCGCGTAGTCAGTTTCCGCAGACTGCCGTCGTCCTGAGTCTGATAGACCACCTCACTGTGATGAGAGGTGATGTTGATATACTGCGGGTCAAACTCCCGCAGCTTGTCTACCACATTGTAGATTTTCTGTATGTCGTTTCCTTTCAAAGGAGGAAGTATCTCAAACGAGAACACGGGATTCCCGCTGGCATTTATCGAATCTATTACTTTCATTGACATCTATTTTCAGATTATACATTGCAAAGGTAATCCCTGCCGGCCTATCTGACAAGAGTTCCGGTGCTTTTAGAAAAAAAAGCTGCAAACCTTCTTATCGGCCCTATCGTTTAGCATTTATCTCCAAATATACTCCATTTTGCAGAATTTATCTCCAGACATCGACACTCTATCAGAACGGATAACCAATGGCAAAGTGCAGCCCCGTGCCGTCCTTGAAGCGAGGGATATTATAATAACCCGACTTGCCGGTCTCGTAAGGCACATGGAGGGCTATCCCCCAGTCTAAGCGCAGCACCAGGAAAGAAAGGTCATAACGGAGACCGATGCCGGTGCCGAGTGCCAGGCTGTCGAAGAAACGGTTCAGCGAGAACTTTGCACCGGGACGGGCGGTATCTTCGCGCAGCAACCACACATTGCCCATATCCATGAAGACAGCTCCGTTCAGGTTGCCTCCCAAGAAACCGGACATGATGCGGAAACGGTACTCCAGATTGGCCTCCAACTTGATGTCGCCCGTCTCATCCACATACGAATACTTGGTGCCCTCTGCCGGATGGAAACTGCCGGGACCGATAGAACGCACCGTGAAAGCACGGATACTGTTGGCACCCCCTACATAAAACTGCTCACTATATGGGGCAATGGTCTTGTTGCCGTAACTCCAGATAATGCCCCCCATCAACCGGGCCGCCAACTGGTTGCGGTCATCTATATTATACAGGTAGCGGGCCTCACTGGTGAGCTTCAGGAATTGTGCGAAAGGCGTACCGAACAGCTTTTTGTCTTTCTCGCCCAGTCCTTTCCCAAATGCCGCATAGATAAGAGAGGTGACATTGCCGGCCAATGTGACGGTATTTTCCCACCACAGACGGCTGCGCCGCTTCTTCCAGGCATTGTCGTAAGTGAACATATAGCTGACCGACGGGATGAACTGGTCGTCCAGACTGCGGAACAGGTTGGGGTTGGCCGTGGCAATGGAGTCGAACGTGGCGGTGCGACGCTGCAGATGGTTAAACGTCAGGTTCAGCGGGGTCACCGTATGCTTCATGCTGCGCGATTTCTGGAAGCTGTAGGAGACGGTCCCTCCAAACGACAGCATCCGGAAATATCGGGCACGGTTCAACTGGTCGATATAAATCTTGAAGTTCGTCCGCGAAGGGAAGCGGAACGGATTGATCCGGTTCCGTATCCACGGCAGGACAATACGTGGGAACTCCAGCGACAGGGCGGCCCCCAACTCATAAGAGTTCATGACCGACTTGTCCCCATCCACCGTCGAACTGGTCTGCCACTCATAAGACCCTTTGACTTCCAGGTTCAGGGTAGCCCCCATCCGCTGGAAATTCTTGCGTGAGAGCGTAAAGATAGCTCCCGGCCCGGTCTGCTTGGTGCTTTTGGTCGTGACGTTGAGTTCCAACTCACTGTCATACGGCAGGTCGAACATCGAATTGACCTTGATGTCCAGCGTGTCACTGCCCGGATACCTGGGAGTGTATTGGAACTCGCTGAACTTGAAGACACCCAGCCTCGCCAAGGCTTCCTGGGTATAGGTTTGGAAGCGTTCGGAGTAGACAGCCCCTTGCTTATAGAAAAAACGGTTGCGCAACACCCCAAAGCGGATGGCGGGCCGCTTGCCACTGAAATAAACTGTGAAATTACGCCGCTTCACCGAATCGACCGGCTGCTCTCCGTTGTATCCGGTGAGGTAGACTGACGTATGGCCGATATAATAGGTCTTCAAGGTTTCGGGGGGAATGTTCTTCAGCGGCACCATCTTCAGCTGGACGTGTCCCGGATGCATCAACGTATCGGCCAGCAACGTCAGGAAACTGCTGCGGGCATAGTAATAGCCGTTGTCGCGCAGCAGGTTGATGATGCGTTCTTTCTCACTGTTGAGCACCGTCACATCGAAATGCTGCCCCCGCCGGACCAACCGGTTACTGAACGCAACGCTGTCATGAATCAGGCTGTCAGCCCGAGGCGAAAATCCCTCGTACGTCAGCGTATCGATAAAATAAGGCTGCCCCATATCGACGGCATAACTCAACTTGACGGCACGCGGATTCTTGGTACTGTCCACTTGGTAAGTCACCCGTCCGTTGAAGTAGCCATAGTCACGGAGCAGATGGGTCGCCACCTTGACACGGGTCTCGGGATTCACTGTCGAGACATACACAGGGTCGGCCGCCAGCTTGTTGAAAATCCATCGGCCCACTCCTTTCTCATAACGCTCGAAACGGTTATAAATCCATAAGCCCACCGGCAACGGCCAGCGCAGGGAGGCACTCCCGAAGAAAGAGTTGTTAGGAGCGATACTCAAGGCACCCTCCACCTCTTCTATAGTCTTGGCTCCGTTGTCACTTTTGTCCTTATTGGCGATGTCAATCCGTCGGATACCTGTGTACAAGGTCTCTCCTTCGGGCAGGTGCTTGGTGGTTGAGCACGCTGACAACAGCAGCGCTACCAGCACCGGCACCCACCAGCGGCGTAGTCTATTTTTCATGGTCTTTCCTTTCTGTCTCTATCAAGTTGTTTTTTCGTTTTCGGAAGATGAACAACTCGCTCAGCTTGCTCACCTTCTTACGCAACACGATACCGGCACCGGTCTCTATCACTTCGCCATCGAGCACACTCTCGTAGTTCTTATTATGGAACACCTTGATATAACGGGTACCCGAATTGTCCAACCGATACTCCAGCGAAATGTTGTCGATGAACGAATCATCCTGTTGCACATTGTTGCCCGACGATATTTTTCCGCCGATAACCACCCGGAAGCGGTTGTTCCAGAACCTTTTGGCAAACTGGAAGTTATAGTCGGTACTGCTGCTGCCATCCTGCTGCTCGTTGGTCTCCATCCCAAAATTGACATCAATGGTCTTCAAGGCACTGCCGGCAATGTTGTTGATTTGTCCTTGCAAGAATGAGTTGAGCATACTGTTGGTGTTGAAGCCGCCGCTGCCACTGGTATTTCCTTCGGCCATATACATACCCGTCACCAGCATGGTCACCGCCAGCTTGTTCTTCTCTTCTCCCGACATGGCCGCCAGCTGGTTCTGCACCGAGCCATCGTCCGGTGCCTCCAACGTAAAAGTAAAGCCGAGATTCTCCAGACGGTTGGTCAGGTTCACTCCCACATCAAAGTTGACCATACGCGAACTCTGCCCTTCTTCGGCCACCGAAGCCCTCATCCGTTCGAAGGCCTTGATGTTCATGTTAGGGTTCATCATGTTTCCTGTCCACTCGATGTAACTCCCTTCCTTGATATGGAAGGTCTTCAGCGGAATGATGGGCATTTCATATTTCATTTCTCCGCTTATCAGCGAGTAGCGTCCGTTCAGCAGCATGTCACCGTCGGGCTTGTACTGGAAGGAAAGGTCCCCTCCACCCTCCAGCAACATATAGTTGGAGCCACTGGCGTTCAAGTCCACCCTGGCCTGCACCGCCTCATCGATATGCAGGGTCATCAACACATCCACTCCACCCAAGGTCAGGGTGGGCAGTTCCCGGCGGGGAGCCGAAGTGGTATCGGCAAAATTGACAAACGTGACGGTCTCGCCCAACCGGTCTTCCACCGCCAAGGGAGAATCTTGCATGACGTACGTGAAATTACTGCTTCCCAGGACATTCATGTTCCCCCGCATCGTCAGCTGCTCCAGGTCGCCTTTCAGTGTACTGAAGAAGTCCACATTGAGCTTGCCGTGCACCATGGCTCCCTTCGTCTTTTTCGCATTGATGAGTTCAAAGCCATGCGCCGTCATCTTCAGGTTGACGCGCGGATTGGTCATGTCCGTCAGGTTCACATCTCCATCAATGGTAAAGGGATTCTTGCCTTTGGTATAAATATTGAAGCTGTCAAACCGCAAACGACTGTCTTTGATATAGACAGACCGGTTGTCCATCCGGAAGTCCAGCGATGCCTGGGGCACAAGCACCGTCACACTGTCCAAAGCCAGATCACCGTTCATCACCGGACGGGCCGTTGGCCCGTCGACCGACAAAGTGCCGTCCATATCGCCTGTCAATGTCGCCATACGGTCGGGCACAAACGCATTGGCCACCTCCAACGGGAAGTGCTCCAGTTCCAGGAAACCGGTCAGCCGGTCGTTCCCGTCCCGGTCCGCTTCCGACAGATAGGAACCGTTCAGCGCGGCAATCTGATGCCCGTTCCGCATCAGGAATCCGTCCACCGTATGCGTACCTCCTTCCTGCGGGAGATACACCGCATTCATTTCCCAATCGCCCAAGGCGTATTTGTTGTAAGCCAGCTGGTCAATGTTCATGACCGCCGCCACCGTTGACTGATCAGCCTGCTGCACATAGTGTGTTTCAGCACTCACCCATCCGGCCACATCAGGCATATAGGGAACGATACGCCGAAACTCGGCAATATCCAGGCGGTGCAGTGCCAGCGTCAGGTCCTGCTGCACGGTAGAGTCGGGCGTGTGGTAGACACCGATACCGGTCCCCCTCCCATCATAAATCTTCAAATCGGCATACATGCGGCCCTCGTCACTCCAATAAAAGTAATTGTCCTTGTTGGTATGGAACTTCCGATAGACCAAGGTCGGTTCGTCTGGGAAGACATGCAGACTGATGCCCTTTTCACGCAAATGGGCATTGACACCGATGTATGCCCCTTGTTCGTTCCTACCGTTGCGGTATTCGGCAATCAGCTGTGCTTCGGCAGCACCGATAAAGCCGTCCAGCGACACATTGAAGGCCTCCTGCCACGGTTTGGTCAACGCCTTCACACCGCTGCTGATATTCAGCCGCACACTGTCCTGATGCGCCGCCAGGTAGAGCGTGTCCAGTTCCAGACTGTCTGTACGCAGATGATAGAGGAACGCGTCGGCATTCAAACCCTCCTGCGGAGAAGTACGCATCTTGACATCCACCTGCTTGAAACGCACCCCTGCCCTGGCCGCCAACACATTGGCCAAAGGGTTGTCCTCTTTCGAGAACATCCGGAATTCTGTTTCGGGCAACAAGCCCTTGATGACTTGCTGGTCCATCCGCTTGGCCTTCCACTGGCGGTTCATCTCCTCTGTGACCCGTGTCATTTGCCGGCCCAGACGGGTAGGCCCGTTGGGCGTGCGAAACAGGAAGACCAAATCACCCGCATTCACATAGCAGCGCATGGAGTCGGGGCGGGACCGGAATCCTACGTGCAGGTCTTTCGTCCGAAAAGTCTTCTTCTCGGTCGTCAGGCGGATACCGGTCATGTCCATACGCATCCGGTGGCTTTCGGCCATGTCCGTTTCCAGATGCACCTGCAGCTGCTGGGCCATCTGCAGTGGCTTGGCCGTCAGCCCCATGCCATAGAAGTCGATACGGTCCGCTTGCACCTGCAAGTCGGCCTTCACCATTCTCCGGTGCAGTTCCGCCTCCAACTTGGCGGTAATGTCCATCAGGTTGTCGGTGACATACAAAGCCGCCTGCCCTTTCGACTGAGCAAGGCCGGCACTGAAACTCATCCCCGAATAGACTTTCTTTCCATATAAGAAGTGGTCAATCCGCCCGTCCAACTTGGCTTCCGTTTTGGGCGAAAAGAAATCAAGCCCCTTGCCTTCCGCCTTCAACGAGGCACTCACCGTGAACAGCGAGTCATCGGGCAGGTAATCGTGCAAGTCGAGGGCTTGGACCGTCAAATCGGCCTGATAGGCTTCTTCCTGCATCTGATAGCCAGCCTCTAACCGGACCTGCTCCAGACTGTCTTTGCCCATACGCAACAGGGTACCTATCCGGGCTCCATGCAGGTGCAGGTCACCGTCCAGCCTCAGCCCGGCAGGCAATACCACTCCACCGGTCAGGCTTTGCAGGAAGCGGCTGTCCTGGTTCTCGGCGAGCAACGTCAGCTTACCTTTGCGCCGCAAGCTGTCGAGCGGATATTCCATATCCCCTTGTACGGACAGGCGGAAAGCCGTAGGCAAAGACAAAGAGAGGGTGGAAAGCCGCAGATGGCGGGTGTCCCCGTCCAGCCCAGCCGTCAACCGTAACGGCTGTGACGGATAATGACGCCAGAACTCATCCGGCAGGCCAGGCACCATCCGCGCCAGGTCTTCCTTACCGATTTCCGCCATCAGCCGGGCATTGACCTCGCCTGTCTTCTGTCCGTCAGTAGCATCCCAATCCATGGACGCATTCAGCTCTACCACCGAGCCGGGCGTCTTCAGCTGTAACGACGGCAGACGGATGGCCTTCTCGTCCGAAAGCAGCCTTCCGGAAGTGGAAACCACTTCCAACCCCGACCGCTCCTTCAACGTAAAGGTCCGGATGTCCGCACGGATTGTATTGCCGGCATAATAAAGGGAGTCCAAAGCTATCTGGATGTCCGTCAAGGCAATATGCGAAGGATCCAACCCTTTCTCCAACGGAGGGAGTGTCCCCATGTCGAAAGTGGCACTGCCATCCTCGACCCGGAAGCTGTGCGCCGTATAGACCGCTTCGTGCAAGTCCACCGTAGCCTCCGCCAACGCCGCCTCGTGTACCTGGAGGCCCAGCTCCATGGTATCCAGTGGCAATGAAAGGCGGAAATCCACGTCAGACAGATGGACCTTGTGTATATCGAATTTCCAAAAGACCGGTCCGGACTGGGTGGTATCGGCAGCAGCCGTATCGGCCATACATACCTGCAGGCGCGTATTTTGGAGAACCGCCTCATTGATGACGGCTGTCGAAGGCGCCAGCTCCACACTGTGCGAAGAGAGGAAGAAATAGCCCAGCTCCCCCTCCAGACGGATGCCTTCCAACCAGCCGTAGGTATTGACTGAGGCGCCCTGCAAGGCCAGTCCGTCTACCTCCACTTTCTTTTTCAGCAAAGGCAGGAAGCGCACCTTCACCGTCAGCTCGTCGGCACACAGCAGTGTGTCGGCCTTGTCGGCCACCACCGTCTGGCTGACCACCAGGTCAAGCGGGAACCGTAAAGACAAACGTCCGACGGACAACTGTAGCCCCATCGCCTCAGAGGCATATTCCGTAGCTGTCTTTACCAAATATTTCTGGACGGGAGGCAAATAAATCAGCACCCCCACCAACATGAACAACAGGAAAGGCGATGCCATCACCGCAATTCCCCATCTGATGTATTTCCGTTTCATCCGTATTGCCATTTTTGAACTCCAGTTTTCATCCTCCCATGGCCGCTCAGCCGCCTATCAGCAGTCCGGCCGCCAGCAACACCCCAAACAGCAGCATATTGCGCGATGTGTCACCCAACAGAACATTCAGTGCTTTGCCATGTCCCGTCCGGGCCATCTGCAAGGTGGTACGGATATGAGGCCACAAATAGACTTGCGGCAACAGCGCCGCCCACAATTTTCCCTCAAACAGGAAGTAGAAGCAACACCAACAGGCCAGCATCCCCAGCAGGTAATACATGACCAGTCCTGCACGTGCCCCGAAACGGACCACCAACGTACGCTTGCCACTCACGGCATCCTGCTCCCGGTCACGGAAATTGTTCACCATCAGCAAGGTGTCAATGACCAATCCGCACGCCAGCGAGACCATGGTCACCGAGGTGTTCCAATCATGCACCATGACATAATAAGTACACCCCACGGGGACAAAGCCGAAAAACACCACGACCAACACATCGCCCCACCCATGATAGGCCAACGGATAGGGTCCTGCCGTGTACAGAAAGGCAAAAGCCACACAGGCGATGCCCACCGGCAACAACCGCCAGCCGCCATAGGCGAGCAGACAACAACCCACTACCGCCGCCGCCAGCGTCACCACACCAATGCCCCGCTTCATGTGGCCGGCCGAAATCCAGCCTTGGGCACAGGCCCGCTCCGGACCCAACCGGTCAGCACGGTCGCTTCCTTTCAGGTAATCGAACAAGTCATTGATGAAATTGGCGTCTATCTGCATGAGGAACGCAAACAAGAAACACAACAGGGCCGGGACCCATCGGAAACCGCCCTGTGCGGCAGCCAATGCACAGCCTAACAGTACCGGGACAGCCGCCCCCGTCAAGGTCTTTGGGCGGGCCGCCAGCCACCAAGCCTCTGGCGAATGAGGTAGAACAGAAGTCTTCATGCGTCAATCCTTTTATTTTATACAGGCAAAGGTAGGTACTTTTCTTCAAAAACACCTACCTTTGCTTGCTAAAATACGTTTCCTATGCACACCCGTCCCCTGTTCCTCCTGCTCCTGACCGCTGTCCTGACCTCTTGCGCCACGGCCTCGTTCTCTCATTATAAAGGTGTAGGACGCATCAAGCGGTATGACTTCTACAGTTCGCAGCTTCCGGCCTCCTTCGAAGGGTTCCGCATGGCTTTCGCCACCGACTTCCACTACGAGAGCCGTTTCTCCCGCCGTCGGCTGGACGGCATGATACAGGCCTTGCAATCGACGCAGGCCGATGTGCTGCTCTTGGGAGGCGACTACCGGGGGCGGAACGGAGGCAATATGGACGAACTCTTTGCAGCGTTGCAACAGGTGTCCACACCGTATGGCACCTTTGCCGTCATGGGCAACCATGAACGGGGCGAAAGTGACTCGCTGGTCCGCAGAGCCATGCAGGCCACAGGCGTCTGCCTGCTGGAACACCAGACAGACACCCTGTGGCGCAACCATGAGTTCATCGTACTGGCAGGCGTACGCAATCCGTTCGACCTGCGGCAGAACGGTCTGTCGCCCACCTTGGCGCTGCGGGCAGAAGATTTCGTCGTGCTGCTCACCCATACTCCCGACTATGTGGAGGATGTTCCGGTGACGAACACCGACCTGGCGCTGGCCGGGCACACACACGGCGGACAGGTCAGTCTGTTCCACCGCTGGTCACCGGCACGCTTCTCCCATTACGGACACCGGTTTCTCACCGGACTACGGCACAACAGTGCGGGTATCCCCATCATTATCAGCAACGGGTTGGGGACGTCACGAAAAGACATCCGCCTCTTTACCCCGAGCGAGGTGGTGCTGATAGTCCTCCATCGCCGGTAAGCGTCGGGCACTTACCGTTTCACCTGCCGGCCCACTAACCACAGATACACTGTACCGGCCATCAGGACCACCAGACCGGCCGTCTGGCTGAACGCATCGGCAAGAATCCCCATCACCGGCGGGAACAACGCCCCACCGGCCACTCCCATCACCATCAGCGCGGAGATGTCGTTGTTCCGTTCCGGCCGATACTGCAAGGCGAAGGCAAACAGGATGGAAAAGACATTGGCGAACGCCAAGCCCATGATGACAATCAGCCCATAGAGCAACGCCGGCCGACTGCCGACGGCAAACGCCGCCAAGGCCACCAAAGCCACTCCCATGCTGATACGCAAAAAGCGGTCGGCTTGCCAACGGGCCAACAGCAAGGCCCCGGCAAAGGTGCCGCCGGTACGGGCCAGAAAGTACAGGCTGGTTCCCAGCCCGGCCTGCTCCAATGGGAGGTCTATCTTCTCAATCAGCAATTTGGGGATGACCGTATTCAGCCCGACATCAATGCCCACAATGATGAAGATACCGATGAAGAGCCGGAGAATGTACGCGTCTTGGAACAAGGTCAGCGTCGTGCCGAAGGTGGCACACTGCTTCTGCTCGTGCACCTCGGGTACGGCGTAGACCAGCCACAACATGTTCAGCAGGGTGATGACCGCATACAGAACGAATATCAGTTTCCATTGTCCCGTATAGATGGCAGCCGCCCCGGCAATCACCGGACCGAGAAAGGAGGAGATGGCCTTCACGAACTGCCCCCAGGTCAGGATGCTGGCCAGCAGCTCACGGCGCACGGTGCCCGCAGCCAGCGGATTGAGCGACACCTGCAACGCCGTGTTGCTGATACCCAGCAAGGCAAAGGACACCAACATCACAGGATAGCTGTAAACCACGGTGGGCAACAGCATGGCCAGCAGGGTGACCAGCATGGAGAGGGCCACGGTCTTCTTCTTGCCAATCCGGTTCATCAGCAGCCCAACAGGAATGGAGCAGACGGCAAACCATAGGAACACGGCCATGGGCAGCATGTTGGCCACTGCATCAGACAGACCGAAATCTTTCTGGACATAGCTGGTGGCAATGCCGACCACATCGACAAATCCCATGACGAGGAAGCCGGCCAATATCGGGATAATGGTATTGCGCTTCATGCTCATCCTTTCTGTTCCAGTTGGTTCAAGGCGTAGGCATAGGCTCCCAAGGCAATGGACTGGCTGGTCTTGCGGGAAGTGACCATGACCCCGATGCGTTTCATGGAGTCATAGACGACCGTCCGGTCACTGCCGGGCACCGGCAACAGGGTGGCATTGCCTTTGGCAAAGGCTTTCCACTCCGACTCCTCCTCCAGATTGAACGCCTGCATCTGCAGGTGCGGGAAAGTCTTGCCAGAGAAAGAGGTCAGCGTGCTGTTCAGTTCGGCTGTCAGTGCCGGCACGATATATTTGGCCGCTCCGGCCAGTCCGCCGCCTATCACAATAATACCGTCTACCAACGTGACCGCCGAGGCCAGTGCCTCACCTGCCACTTCTCCCAGCTGGGCAAAGCTGGCGCGTGCCGCTTCCCGATGACCGGCGCGTGTGCCCTCGGCAATGTCGAAAATATCTTTCGGCGTGAGGGGAGCTGCATCACCCGACAATTCGGCATACACGCGTTTCACCGCCCGTATGCTGACACTTTCTTCCACAATCATTTCCGGATACTTCTTGTTCCGGAAACACCAGATGTCTCCTCCGGCAGAATTGTCGCCTTGCAACAACCGTCCGTTGATGACCACCCCACAGCCATAACCGGTACCGAACGTCACCCCTATCAGGTTGTGGAACCGCTTGCTGCTGCCCATCGCCTCCAGCCGGGTATTGATTTCGGGCAACGCTCCGGCCAACGCCTCGCCGTATGCGAACAGGTCGCCGTCATTATTGATAAATACGGGGATGCCGAACGCCTCTTCAAGAATGGGGCCCAAAGGTACGCCTCCCTTGAAACAAGGGAAATTGGGCAAATCGCCGATAATGCCTTGCGGATAGTCGGCCGGACCGGGAAAAGCGAAGCTGATGGCTGCCGGTACTTCGGGCAGCTGGCGGATGACTTCGCCGAAACCGGTCTTCAGTTGGTTGATGCAGATGTCTATCTGCGATGAGTCTGTCGACAGATGAAACGGCTGTACGATTTCACGTCCGTCCTGCATGGCAGAAAACAGGAAATTGGTTCCCCCTGCATCAAGGGTCAGGATGATTTTTGAGTTTTTCATACGAATATAGATTTACTGTCTGAATCTCACATAGGCTTTGATGGTACCGCACTCTTTTCCTTCGGAGGCCCCATACGGACGGATGGTGTAGGCACCTGCCGCCGCCGGGACGATGAATGTTTCGGCATAATGTACCACAAACGGCTCGAAAGCTCCGGTCGGACTCTCCACCACCGCTTCTTCACCTTCCACCAGGTTGAGCACATTCACGCCATGACCTGCCGGATGCAATACCGGCACACTGAACCAATGGCGGCGCGTTTCGATAAACTCGTTTTCATGCAGGCCGGTACTCTCCTCACGCCACCCTTCGCCCGAAGCGATGGGACGGACGGCATTGACAAAATCCTGCTGAATCAAATCGGTCTGACGTTCCCACTGGATGACCTGCGAGCCATGCGCAATGTTGATAGGACGCGGACGTCCGTCCAGCCCCATACGTCCCCAGTCGTAGAGCTTGAAGGTGAAGATGCTCGGTGTGGCACTGATTTCAAGCACCATGGCACCGGCACCCGAACAGTGTACCGTCCCGTTCGGAATCAGGTAATGGTCATGCTTGGCGGCCGGCCATTTGTTGACAAACTTCTCAACGTCAAAAGCCCCTCCCGTTTCTTGCGCCCGGTTCAGCTCGTCAATCATTTCCTGGGGGTTGACCCCTGTCTTCAGACCGAGATACACCGTGGCTCCCGGCTCGGCATCGAGCAGGTAATAGCTTTCGTCCTGTGTATAGTAAATGCCAAACGTGTCACGGATATATTGGGTCGTAGGATGTACCTGCAAGCTGAGGTTGCCGCCTCCCATCGTGTCGAGGAAATCGAAACGGATCGGGAAATCTTCTCCGAAACGCGATTCGACCGGTGCTCCCAACAGTGCCCGTGTCTGGTAGAACACCAGGTTATTGGCCGGCATCTCAAACAGCTCGCCGTCCACCTTCAGATACAGACTGTTCTCTTCGGGGACACAGTCGAAACACCAGCCATAGTTGCTCTGCGAGGGGTCCAGCCCACACACCTCTTTCATCCATTGTCCGCCCCAAGGAGCCGGGTCAAAGAACGGCACCACCCGGAACGGACGGTGGGCCGTGGCCTTCAAGCCGCTACGGAGCGTTTCGCCGGTAATCATTTTCGGGCATTCGGCCGTATGCGTGTCCATCCAGAAGTCGGCACGGGGCAACAGCCGTTTCTTCAGCTGGTCACACACAATCCAGTCTACAAAATAACCCCGTTTGTACTGACGGCTGGGCTCCTCATCCTTATTGTTGACCCCCAATCCTTTGATTTCCTTCCGGCGCGAACGCTGCTGGATTTCCCAGCGTGCCATGTCGGCATAGACCACCAGGTCGGCCTCGGGGGCAATGCAATAGGCACCGTGTCCATACACCAACACCGTGCCGGTCCAGCGATGGAGCAGCTGCTGCAGCTCGGTGACTTTTTCCGTATCCAGAAAGTCGGCATAGCTGAAAGGAGCCCGCCGGCCGAACAGGCGGTCATCAGTGACCCACGGCTGTGTCATTTGCCGGATGTCCACTTCCGACTTATAAAAATCGTCGGCCTTGATGATGTGGTCAAAGCCCGACAACGGCAGATGGGCCGCCAATTCCTCCATATACACTCCTTGATAGCACTCGATGACACAGATTCTTCTGCCGGCCATCGCTGCCTGCAAGGTGTGGAGAACAGCCTCCCAGCCTTTTGTCAACACTCCTTCGGCAGGGACGGAAGGAGTCAAGTCATAATTTCTATTGCGCATAAACAGATAGTTTTAGTTGTTTTTGGCAAAGTTATCCCTTTACGGACAGCCGGGAAACGCATTATTTTCCAATTTTCTTGTATTATATGCTGATTCTGATTATTTTTGTGGCAAACGAAGTCGAACCATGGCACGAATCAAAGAAGGTTTCAAAGGCGAACGCATGCTGTCTTTGCCGGACGACATCCTCCGTAACTACAGCCGCCATCCGCTGGTACAACCGCTCTATATCCGCAAACTGGGATTCTTCCCGAAAGTGATGTACCACTATGTCCAGAAAGACGGGGGGACTGACTACTGCATGCTGATTTATTGCGTAGCCGGCAAAGGCTGGTACAGCCTCAACGGAAAGCCGGCCCACCCGGTGGAAGCCAACCAATACATCATCTTCCCGCAAGGAGTGCCTTACCGGTTCTGGGCCGACGAGGAACATCCCTGGACCATCTATTGGATTCACTTCGAGGGGGCAATGGCCACCCACTTCCTGCCTTCGCCCATCATGCCCCGCACCATCCTGCCGGGTAACACGTCACGCCTGCAAGACCGTCTGGAACTGTTCGAAGAGATTTACAGCAATTTCTCCATGGCCTACACCAAAGAGTACATGATTCATGCCTCCATGTGCCTGTATCCGTTTCTGTCCTCCTTCCTGCACGTAGAGGCGTTCCGCCACTACAAAGCGGTGTCCCGCCATGACCAGACCTTCTCGGCACAGGTCATCCACTACATGCAGGAGAACATCTCGAACAACCTGACCCTGGAGGAGCTGGCCAAGAATTTCAACTATTCGTCCTCCCACTTCTCGGCCCTGTTCCAGAAAGAGACCGGCTATTCTCCCATCAACTACTACATCCAGCTCAAGATAAGGAAGGCCTGCCAGTACATTGAACTGACAGGCCTGAAGTTTTGCGAGATTGCCCAGAAGGTGGGGTTCGACGAGCCCTCTTATTTCACCCGCATTTTCACCAAAATCATGGGGATGTCGCCTTCCGACTACCGCAAGAAGAACTGCTGAGGCTGGAGGCTATTCTCCCCGTATGCCCCATTCCTTATTGGGCGTGTCACCCATCTCCAGCACCAGACGTCCTCCCTTGAGCAATTCAGAAGCAGGGAAACAGAACGTGTCCAGCGGCTGGCCGTTCAGCTCTGCCCGCTGCACATATTTGTTGCTGCGGGAAGCATGTTTGGCCTCGATGGTGAACGAAGCGCCTCGGCCATAACGGCCGCCCAAGTCAATGACTGTCTTTTCAAAAAGCGGACTGGCAATCTCGTAAATGGGGTCTACCCGACAACCGCCATCGGTCTGAAACAGTCCCAACGCCGCCATCACAAACCAAGCACTCATCTGCCCCTGGTCTTCATCGCCCAGATAGGCGTTGGCAATGCCTGCCCCGTAATACCGGTCGATAATGGAACGCGACCATTTTTGGGTCAGCCAAGGCTTGCCCGCCCAGTTGAACAGAAAGGCGAAATGCATGGACTGCTGGTTGCCCTGCACCACGGGATAGTCCCAATACTGGTCGTTCGGCGCATTGTATCGCCACGGCTCACTGGCCTCGAAACCCCAGTTCAAGCGGTCGACAAACGCCTCCTTGCCCATCAGGCCTATCAGGGCAGGCACGTCCTGCGGCACGAAATAGCTCAGCTGCCAGGCGTTTCCCTCCACATAATGCTGGTTGCTGCCCGTGCGGAACGGGTCAAAATCGGAAAGGAAAACACCCAGCGAATCCCGCATTTGGGCATAGCCGTTGGCCGGATTGATGGCATTCTTCCACCAATAGCCCCGCTCGTTGAAGGCCGTATAAAGGGAATCGTGTCCCAGGGCTTTCGCCATCTGCCCTACGGTCCAGTCATCGTAAGCATACTCCAGCGTGTTCGAGAAGCGTCCCTTGTCGAAAGGCACATAGTGGTACTGCAAATAAGCCACCAAGTCACGGTTGCCGGCAAATCCGCCGGCCATCGGTGCCGCCGGGGTCGTCTGCATCTTGATCATGGCCTGCAAGGCTTTCTCGGAATCGTAGTCACGGATGCCCATCTGGTAGGCAGACACCAGCAACGGTATCTCGTGTTCGGCCACCATCACCGGGATGTATTCCATTCCTGCCGGACCTTTTGCCAGCCAGCCGTTGGCATCGTACATGGCCAGCTGGGAGTGTACCCATCGCGAGCTCCACTCCGGTGTCACCAGGTTCCAGAACTGGTTCAGGTTCCAGAACGTGTTCCAGAAAGCGTCACACCCCAACGCCCGCTGATGCGGGTCGTCGAACTTACGCACCTGTTCATCGGCCGACACCCATTCACCGTTGACGTCGCTCCACGTGTTGCGCGCCATCGCCCGGTACATGTTGGTATAGAAACGCACCTTCTCCAGACGGTCTGCGGTCGTGATGCGTACGCGGTCGAAAATCTGGTTCCACACCTCCTTCTGGTGCTGCACTACGGCAGCAAAGTCCCAGCCGAACGGCGTGCTGATTTCTGTCTGCAAGTTCTCGGCGGCATTGGCCGTGCTGACCAGCGAGATGCCTGTCCGCACCTGTACGACCGGGTGCTGACGGGTGTCGAACTCCACGTACATCCCCGCCTCCTTCAAATCCTTGCCGTCGAGCGCAGTGCTTGAGAGCAACGCTCCGTCCTTCCATCCCCCTATCTTGTGGATGGGCGCATCGAACTCGATGACAAAATGTACGACATACTCTTGGTCGGCATCGTTGCTCCATACATGGGGCCGGGGCGACACCTGATGGGAGAATCCTTCGATGCGGCGGTCGCCCACCTGCCGCATCTCCACGGCACGGAGCTGGTAATCATATTCCGCCTGGATGTGGAGGTCAATCATGACACGGCCCTCCTTATCGGTCGGAAACGTGTACCGCTGGAAACTGGCCCGCTCGGTAGCCGTCACTTCCGCCAGGATGCCGGTATCCGTCAGCCGCACTTTGTAATAGCCCAAGGGGGCCTCCTCGCTTTTCTTGTCTATCCGCGAACGGTATCCCTCATCGGGACGGAACTGGTCACCCACCTGTGTGAACAGCGGCCCGTTGGTCGGCATCATGCCCAGTCCGGCCATTGTCCACTCATGGATGTGGCTGAAACAGCCCAATGTCTCGAACGTCGGCTGATAGCCTGCCTGCCACCCCATGTTCTGATTGTCCGGACTGAGCTTCACCATGCTGAACGGCATCCACGGTCCGGGCGCAATCATCCACCGGGAGTGGGCGGCCCCCATCCGTGTGTCTACATAGTCCGCCAGCGTCTGTTCGGGCTGGGGCTTGCGGAGCACGGTTCCTTTTTCGAGCACCTTGCCGTCTGCCAACACGCAGTAACGGCTCTTACGGGCTTTGGATACGGCCGGCATCGGGACTTCCAACACATAGCGGGCCGTGTCCAACCGGGTGGTGAAGACAGCTGCCCCGTCCAGCTGAACGGTCAGCTCCGGCTGTCCCGACAAGTGTTCCACATCCACCAGCAAGGGCTGTATCCGGCCGCCCTCCTGCCGCAACTCATAGCCGGCGGGAGCCACGCCACGCACAAAAGCAGGCCGGGCCGATGGTCGGCATCCCCGACAGGCGGACATTCTCCAGCATCTGGCGGTTGGAGGCTACGATTTCCTCTTTCGTGAGCAGACCGGCCTCGATAGCCACCGCCGTACCGCCGTGATAATAGATGTCGTTCTCATCAAAGCCGGCCGGAACAGGCGATTCCTCCAGATAGATATGCGGCACGAACTTCTGCCGGCGGGCATCCCACAGATGCTTCCGGGCATTGGCGGCAATGCGTTCGTGCAGGGCGTGCCATTTGTCCTTCAAGGCACTGTCGTCCGTCAGGTCCTGCAGGTAGTCCAAGGCGATGAGGAACATGGCGTTGTCATAGATGTCAATGCAGCGGTGCGAGTATTCGTTCAGGTCACAGGGGAATCCCTCACCCGGCTGCACATCGCCCCAGTCGGCCGTCATGGCTCCCCACAGCAGGCCGTAATGCTCGTCATAACGCTCCCGCATCAGGTAGTCCACCATCCCGTCCATGCGGTCCAGCACCGTGCGTCCGCCCACCACTTCCTGCAGCAGCGAGCGGTCGCCCGTCTTGCGGATATATTTCCCCACTAACTGTATCAGCGACGATTCCTGGTCGGTCTCGACCGTGTTCTTGAAGCCTACGTGCAAGGGGGCGTTGTCCGAATAATAAGGCGTGTCGTCATACCAGGTGAAATCCGGTTTCAGCACGTAGCCGTCAATCATCTCGTCATTGGGCTGCTGCATCCCGAAAAACAGCAGGATGGCTCCGCGGATGTCCGCCGGATCATTCACCTCACAAGCGGTCTCGATAAACGTGTTCATGTCTCGGGCCCATACCTGCGAGTAACCGCTGCCGGCATTGAAGCCTTGTCCCAGGATGGCACGCGCCATGCTGTCTACCTGCACCAGCGTGGAATCGTTCTGGATGGCCTGTGCCAACTGCCGTTCGTGCGAGGAAGTGCCGCAGGCACACAAGATGCCTGCCAGCAATAAGGAAAGATAAGATTTCTTTTTCATAGCAATGTGTTTTTTGTTCATGGAGCAAAGATACATCCTAACCCCCAATGCACAAACGGCTTATATTCTGATTTGCTTGCATAATCTTCTGATTCGCCTGCCGGTTGAAATCAGAAGATAGTCTAATATTTTCGGCGTAAAGTATAACGGCATACTTATCAGATTACGCTACATTTGCACTACTGGAAAAAGAGGATGACACACCTTATATTATATATAGAACTACCGATATGAAACAGAAAGGATTTTTCGTGGCAGCCGCTATGTCACTGTGCGCACTGACAGGATGCGTACAACAACCTGAAGGGTATGCGGACAAAATTAAAAACAACCGGCTGATGGAGCAGGTAGACTCCATGGCCCGGGCGGTGGTACGCACCGGATTCAATGCCGGCGACGGCTACGGCGAAGTATGGATTCGCGACTACAACACGTTTATCGAGCTGTCTATGGAAGTGCTGCCCGACGAACAGGTCCGCCGCAATCTGGACATCTTCTGGGGATTCCAGGGAGCGACCGGCGACATTGTGGACGGGTTCATCGACATCCGCAAGGCCGACCTCAACAATGTAGGTGGCTACAAGTACCGCCTGTCGGAAACAGAGCCCGACTATGCCGCCCACAAAAACACGGTGGAGACCGACCACGAAACATCCTTGATACAGGCCATCTATAAATATGTCAAGAAAAGCGGCAACACGGCGTATCTGCAGACCGAAGTGGCCGGCAAGACAGTCATCGACCGCATGGAATGGGCCCTGGAATACCTCTTCAACGAAAAGTTTAACGAACGCTACGGACTGATTACCGGCGCCACGACAGCCGACTGGGGCGACGTACAGCCGGAACACTACTGGGGCGTGGAGATAGACGCCAACACCCACTACTGCATCGACATCTACGACAACGCCATGCTGGTGATGGCCCTGAACAACTTTATCGAGCTGACCGGCGACGCCGACAAGGCGGCACGCTGGACAAAGGTGCGTGACGAACTGAAACAGAACATCCGCCAGCACCTGTGGGACAGCGAACGCCAGAAGTTCATCCCCCATCTGTACCTGAACGGTTCTCCGTTCCCCGAAAAATTCGATGAGAACAAGATTTACTATCACGGCGGGACGGCTGTCGCCATCCTGGCCGGTATCCTTACCGACGACGAAACACGCGAGGCCAACCGCCGGATGCTGGAGAACGTGAAGAAAGCCCATGCACAAACCATCGGCCTGACCATGTATCCCACTTATCCGGCCGGCTACTTCAAAGGTCCCGGCATGTATCCTTACGGCTACCAGAACGGCGGCGACTGGACCTGGTTCGGAGCCCGCATGATTCATGCCCTGATAGAACGTGGCATGATAGCCGAAGCCTACGACGAACTGCAGCCCATGCTGGCGCGCATCATCGAGAACCAAGGCTTCAACGAATGGTACACTCCTGCCGGCGAGCCGATGGGCTCGGGCACATTCCGCGGCGAGGCAGGCGTGCTCTACAAAGCCAACGAGATGCTGCGCACCTGGGCACAGACAGCCGGCAAGTGACAGAAAGCCCGACCAAGGCACGTACGAAAACAACCTCTAAAACAATGATATGAAAACAACAGAAAAATTCCTCTGCCGCTGCCTGCTCTTATTGGCAGGTCTGCCGCTGTTCTCGGCCTGTTCCGGCGAGAAGGACCACGAAGAACCCCTGTCACAGTATGTCGACCCGCTGATTGGCAGCGCACACTGCCGCTGGTTTCATGTAGCACCGGGCGCCATGCCCTTCGGCCTGGCCAAACCCGGCCCCTCTACCAACGGCAGCAAAGGCAACGCCACCGGATGGGAAGCCACCGGTTATGACTACCGTGACACCAGCATCGAAGGCTTCCCCTGCCTGCACGAGTTCCAGGTAGGCGGCATCGTGCTGATGCCTACCTGCGGCGAGCTCAAGACCGTGCCGGGCGAACCCGGAACGACCGGCGAAGGCTACCGCTCCGCATTCAGCCACGACGACGAGACCGCACAACCCGGCTACTATGCCGTGACGCTGAAAGACTATGACATCCGCGCCGAACTGACAGCTACCCAACGGGTGGCTTACCAACGCTTCACCTTCCCGGCCAGCGACAACAGCCACCTGCTGTTCGACATCGGCAACCGCCAGGGCGAAAGCGGTCCGGCCATTGACTCGGAAGTGACCATCAACGAAGACGGAAGCATCGAGGGCTGGGTGAAGACCTTGCCGTTCTACAGCAACAAATACCAGTCGGGAGCCACGCTGACCCTGTATTTCTCTGCCGAAGTGGACCGCCGGCCCGAGAGCATCGGTACCTTCATCGGCGGACAGCAGTTTGCCGGACAGCGCAGCGCCAAAGGAGTGGGGGCAGGAGCCTACCTCAACTACCAGACGCAGGCCGGCGACCAGGTGACCGCCCGCATCGGCCTGTCGTACACCTCGGTGGAGAACGCACGTCTGAACCTGCAGACCGAAACCCGCAACGGACAACTCGGTTTCGACGAGGCACACCGCCTGTCGCAGCAGACATGGGAGGAACAGCTCGGCCGTATCCGGGTGGAGACTTCCTCCCGCGAGGACAAGGTGAAGTTCTACACCGGCCTCTACCACGCCCTGCTGGGACGCGGACTGGCCAGTGACGTGAACGGTGCCTATCCCAAAAACGACGGCAGCATCGGCCAGATTCCCGCCAAAGCAGACGGCACTCCTTCGTTCTCATTCTACAACACCGACGCCATCTGGGGCGGACAGTGGAACCTGCTCCAGGTGTGGGCACTGGCCTATCCCGAATATTTGTCGGACTATGTCAGCACGCATCTGCAGGTCTATAAAGACACCGGCTGGATGGGCGACGGCCTGGCCTGCAGCCGCTACGTCTCGGGCGTAGGCACCAACCAGGTGAGCATCATCATCGCGGCCGCCTATATGTGCGGCATCCGCGACTTCGATGTGCAGACCGCCTACGAGGCTGCCCTGAAGAACGAGCTGGACGGCGTGAACCGCCCGATGGGGGCCGGCAAGCTCGACACAGACCGTTTCGTGAAATACGGCTACGTGCCTCATTTAGACAAAGGAGAAGGTCCTGCCGAAGCCTGGCTGTTCTCGGCCTCGCACACGTTGGAGTATTCTTACAGTGCCTACGCGGTGGCCCAGCTGGCCAAAGCGTTGGGCAAGACCGACGACTATGAGCGGCTGATGCACCTCTCAAAAGGATGGGAACGGCTCTATAACACGGAGAACAACCTCATCCAGCCCAAGGATGCCAACGGCAACTTCATCGACCGCTTCAACCCCATGGAAGTATGGCGCGGTTTCCAGGAAGGCAACGCCTACCAGTACACGTTCTACGTGCCCCACGACGCCAAGAGCCTCATCGCCAAGATGGGCAACGAAGAGTTCGCCGCCCGCCTGGACAGCATTTTCGCCCGCTCGCAGGAGAACCTGTTCAGCGGAGGCAAGAACATCGACGCTTTTGCCGGACTCCAGACCTATTACAACCAGGGCAACCAGCCGTGCCTGCACATCTCGTGGCTGTTCAACCAGGCCGGACGGCCGTCGCTGACCCAGAAATGGGTACGTGCCATCCTGGACGAGTTCTACGGTACCGACGGCATCCACGGCTACGGCTACGGTCAGGACGAAGACCAAGGCCAGCTGGGTGCATGGTACGTCATCTCCTCGCTGGGTATGTTTGACGTGGCCGGTCTGGCCAACGAGCACGCCACCTTCGGGTTGGGCAGCCCCAAGTTCGACCGCATCACCGTGCAGCTCCATCCCCGCTACTATACGGGCAAGCGCTTTGTCATCGAGACCACCGGCAACAGTCCGGAGAACAAGTATGCACAAGGCTACAAGCTGAACGGAGAGACCCTCCACAGTCCTGAAATACCTTTCAGTGCCGTGACAAGCGGCGGCAAGCTGGAAGTGGAAATGGGAGCCACTCCGAA
This sequence comes from uncultured Bacteroides sp., assembly GCA_945833835.1. GTDB lineage: Bacteria > Bacteroidota > Bacteroidia > Bacteroidales > Bacteroidaceae > Phocaeicola. The sequence continues at coordinate 49,327 of CAMAFR010000007.1, forward strand.
AGACAATTATTGAATACTTTTTTCTAACTGAGTCCTACGCCACAAAAAAGAGGATGTGTGATGGAGAAGTCCCCACACATCCTCCTTTGTGGCGTAGGTTATTTCAGGGCAAACGCCCTTAGAGCTGTATAGCCTGAAAGGTTAATAACCTTTCGGCAGTAAGGTTAATAACCTTGCGGCGTTAAGGTTAATAACCTTCCGGACAGGTTCCCCTATGGGGCAGCGATGCCAGACTACGGTATCAGCAACGAGGAATCTCCGTAGCTGAGGAAACGGAAACCGCCTGCCAGGGCATAATCATAGATACGGCGCCAGTCGCCATGTACAAACGCCGAGACCAACAGCAACAAGGTGCTCTGCGGCTGGTGGAAATTGGTGACGATGCGCTTCACTATCTTGTAGTCATAGCCTGGGGCGATGATGATCTGCGTACTGGTGTGCAAGGTTTCCAGCCCGTGGCGGTCCAGATAGTCCAGCAAGTGCTGCAAAGCCGCCTCCGCACTCAGGTCGGGATGCGTTTCGTAGGGAGTCCACTGGCGGATGTGCAGGTCCTCCTCGGTAGCATCGGGAGCCTCGGCCAGCTTCACCCCCATGTAATACAGGCTTTCCAACGTGCGGACCGAAGTCGTACCCACCGCCGTCACGTCCGCCCGATGGGCCAGCAACCGCTCTATGGTGTGCCGGCTCACGGCAATGTGTTCGGTATGCATGTCGTGCCCTTCCAGCTCCTCGCTCTTCACCGGCTTGAACGTGCCTGCCCCTACGTGGAGTGTCACCTCGGACAGCTCAATGCCTTTGGCTTTCAAGGCATCCAGCACGGCAGGTGTGAAGTGCAGCCCGGCGGTAGGCGCGGCTACCGACCCCTTTATCTTGGAGTACACCGTCTGGTAGGTGGTCTTGTCGCTCTCCTGGGTGGCCCGGTTCAGATAGGGCGGAATGGGCAGTTCGCCGAACACTTCCAGTATATCGGCAAACGTCACCGCCGCACAGTCCCACTCAAAGTCTACCCTGAAGCTGGTCCCCCGGCACTCGCCCCGGGTGGCCGTGAGCGTGACCTGCTCTCCCTTCACCGTCATTTCGCGTTGCAGCGCACCTTCCTTCCATTTCTTCAGATGGCCCACCAGGCACAGCCAGGCACTGTGGCGCGTCTGCTGGAAGTTCTGGGCATAATCGGCCGGCTCTATGGGCTCCAGACAGAAGATTTCTATCAGGGCTCCCGTCGGCTTGCGGAAGTGCAGCCGCGCCTGGATGACCTTCGTGTTATTGAACACCATGAGTGACCCCGGTTCCAGATAGGCGGGCAACGCACTGAAGACCGTATCACTCAGCTGGCCATGCCGGTAGACCAGCAGGCGCGAACGGTCGCGTTCGGCCAGCGGGAACTTGGCAATGCGGTCATCGGGCAACGGATAATTGTAATCGCTGATACGGATATGTTTGGTTTCTTCCATGTCAATAGCTTGTTTTTTTGATGCAGCCGCAAAAGTACGACATTTTTGCGTATTTTTGTCCCACTTACAGCCAGAAGCTGGCAAAAACAGAAAACGCTATGAAGATTGGAGATAAAGTACGCTTCCTCAGTGAAGTGGGAGGAGGCATCGTGCGCGGCTTTCAAGGCAAAGACGTGGCACTGGTAGAAGGCGATGACGGATTTGAAATCCCGATGCTCATCAAAGAATGCGTGGTGGTGCAGACCGACGACTACAACATACCGTTGAAGCTGAAACGCAAGCCGGCGGCGGCCCCCGACGGTTTCGAGGACGAAGAGGAAGAGGAGGAAGAGGAAGAAGACAGACCCATCACCTACCGTGAACCCGAGGTGAAAGGGAACGATGTGCTCAACGCCTGGCTGGCCTATGTCCCTGTGGACGTGAAAACCATCTCGACGACCGATTTCGATGCCTGGTTAGTGAACGACAGCAACTATTTCCTGGAGTATGTCTACCTCTCCGCCCAAGGCGACGAATGGGTGCTGCGCGGCAAGGGGACGGTACGCCCCAACCGGAAAGAGCACCTGGAGACTTTCCCCAAGACCCGGCTCAACGAGCTGGAGCACGTAGCCCTGCAGTTCATCGCCTACAAGGACGACCGCCCGTTTGCACTGAAGCCCGCCGTGAGCCGTGAGTGGCGCATCGACCCGGTGAAGTTCTACAAGTTGCATACATTTGTCCCGAATGCCTTTTTTGCCCAACCGGCGCTGCTCTACGAAATCGTGAAAGACGACGAGCCCTCCCGCCCGATGCAGCTCTCGGCCGAAGAGCTGCGCCAAGCGCTGCTACAAAAGACATCGACCGACATCCCCCGGAAAATCGGGAGGAAACAGCACCAGGAGAAGAACGGCATCATCGAAGTGGACCTGCACATCCATGCCTTGCTGGACGACACCACCGGCATGAACAACGCCGAAATGCTGTCGTACCAGCTCGACGTGTTCCGCCGCACCTTGGCCGAGTATGCCGACCGGAAAGGCCAGAAGCTGGTCTTTATCCACGGTAAAGGCGACGGCGTGCTGCGACGTGCCATCCTGGACGAGCTGAAACGGAATTACCGGAACTACCCCAGCCAGGACGCCTCTTTCCGCGAATACGGATTCGGGGCCACCATGATTACCATCCGGTAGTGAAAAGGACCGCCGGAGACAGAAGCCGTACCGCCAAAATTTGGCGGTACAAAGAATTAGTCCTACCTTTACATCCTCATCACATAACCATCCTATGATATGAAAAAACACCTTCTTCTATCCTTGTTCAGCGTGCTGGCCCTGGGAACGGCCGTGGCCCAGGAACTGACGTTCAAGGAAACCAGCCACGACTTCGGACAACTTCTGGAAGCCGACGGCGAGGTGAGCTACGACTTCCAGTTCACCAACACCGGGACAGCGCCGCTCCTCATCCAACAAGTCATCACAGGCTGCGGCTGCACAGCCGCCAAATGGAGTGAGAAACCCTACCAACCCGGCGCGAAAGGCAGCATACGCATCACCTACCACCCGGAAAACCGAAAAATGGAGGCTTTCAGCATACCGACGGAGGTATTCACCAACCTGCCACAACCCGCCACCCTGACCATCACCGGAAAGGTGACCCTGGAAAAACATCCCTACGTGAACTTCTTCGACCCGGCCAAAGGCGAACGCAAGGTGCCGAAGACCATCACCCCGAAAGACGACTACGAACTGGTGCTGCAACGGGTGCGCGAACAGCTGTATGCCTCGACACCCGTGGAGACCATGGACAAGAACGCCACCAGCCTGATGAAACTCATGACCCCCGAAGGGACATGGGCACAGATAGACTACAAGTGTTTCTTCCGTACCAACTGGGAGCCTGCCGACCACCTGAACCGCATCAAGCGGCTGGCCATGGCCTATACCTGTCCGCTGTCTTCCCTCTATGGCAACCAGGTGCTCTTCCGCTCCATCGACAAGGCCCTGCGGGCCTGGAATGAATACAAGCCCACTTCTTACAACTGGTGGTACAACGACATCTCGGCACCGAAGGTGATGGCCGACATTCTGGCCCTGCTGGCCGCCGGCGAACAGCAACCCGCCGCATCGGTCACCCAAGGCCTGATGGACATGATGGCCAAGAGCGACCCCCGCAAATGGACGGGTGCCAACAAGCAGGACATCGCCATGCACCACATGATACGTGGCTGCGTATTGAAAAACGACAGCATCGTGAGCACCAACGTCGGCGAGTTCTTCGAGCCGATACGCATCACCGACTTTGAGGGCATCCGCGAAGACCTGTCCTACCAGCAGCACCGCACACAGCTCTACATCGGCGGCTACGGAACGGTGTTCGTAGACAACATCTCGAAAATCGCCCCGCTGTTCAGAGGCACCCAGTATGCGCTGCAACCGGAACAGGTACGGCTGTTCTCTGAATTTGTCCGCAGCACGTATCTGAACGTCTTCCGCTCACGCTACATGGACTTCAGTGTATGCGGACGCAGCGTCAGCCGTAAAAAGACCCTCGACCTGGGAGAATACGCTTTCCTGTTCCAGAAAATGAAGGAGCTGGATCCCGAACATACCGAAGAGTATGAGGCCGTGGCCCAACGCTTCGCCACCCAGAACCCCACCTTGGGACGGACCAACCGCAACAAGATGTACTACACCTCCGACTACATGCTGCACAACCGCAAACGGTACGACTTCTCCGTACGGGCCGTATCGAAAGAGACCTGCCGTTCGGAAAGCGGAAACGGCGAGAACCTGCTGGGCACCTTCTTCAGCGAAGGGGTCACCAGCATCCGCGTGACCGGCGATGAATATGTGGACATCTTCCCGGTATGGGAGTGGGACAAGATTCCGGGCACGACCACCCCTGCGGGAGAAGTGGAGAACCACAACGACTGGGGAGTGGAAGGAAAATCCCTGTTCGCAGCCGGAGCCTCCGACGGGATGTATGGCGTGATGGGGTATGCCATGGACGACTATGGCATGAAGGCCAAGAAATCCTGGTTCATGTTCGACAATGAAATTGTCTGCCTCGGTGCGGGCATCGAAGCCCCCGATACGGACAAGGAAATCAACACGACGGTCAACCAATGCCACCTCAAGAGCGACGTGTACCTGATTTCGGGCAATGAAGCCGGGAAAATGACACCCGAAAGCAGCGTGGAACAACCGTTCAGCGGATGGGTATGGCACAACAAAGTGGGCTATTACTTCCCGGAAAGCTCGCCGCTGCATCTGAAGAACACGCAACAGAAAGGACGCTGGTCACGCATCAACTTCAACCAGTCGGGCGAAGAAGTGTCGCTGCCGGTCTTCAACCTCTGGCTCAGTCATGGCAACAAGCCGCAACAGGCCGGCTACGCGTATGTAGTGGTGCCGGGAGTGGCCTCGCCCGCCTCGCTCCGCTCTTTCGACACCCAAGCCTTGCACATCCTGAGCAACACCTCGTCACTGCAGGCCGTCCACCACGAAAAGCTGGACATGGTGCAGGCCGTCTTTTACGAGGCCGGAAGCCTGACGTGCGGCGCATCGACCTTGCAGGCCGACCGTCCCTGTGTGCTCCTGGCCAAGAACATCTCCACCGGACAGCCGGAAATCATCCGGGTAGACCCGACCACGAAGAAACCGTTCTGACGGACATCGGCCATTCCCCACAGCGCAGCGAAGCCCTCTATCCGGCCTCCCGAAACGGGAAACCCGCCGGAACGGCTTCGCTGCGCTGCCGGCAGCCGGCGGCAATGTCCTACGCACGGGGGCTGAAAAAGGATTCCACCACATTGTTTTTCTATTCGGCAGAAAATGCCTACCTTTGCAGCCCTATTCGAAGGACACTATGAGAACAAAGACTGACTGCAAACAACCTATTATTCATTTCATCATATCCCTCCTGCTGACGATGGTGTGCAGCGGATGCATCACGACCGTACAAGTCCCCTCGCCACGCCACACCGGCGGCGATTGGATACCGTCGGATTCTGTCTTCACCCGCTATCTGCAACAAGAGCGGCTCCACACCACCCACAACAATGAGATGAAGCTGCTGGCCAGCGGGTCGGCCAAGTTCACCTCCCTCTTCGACGACATCCGGAAGGCCAAGCACCACATCCATCTGGAATACTTCAATTTCCGCAACGACTCGATTGCCAATACACTGTTCGACCTCCTGGCAGAAAAGGTACAGGAAGGGGTCAAGGTGCGGGCCATGTTCGATGCCTTCGGCAATATGTCGAACAACCGGCCCATCCGGCAGCCGATGATGGAGTGGCTGCGTGCCAAGGGCATCGAAATCGTGACGTTCGACCCCATCCGGTTCCCCTGGGTCAACCATGTGGCCAGCCGCGACCACCAGAAAATCGTTGTCATTGACGGACATATCGGCTACACGGGCGGCATGAACATTGCCGACTACTACATCAACGGACTGCCCGAAATAGGCGAATGGCACGACATGCACCTCCGGCTGGAAGGACCTGCCGTTGAGGACTTGCAACGCATGTTCCTCACCATGTGGAACAAGGAGACCCACCAACAGGTGGACGGCACAGGTTTCTTCCCGTTCACAGAAGCCTCCACCTATCAGGCAGCCCCCCGACAATCGGGCAGACAGGTGGCCATCCTGCAACGCCGGCCCAACAAGGCCCCGGCCACCATCCGGCATGCCTACATCGCCGCCATGGATGCCGCCGAGCACTCCATCCGCATCATCAACCCATACTTCACGCCTACCGTGAGCATCCGGCGGGCCATCCGGCGGGCTGTCCGGCGCGGAGTGCGGGTAGACATCATGATACCCGGCAAATCAGACATCCCGTTCACTCCCGATGCCGCCTTCTACATTGCCAACCGGCTACGCAAGGCAGGGGCGCATGTCTATGTGTACAACGGCGGTTTCCACCACTCGAAAACCATGACGGTAGACGGACGTTTCTGCACCGTGGGCAGCACCAACCTGAACGCCCGCAGCCTGCGCTACGACTACGAGGTCAATGCCTTCATCATGGACCTGCCCCTCACCGACGAGCTGGACCGCCTGTTCGACCATGACCGGCAGAACAGCACCGTACTGACCCACGACACCTACCGCCAACGCGGCCACTGGAAACGCTTCGTGGGGTGGTTCGCCCATCTGTTCACCCCGGTCTTGTAAACCAGGCCTCCCGCTGTTGCCGTCGCTCCACAGATGGGCCGGACACGAAGCGATAACTTCCTTTAACTACTGCCGCTTCGAAGAAATGCAATATTTTCCTTATTTTTGCCAAATCTGTAACCTCTGCAAACGGAAAGGAAACAAGATAGGCTATGACTGCATTCTTCAAAGACGTAATAGGCCAGGCACATGTCCGCCGACAGCTCCTCGCCATCAGCGCATCGGGACGTGTTCCGCATGCCCTGCTCTTGTGCGGACCGCGCGGAAACGGGAAAATGCCCTTGGCACTGGCCACGGCACGCTACCTGTGCTGTGACAATCCGCAACCCGATGACGCGTGCGGACAATGCGCCTCTTGCAAGGCCTTCAACCGCCTGACGCATCCCGACATCCATTTCGCTTTCCCCATCATCAAGCCGAAAAGCGGCAAGGACATCGTCTGCGACGACTTCATCGACGAATGGCGGCAGACCCTCCTCAAGACCGGCGGTTACCTGAACCTGAATACATGGCTCGACGCCATGAACGCCCAAAACAAACAGGCGCAGATATTCACGAAAGAGACCGACGAAATCCAACGGAAACTGGCCTACAAGCCCAGCATGGGGCACCGGAAGGTGATGCTGATATGGCTGCCCGAAAAGATGAACGCCGAAGCCTCCAACAAACTGCTGAAACTGCTGGAAGAACCGCCCGGAGGCACCGTCTTCCTGCTGGTCAGCGAAGAGCCGGAAGCCATCCTGCCCACCATCCGCAGCCGTACGCAGATGCTGGTAGTGCCTCCGCTGAGTGCCGACGAGATAACCGACACCCTTCGGCAGCAATACATGCTGCCGCCCGAAGATGCCCGCCACCTGGCCATCCGCGCACACGGCGACATCCTGCTGGCCGTAGAGGAGCTGAAGAAAAGCGACGAGAGCGGCCGTTTCTTCAACCTGTTCGTCAGCATGATGCGCCTGTCGTATGCCCGCAAGCTGAAAGAGATGAAGGAATGGTCCGAAGAAGTGGCCGCCCTGGGCCGGGAGAAACAGAAAAGTTTCCTCGAATATGCCCAACGGATGATCCGCGAAAGCTTCATCAACAATTTCCATGTGACGGAACTGACGGCCATGACCCGTCAGGAAGAGCAGTTCACCGCGCGTTTCTCTCCATACGTCAACGCCCGAAACGTGGAGGGCATCACCTACGAGCTGGAACAGGCACAGGTGCATGTGGAGAAGAACGTCAACTCCAAGATGGTCTTCTTCGACCTCGCCCTGCACATGATAGTCTTATTGAAAAATGATTAACCACAAGATATGAGCAAATTCTTACTGAAAAACGGTAGCGGTTCGCTTTGCTGCAAAAGCTGCGGCCGACAAAATAACAAGCTGAACACTTACGACTGGATGGCGGACGTGCCCGACAACCGTAACCCCGAAGACATGGTCGAAGTGCAGTTCAAGAACACCCGGAAAGGGTACTACAAAAACAGCAACCACCTCCCGCTGGAGAAAGGGGACATCGTTGCCGTCGAGGCGACACCCGGACACGACATCGGCACCGTGACCCTGACGGGACGACTGGTGCCCTTGCAAATGAAGAAGGCCAATCTGAAACCCGATGCAGAAATCAAACGGGTGTACCGCAAGGTGAAACCGGCCGATATGGACAAATACCATGAGGCGAAGGCGCGCGAGCACGAGACCATGATACGTTCGCGACAGATTGCCGCCAACCTCGGCCTGCAAATGAAGATAGGCGATGTGGAATACCAGGGCGACGGCAACAAGGCCATCTTCTACTATATCGCCGACGAGCGCGTGGATTTCCGCCAACTGATAAAGGTGCTGGCAGAGGCCTTCCGCGTGCGTATCGAGATGAAACAGATTGGCGCACGGCAGGAAGCCGGCCGCATCGGAGGCATCGGTCCCTGCGGCAGAGAGCTGTGCTGCGCCACCTGGATGACCACCTTCGTGTCGGTATCGACCAGTGCCGCCCGCTATCAGGACATCTCGCTGAACCCGCAGAAACTGGCCGGACAATGCGCCAAGCTGAAATGCTGCCTCAACTATGAGGTGGATGCCTATGTGGAATGCCAGAAACGGCTGCCCAGCAAGGAAATCAACCTGGAGACGCTCGACAACACGTTCTTCTATTTCAAGGCCGATATCCTGAAAGGCACCATCACCTACTCCACCGACAAGAATTTCCTGGCCAACGAGGTGACCATCCCGGCACGACGCGCCTTCGAAATCATCAACATGAACCGTAGGGGAGAAAAGCCCGAGAAACTGCAGGAAGACGGCAACCACCTGCACAATGACCCACCGAAAGACTTGCTGGAACAGGAAAGTGTGACGCGCTTCGACAAGAACAAGAGCAACCGCAACAAAAAGAAAAAGAAGAATCCGAAAGGCCCGAACGCAGGCAATGCCAGCCCGCAAGAAGCCACCGGCAAGAAACCAGCCAAAGAACAACAGGAACGGAAACCGGCGGAGAAGAAACAGCCGAAGGAACCGTCGGACAAACGGCCGCCCAAAGAGCCCCAGGAACGCCGCGAACCGCAAGAGCGGAAACAGCCGAAAGAAACGGCTCCGGACAAGCGGCCGGAAGCAGCCGAACGGAAGCAGGCCGGCAAAGGAGAACCACGACGTCCCAACCGTCCGCAACGTCCCAACCGCCCCCGCCAGCAGCCTGAAGGAGCGAAAGCCCAGGAGGGAGCGGCCGCCGAAAGCAACAACTAAAAGCCCACTGCCCCATGAGACATTGCATAGCCGCCCTCTTCGTGTCCGCAGGATGCCTGGCATCCTGCGCGACAGACACGCTCTACCATCATTATGAGGCAACGGGCGAAAACGGGTGGGAAAGGACAGACACGTTGTGTTTCCATTTGCCCCACCTGCCGGGACACCGGCACGTAGGGCTCGAAATCGGCATCAGGCACCGCAGCAACTATCCGTACAAAGACCTGTGGCTGGCCTTGAGCCGCCCGCTCTCGCCCCACCTCCCGGCAGATACGTTCCACCTCTACCTGGCCGACAGCACCGGACAATGGTCCGGGAGCGGAATCGCCGGCTTCGCCTACCAATACGAGCTCCCTCTCCTGCCCTATGCGTTGAATGACAACGACACCGTGCTGCACATCACGCACCTCATGCGGAAGGAGTGTCTGGAAGGCATCTGCGATGTCGGAGTCCGCCTGTCAGCTCTCCCGTCCGGCATCAATGCGCAAAAAGACGAACAACAGGATGGTAAACCCCCAGAGCGATGAGCCGCCGTAGCTGAAAAAAGGCAACGGGATGCCAATGACCGGCGTAATGCCCAACACCATTCCGACATTGACGAACAGATGGAAGAAGAAGATGCTCAGCACCGCATAGCCATACACCCGGCCGAAACGGGATGTCTGGCGTTCGGCCAGATGAATCAGCCTCCATATCAGAATGGCAAACAGCAGGATCACCCCTGTGGCCCCTACAAAACCCTGTTCCTCCCCCACTGTACAGAAGATGAAATCAGTATCCTGCTCGGGCACATACTTCAGCTTGGTCTGGGTGCCGTTCAGAAACCCTTTGCCCCAAAAGCCCCCCGACCCGATGGCAATCTTGCTTTGGTTCACATTATACCCCGCTCCGGTCGGGTCGTCCTCCATGCCCAACAAGACTTTGATACGGATCTGCTGGTGCGGCTGAAGCACTTCATTGAACACATAATCCGCCGACAGGAAGAAACCGGCCGACCCGACGGCAAACAGCAGGATATACAGATAATTCACCAGACGGTCTCTCAGAAACAGGTAGAAGAGATAGCCCACCAGCAACACACACAACACCACCTGTACCTGCGTCACATCAAACGGAATGACGTACAGCGAAAAGAGCAACGCCAACACCGTCACGCCTCCGCCTATATAAAAGATGTGGCGTGCCACACTCCTGTCCTTGCCATAGGCATTCGCCAACAGCCCGGAGAAAAACAGAATCAGGGCCAACACGGAAAACTCTCCCCACAACGTACATTCGTCAGGCATCCTGTCGGCACTGAACCGGATGCCGACGATGAAATAAACCACCATGCAGATACCGGCAAAGAGGACGGACCCCGTCATGCCCTCGCGATACAGCACGAGGAAAAAGGAGAAGTAGACCAAGGCAGAGCCGGTCTCCTTCTGACAGACAATCATCGCCATGGGTACCAGCACTATCCCCAGACAGGCCACCATGTGGCGGTAGTGGCTCAGCGTAAATGTGTACTCGCCCATATATTTCGCCAGTGCCAACGCCGTGGCGAACTTGGCAAACTCCGCCGGCTGTAAGCTGACGGGCCCCAACACAATCCATGAGCGGGAACCTTTGATTTCGTGCGGGTTGAAGATGGTGCCGAACAGCAGCAGCAACAGAATGCCATAGATAAGGTAAGCATAGGTGTCATAAATCCGCTTCTCCAGCATCAGCAACACGAATCCCAAGGCCAGCGAGCACCCTATCCACATCAGCTGCTTGCCGGCACGGGTCGAGAAATCCAAAAAATTAGGATCACCATAATCATAGCTGGCCCCACAGATACTGAACCATCCGCACGTCACCAAAATCACATACAGCATGATGGTCCACCAATCCACCGTTTTCCAGACACTGTTATCTTTCGTGTATACCATAGTCTATCCTCCTGTTTTGAATATCCGTCGCCAACAGCTCATCTTCGGGCGAGAGCTGGCCTTTCAAGTACTGCTCCATGATCAGCTTGCCGATAGGCACTCCGTAGGTCGCCCCCCAGCCTCCATTCTCCACGTACACCAGCACGGCTATCTTCGGGTCATTCATCGGGGCGAACCCCATGAAGGCCGAGTGGTCTTTGCCCCGGTTCTGTGCCGTACCGGTCTTGCCGCACACCTCTATATCGGGCAGATTGGCAGCCCGGCAGGTTCCTCCCAGCACCGCCGCCCGCATTCCCTGCACCACTTCCTCGTAATGCGTGCGGTCCACCTTCGTATAACGCCGCAGTGAATAGAGGGTATCCAGCGGATGGCCTTCAATCTGCTTCACCACATGCGGCGTAATGAAGTAGCCCCGGTTGGCAATGGTGGCACCCAGATTGGCTATCTGCAACGGAGTGGCCGTGACCTCACCCTGCCCGATGGCGATACTGATGATGGTCAGTCCGTTCCACGAACCGCGGTAGGCCTTGTCGTAAAAGGCCGCATTCGGAATCATCCCCCGTTTCTCTCCGGGCAGGTCAATGCCCAGCGGATAGCCAAAGCCCATCGAAACCATATAGTCCCGCCAGGTATTCATGGCATTCTGCACACTGCCATATTTGGAGCGCGCCCCAATCATGTAATACAGTCCCCAACAGAAATAGCCGTTGCACGAGGTAGCGATGGCCGGAATCAGCGACAAAGGCGAAGGATGACCGTGACACCCCACGTGCAGGCCGCGATAGGAAAAACCTCCCGAACACGGATAGGTGGTGCCGGTATGGATGATGCCCTCCTGCAGGAAGGTCAGCGCCTGCGTCGTCTTAAAAGTGGAGCCTGGCGGATAAGCACCCATGATGGCACGGTTGAGCAACGGTTTCCAAGGATCAGCCGCCAGCCGCAAATGGCTCTTGCCACGGCTGCGCCCCACCATCAGGCGCGGATCGAACGTGGGCGACGACACCATGCAGATGACCTCCCCCGTGGCCGGCTCGATGGCGACAATACTGCCGATTTTCCCTTCCAGCAGGCGTTCGCCCAAACGCTGGGTCTCGATGTCAAGACTCAGGGTCAGGTTCTTCCCTGGCACGGCACTCCGGTCCAACTTGCCGTCCATATAGTTGCCCTGTATACGCCCATGCGCGTCGCGTAACAGGATTTCCACTCCTTTCTCCCCCCGCAGATACCGTTCATACGAACGCTCCACCCCGAGGTTGCCGATAAAGTCTCCCTGCTGATAATAGGCATCCTGCTCTATGTCCTTTTTAGACACCTCGCCGATGTCCCCCAGAATATGGGCCCCGGCATTGTAATTATATTGACGGATGGTGCGGCGCTGGATATAAAAGCCCGGAAACTTGAACAGCTTTTCCTGAAAAGAACCGGATTCCTCTGCCGAGAGCTGGGTCAGCAACACCTGGTTGGTATAAGGAGAATAACCAGGGTTCAGCCTGCGGTCACGAATATCCCGGAACCGCTTCCGGATATATTCTATCGGCAAGTTCAAGGTGCGGCACAAATCCAGCGTATCCAGCTCGCCCACTTCTTTCATGACGACCGTGATGTCGTAGGCAGGCTGGTTGTAGACCAACAGCTTGCCCGTCCGGTCGTAAATCACCCCACGGCTGGGGTATTGGATTTTACGCAGGAACGCATTGCTGTCCGCATTCCGTTTGTAGTCATCGTTCAGTATCTGTAAGGCAAACAGGCGCAAGATGTACACCAGCACCACAAACAGCACCGCTCCTCCAATGACATACCTGCGCTTTGACAACACATAATCTTGCTCCACTACCGCTTCCTCCTGATGAAATCCAGACAAAACATACACAACACCGTGAGCAACGTGTCGCCCACCGTGCGCTGCAACAAAGGTACCAGCCGGAACAGACTGAAAGCATCTATCAGCTGCAGCGTCAGCGAATGGACAAACGCACAAGATAGGGTATAGCGCAGGAAAGGGGTAACGCCCATGGCACGTATCGAAGGCACGAAATTGTCGGAACTGTCACGCATGGTCTGCGAACGCAACAACGGCGTACGCGCCAATGCCAGCATAGTGGCGGCCGATGCGTTCATCCCCGGTGTATTGCCGAAAATATCGACGCACATTCCTAACGTAAAGCCCCACAGCAGCAACTTGACGCGCGAGGTATCGGCCTCCAGTGCCAACAGATAATAGATGTACACGAAGGGGGTGGCATATTCCCCCAAATGAATATGGTTGAACACCAATACCTGCAGCAGTATCAGCCCGACAAACCATTCCAACCTGTATATTGTTTGCATGTTACAGCGAATTTTGAGTAAGATTCAATGACACACGGCCCTCTCAGTCAGCCATGCCTATGCTTTCTTCCAGCCGGTCCAGCTCCTCCATGCCGCTGGAGGCGATGACCCGGACATCATTCAAACGGGCAAAATCAGTAAACAGCTTCACCTTCAGGCGATAGGACAGCCCGTCGTGACTGTCGGACATATCATCCACCACTCCGATGGGGATGCCTTCAGGAAAGACGGAGCTATGGCCACTGGTGACTACGGTATCCCCCAACGAGAATGCGGAATGACGAGGCATGTCCTTCACAAACGCATATTTCGGAGAACCGCCATTCCAGAACAACGAGCCGAAATAATCGGTCCGCTTGATCTTGCAGCTGATGTTGCTCCGGGCATTGAGGGCAGACAGCACCACTGAATAGTGGGCCGACGCCTTATAAATGATACCGACGACCCCATTACCACAAATCACGCCCATATCCGGACGGATGCCGTCGGACGTGCCGCGGTCCAACGTAATATAGTTTTCCGACCGGGTGATGCTGTTGTTGACCACTGTGGCCGGATAGATGACATACTCGTCCAAGACCTCCCGTTGCAGACGGCTGATGTCTACAGTGTCGGCGGTATAATGGGCCAGCCTTTTGCTCATCTGCTCCACCAACATCTCCAGCTCCACATTCCGCTGCACCAAATCACGGTTCACCGAACGCAATCCGAAATATCCGGTAATGTTGGCGGCACAACTGTACACCACCCCCGACACATAATTGGCGGACGAAAAGAACACACTACCCTGGTAGCTGTTGAAACGGAACAGCAACGTAAGACTAATGACTTGCAGCACGACAAACAGCAGCCAATAATTGTACTTGAGTAGAAAGTTAAGCAGGTTATGCACGTGGTAAAACTGATAATTGACAATGATACGGGTCGTTTTCTAACAACAAGAAGAACAAAGAATGAAGAACTGACTACCCTCCGTCCCCCGGTGTGTTTCCGGCTGCGGATGTCCAATCCTTCATCCTTCATTCTTCGTCAGCTAAGGTTTATCGCATCAAGAAAGTGAAACGGTCAACGTTCTTCAATGCGATACCAGTTCCTTTCGCCACGCTCAGCAAAGGTTCCTCCGCTACGTGGAACGGGATATTGATTTTATCGGTCAGACGCTTGTCCAAGCCTTTCAGCAGGGCACCTCCACCGGCCAGATAGATACCGTTGTTCACAATGTCGGCATAAAGTTCGGGCGGTGTGTTCTCCAGCGCGTTGAGCACAGCCGTCTCAATCTTGGCGATGCTCTTCTCCAGACAGTGCGCAATCTCCTGATAGCAGACCGACACTTCCATCGGCAAGGCGGTGATACGGTTGGGGCCGCGCACCACGTAGTTCTCTGGAGCCTGGTCGCCCAAATCGGTCAATGCCGCTCCGACATGAATCTTGATTCGTTCGGCCATACGCTCGCTCACCTTCACATTGTGCTGGCGGCTCATGTACTCCTGGATGTCAGCAGTCAGGTCATCACCGGCTATACGGATGGAATTGTTCGATACGATACCGCCCAACGAAATGACGGCAATCTCTGTCGAGCCACCTCCTATATCCACAATCATGTTCCCTTCCGGAGCCTCCACATCGATACCGATACCTATGGCGGCGGCCATCGGTTCGAAAATCAGATATACATCACGGCCTCCGGCATGCTCGGCACTGTCGCGCACAGCACGCAGCTCCACTTCCGTAGATCCTGAGGGGACACCGATAACCATACGCAGCGAAGGAGTGAACAGCCGGCGACCGGGATTGACCTTCTTGATCAACCCACGCATCATCTGCTCACAGGCGTTGAAGTCGGCAATCACACCGTCACGCAACGGACGTACGGTACGGATGTTAGGATTCTCCTTCTCATACATCAACTTGGCCCGTTCGCCCACAGCTATCATCTTGTCTGTCCTGCGGTCCAACGCTACTACCGACGGCTCGTCTACCACAATCTTGTCATTATTCATAATAATGGTATTGGCGGTGCCGAGGTCCATGGCTATTTCTTGGGTAAAAGAGAAAATTCCCATCTATCTATATGATATAGTAAAAAATGCGTTAATTATTTTCCGGCAGTTTCATCGAAATACTTCCAAATGGCGCTGTCGTAATGTTTGGTACGGGCAAATGCCTCGCAGGCAAACTGGCGGCGCTGAGCCAAAGAGGTTTCGGCCTTGCCTTCCTTCAGCAGGTCATAGAGTGCCGCATATTGGTCGCGGCCGGATACAATCACCACATCCTTGAAATTCTTGGCAGCCGCACGAATCAAGGAAATGCCGCCTATGTCAATCTTCTCGATGATATCCTGTTCGGAAGCTCCCGAAGCGACGGTCTCTTCAAACGGATACAAATCCACAATCACCAGGTCAATAGGTTTGATATCATATTGGGCAATCTGTTGCATGTCGCCTTCCAGCTCGCGACGGCACAAGATGCCTCCGAAAATCTTTGGATGCAGCGTCTTTACACGTCCGCCCAAAATAGAAGGATATGTAGTGACATCTTCCACAGCATGACAAGCGTACCCTTCTTCCTCAATAAAATGACGGGTGCCGCCGGTAGACAAAAATTCAACGCCGTTCTTGTTCAACTCGCGAAGAATATCATTCAGACCGTCCTTGTGATAGACGGAAATCAATGCGGTTTTAATTTGCTTCATCTCTGACATCTGTATATGTTTTTTAATATTCGGGTGCAAAGTTACGAATTTCAACTGATTTATCCCACTCACCCTCATGAAATTTCATTTTTATAACTTCTGGGCACGGACTTTATCGCCCGCCCCGTCCGAACGCCTCGCTGCGCCGGCCACTGGTCACCATCAGGTAGATGCCCAACAGGATAAGCGGAAGGCTCAACAGCTGTCCTATATTCAGCGTCATCCCCACCTCTTCGGCCACTTGCGGGTTCTTCATGAACTCCAAGGCGAAACGGGTGCCAAAGAAGATAATCAGAGCAATACCTGTAATCAGCCCCACCCGCTTGCGGGCGTTCGTCCGGTTATACATCAGCCAGGCCACCACTCCCGCCGTGATGCAATACAGCATCTCGTAAATCTGGGTGGGATGACACGGCAACGACTCGCCCGCACGGTTATACAGCTCCTGCCACTCCCGCGAACGGACAAACTCGAAACCCCAAGGCAAAGTGGTCGGGTAACCGAAAATCTCGGAGTTCATCAGATTGCCGAAGCGTATGCACATACATACCAAGGCAACCGCCGGAATCATGCGGTCGAACAGCCACCACACACTTTTCTTCGTCACTTGGCGGGAATACCACACCAATGACAGAATCAGGGCAAACACCCCTCCATGACTGGCCAGACCGCCCTTCCATATCTTCAACAGCTCCAACGGATGCGCACCATAATAGTCCCACTCATAGAACAGGCAATGGCCCAGCCTCGCACCGATGACAGTACTCACAATACAATACATGAACAGCTTGTCCACCCACTCATCGGGATAGCCTTCTTTCTTCCACAGACGGGACATGAATTCATACGCCAGGATGAATCCCAGCCCCCACATCAATCCGTACCAACGGATTTCCAATGGTCCCAAATGTACCAGAATGGGATCGACATCCCACACAACACTTAATAACGACATCATCTCTACATTATATTAAATAGTAACAGCGAAAGAGGGTGCCCCGGACAGAAATGACCCGTCATCGGACGGAGAGGGTGTCCAGACGTATCAGAATATAGAAACACAAAGTCACAGAGCCTTCCCCGACGGTTCCTCCATCGTGGGACGCTTTGCGACTTTGTGTCTTCGGGCCGGATGGCCGGGTTCCGGACACATCCCCCCTCCTTCAGTTTCTTTGATTTATACCAAGTGCCCAATCAGTTCCTCACGGTCACCGGCCAGCAAATCGATGACAGGAATCTCCACCATCGTGTAGCATCCGGGCTGCTGGCGCATGGAAGCACGTGCCACACACACCAATACCTGAGCTGTCAAGGCAGGATTGTTGATTTTCATGTCAAACTCGAACAACTGGTTATGCGTCTTGCCCGAAACGCCCTTGCGCACCAGGTTCACACCGTGGCCTACATCGTTCAGATCGTCTACACAAGGCACCTGCTTGACGTGTGTCTCGTCGTTTACAAAATATGGGTCGGCCTTGATGGCTGCCTCAACGGTTTTGAAGTCGGCGCCATCTTCCAGCTCCACATATACCATACGGCGATGGATGCCTGTCCCGACAGGGATGGTCATAGACAGCGCATCCTTTACGCCGGCAATGGCACGCACCGCTACCGAATGACCCATACTGCGACCCGGACCGAAATTCGTGTACGTCACTCCCTTCGGAGCAATCGCTTCCATGAGCGTACGTACGATGGAGTCGCTTCCCGGATCCCATCCGGCCGAAATCACCGATACGGCACCATGCTGGCGGGCAGCCTCATCCAACGAACGACGGAGCTGGGTAATCTGTGTATGAATGTCGAAACTGTCTACCGTGTTGATGCCCAACGCCAGAATCTCTTTGGCATACGCCTCTACGCTACGGGTCGGTGTAGCCAGAATGGCCACGTCTACATCCTTCAGCTCTTTGATATCTTTCACCACTTCATAATCGGCCAGTTCGGCAGGTTTGTCCGTTGCACCGCTACGGCGGACAATGCCTGCAATCTCAAAATCGGGAGCGGCTTCGAGGGCCTCTACCGTGAACTTTCCGATATTGCCGTATCCAACGACGGCTGCTCTAATCTTTTTCATCTTGGTATTCCTTGTTTAATTGTTTGTTCTTTTTGCGGAGCAAAGGTAGAAAAATAGAATGATTTCCACAGCAGCCGAAGATGCTTTTTTCGGATTCTATCGCCCAGAACTTACAATTTATAACTTCTATCTCCAAAAATTTATGTAAGTTTGTTCCTCCATAACAAAAAGGAAGAAGAACATGATAGAATACATCAAAGGAGAACTGGCCGAACTGACACCGGCTCTTGCCGTTGTGGAGTGTGGCGGTGTAGGCTACGGCATCAACGTGTCACTCAACACCTATTCGGCCATTCAAGGGAAAAAAGAAGTGAAACTCTACATTTACGAGGCCATCCGCGAAGACGCCTACCAGCTCTACGGCTTCGCCTCCCGCCAGGAGCGCGACCTGTTCCTGCTGCTCATCAGCGTTTCGGGCATCGGCGGCAATACGGCGCGGATGATTCTCTCGGCACTTTCCGCTTCCGAGCTGTGCCATGTCATCGGCAGCGGCAACGAGAAACTGCTCAAGACCGTGAAAGGTATCGGCTTGAAAACAGCCCAACGCATCATCGTGGAACTGAAAGACAAAATAGAGACCGTCGGCATTGACAACACCCATACGCCCACGCAGGTACATGCCACTGCCCATTCTGAAGTGTATGAAGAGGCGGTGGCCGCCCTCACCATGCTGGGATTTGCAGCCGTCCCTTCGCAAAAGGTCGTGAACACCCTCCTGCAGGAAGAGCCCGACGCACCGGTAGAGAAAATCATCAAGCTCGCCTTGAAGCGGCTGTAGCCGTCAGACAAACGGGCGGATGACAGGCCCTCCGGATGCCGTCATCCGCCCGATAGCTTATTGATCTGTTTCGTTTTCCTGCATCTTGCGCGTCACAAACTGAATCTTCAGGCCAGCCTCTTTCTTTTCTTTCCGGATTTCCTCCATGCCCGACAGGATCCTGGCCAAATGGGCGATTTCGGCCACAGCTTTCACATCGTCCGGCTGCATCAGTGTCGAATAGTTGCGGTCGCCGATAAACTCCAACCGCAACTTCTTCTTGTCCCGGTTGGCCACAATAAAGGCAACCACTCCCCCGTCTTTGCCCAGCTTGTAGTCGGCTTTCTCAATGGCACGCCCCAAATCTGTCGTTTCATAACTGTCGTCCGACATCGGTGTCTCGGCAAACGTGTCCTTGTCCACACTGACCCGCACGGCTGTATGATGGATATTGCCGCCCGCACAATAAATGGAGGTAAGCGACATTTCGCCCAACTCGTTCACCTGCGCACGAAGGAACGAACGGCCGATATTCTTCTCCACCACCTGTGTGGGATAGAAATAATTGCCTGTTTCCTGATAAGCGGTATCTTTCTCCAGCACAAAACGCCCTATGACCGAGTCGAGTGCCGCCTGCTTCACCACCATCATGCTGTCCAGATAGTCCACCGTCTTACGCTGTTCGTCCAGCTCCACCCGTTGCATCAGCCGGATAGCCGCCTTACGGACCTTGAAAGCCTTCGGGTAGAGGGTACGGATACTGTCCACCCGCAGTTTGGCCAGACTGTAATCAGCAGCCGCATACGCCGATTCGGCCCGTTCCAGCAAACGGCCCGCTTTTTGTTCATCTCCGCTGCAACCGGCCAGTGCCAAAACCGCTGCAAATGTTCCAATTAAAATCTTTTTCATACTGCTTGTTCCGTTTGGTTAGCCCCACAAAAATACAATTTAATTCCGAACAGCCGCCTCAGCGTTCCTTTTTTTTGTAATTTTGCAGCCCATTCAACCCGAAAAGAACAAGCATGGAACTGAAAGAACACTTTACCGAAGGGATATTCCGACTCATCACCGAGACTGCCGACGAACAAGAACTGGAATGTTATGTAGTGGGCGGCTACGTGCGCGACATCTTCTTGAACCGTCCGTCCAAAGACATTGATGTCGTTGTCGTGGGCAGTGGCATCCGCATGGCCCAGGCACTGGGACGTAAACTGGGGAAAGAAGCACACGTATCGGTATTCAAGAACTTCGGCACGGCACAAGTGAAGTACCACGGTACGGAAGTGGAGTTTGTGGGAGCACGCAAGGAATCCTACAGCCACGACAGCCGGAAGCCGGTGGTAGAAGACGGTACGCTGGAAGATGACCAGAATCGGCGCGACTTCACCATCAACGCGCTTGCCGTCTGCCTCAACCACGACCGATTGGGAGAGCTGGTGGATCCGTTTGGCGGACTGGACGACTTGAAAGAGCGTACCCTGCGCACCCCGCTCGACCCCGACATCACTTTCAGCGACGACCCCCTGCGCATGATGCGCTGCATCCGGTTCGCCACCCAACTGAATTTCTATATCGACGACGAGACCTTCAGTGCCCTGGAGCGTAACCGGGAACGCATCGGCATCATCTCACGTGAACGGATTGCCGACGAGTTGAACAAGATCCTGCTTGCCCCCATTCCCTCGAAAGGGTTCGTAGAATTGGACCGCTGCGGATTGCTGCCCCTGATTTTTCCAGAATTAGTGGCATTGCAAGGTGTGGAGGTGCGCAACGGTTGCGGACATAAAGACAACTTCTACCATACGCTCGAAGTGGTGGACAACATTGCCAAGACCAGCAACGACCTGTGGCTGCGCTGGGCTGCCTTGCTGCACGACATTGGGAAACCGCGCACCAAACGCTGGGAACCGCGTGCGGGATGGACCTTCCATAACCATAACTACATCGGCGAACGGATGATTCCAGACCTGTTCCGGCGCATGAAGCTGCCCATGAACGAGAAGATGAAATACGTACAGAAGCTGGTAGGACTGCACATGCGCCCCATCGTAATTGCAGATGAGGAAGTGACCGACTCAGCCGTACGCCGCCTGTTGTTTGAAGCGGGAGATGACATTGACGACCTGATGATGCTTTGCGAGGCCGACATCACCTCCAAAAACGAAGTGCGCAAACGCCGTTTCCTCGACAATTTCCGACTGGTCCGCCAAAAGCTGAAAGACCTGGAAGAGCGTGACCGCATCCGGAACTTCCAGCCGCCTGTAGACGGTGCAGAAATCATGCGGATTTTCAACCTGCCTCCCTGCCGCGAAATCGGGACGCTCAAGAGTGCCATCAAGGATGCCATTCTTGACGGCATCATCCCCAACGAACACGATGCCGCCTACGACTTCATGATGCGGAAGGCAGACGAGATGGGGCTAAAGCCCTGCTTATAAGCGAAGCGGCAATTCTACCTCTTTTTCTATTAGCCGGGTATAATACATAAATGTTGTATTTATCCCGGCTGCACGTCTACAAGATTTTCAGTGATTCATGTTGGTTTTGTATATTGAATAGGTACTTTCTGTGAAAAATCACCCTCAAATCCGTAATTCGGGTAATTTTTCCAATAAAAGATATTTACCATATTGACAATCAAATGGTTGCATTTATTATGTTAATTTCATGACTATCCCTAGATTATACGCCACATGATGTCATCAAGCAAACAGATTATCCACCGACTCTGCTGATGCTCAATGATATGGAGCGGACGGGTAACACCGTATGGCTGAGATACAGTATCAATAAATCAGAATAGCATAGAGTCAGGAACGAAAATTTTGGTGACATTCTTCTCACACACAGGCGAGAACTATGCCGTAGGCAACAATACCCTAAGACCTACGATACCTGTGTGGATGTGGCAAAATAGGAATAAACATTATGAATAAGAAAATTACGACGGCAGGCATATTGTGTATGATGACTTGCGCAGCCACAGCCTATTGCTGGGAGACCAATGAGAAAAAAAATGTAGAGGCGACTTCTGCCTCAACGTCAGTGTCTATACAACAAACTCAAACGCCAGCTGACGCTGCCAAGGGAAAGTTTGTCCCGAGACAATGTCCCTCATTCAAAGGCCAACACACAAGTGGTTGAAAAGAATCGGATGGAATAGTGGTAGCAAATAATTTTGTTCAGTATCTTTGGCCACAAAAAGTCCTATACAGAGTGAAACGTTTATGATGAGAAAAAGAACCTACCATCCCTATCAAAGGGCAAGCGTCATGATGCTGTGCGCCATGACTTTCCCTTTGGGCAACGTCTTCGCACAGACCGTTGTCGATTCTACCCGCGTGTATTCCATCGGCGAAGTGGTGGTGACAGGCAGCAACCAGGCGATGGGGCGGAACCTCTTGCCCTATACCGTCCATACAATGGACCGACTAGAATTGGAGGCCACAGGACAGTCCCAACTGCTCTCCGCACTTTCCGGACGTGTACCGAGTATGTTTGTTTCTGAAAGGAACATCTTCGGCTTCGGAGTCAGCACAGGAGGTTCGGGAGGCATCAAAATTCGTGGTGTAGGCGGTGCACCTACCAACAGCGTGCTGATGATGGTGGACGGGCAGCCGCAGTTTGCAGGCATCTTTTCCCACCACGTGGCCGACTTTTACGAAACGGAGCAAGTGGAGCGTGTGGAGGTGCTGCGTGGGCCCGGCTCCGTGCTCTATGGTTCGAATGCGATGGGAGGTGTCATCAATGTCATCACGAAAAATGCCGGCAAGGAAGGGGTGCATACCACGCTCACCTCACAATATGGCTCCTACAACACGTGGCGCTCGTCGCTCACCAATACCCTGCGTTTCGGACGGTTCTCCTCGATGGTCTCCCTTGGCTACGACCGCACGGACGGCACCCAGGAGCATTTCGACTTCAACCAGAAGAGCCTGTACGCAAAGATGGGATACGATTTCAGCGACCGCTGGCAGCTGCGGGCCGACTATTCGCTGATGAACTTCATCGGCAATGACCCCATCTATCCCCGCCTGGCCCATCCCGAGTCCACTGACATCTATCACCAGAACATCACGCGTGGTGAAACTTCCTTGTCCCTGGCCGACCATTATGGCACGACAAATGGCAATGTGCGCGTCTATTACAGTTATGGCAACCATTTCATTGATGATCCCAAGCATTTCCATAGTCTGGACGACCGCTTCGGAGTGCTGGCCTATCAGAATTTCCAGCCTTGGACGGGAGCGGCCGCCACACTCGGCTTTGACTTCGATACCTATACCGGCAAGATACCTGTATCCGGAGGCACACAGCACACCGAAAGCTCGATGACCACCCTCAGCCGCAAAAGCATTACGGAGTATTCACCCTACGCCACCCTCTCACAAACATTGTTTGACGGAGTCCTGGTGCTGAATGCCGGACTGCGCATGGCCAACAGTGACCGTTTCTCCACACAATGGATTCCGCAGGGTGGCATCGTGCTGCATCCCGGACACGGATGGATGCTGAAAGCCTCCGCTGCCAAAGGTTACCGCAACCCGTCGTTCCGCGAAATGTACCTGTATCGTTCCGCCAATCCAGACCTCGATCCGGAGAGCATGATGAATTATGAGGTGACGGTAGGCAAGACGTTTTCCCGCCATTTCGGCATCCATCTGACCGGTTATTTCAGCGAAGGCAGCAACATGATTCAAGCCGTGGACATGAAGAACATGAACACAGGCAGCTTCCGGAACAAAGGTATAGAGGTATCCGCCAACAGCCGTCCGACAGACCAGCTGACGTTACGCGCCACCTACAGTTACCTACACACCTCGCTCGCAGACCTGACCGCAGCGCCGAAAAACCAATACTATCTGGGCATCAGTTGGCAGGTACTGCCCCCGCTGCTGGTGGATGCGGAACTGCGCGGCATCGGTGGCCTGTACGTGTCAGAGGACATGGCGCACCAGAACTATGCTTTGCTCAACCTGAAACTCACCTACCAGGTATGCCGTTTTTTTGAAGTGTTTGCCACGCTCGACAACCTCACCGACACCCGCTACACCATCAACCGTGGCTACGAAATGCCGGGATTCACGGCGATGGGCGGAATGAAAATTCATTTATAAAGGACTACAGCATCCCGTACAGGAAATAAGTGAGTCCTTTGTTTTCTGGACGGGATTCTATAACTTTACGGCCATCAACAGTTGATGAGAAAGGATCTATAATGAAAAAAGTAATCTATGTATTGCTTCCGCAGTTTGCGGAGCACGAATTGCCGTATCTCACGCAACCGCTTCGTTCGGATGCAATGGCGATGAAGGAGCATCCCAAGTATGAGAATAAGATTGTGGCTCAGTCAATGGAGCCTGTTGAGGCTATCAGCGGTTTTCGCCTGTTGCCCGACTATACTTTTGCCACGATTCCCGATGACTATGCCGCCTTAGTCCTCATTGGCGGATATGGCTGGAAGAGCGGGGTGGCAGAGCGTGTGGAGCCCCTGGTTGCCGATGCTATCGCTAAAGGACGCATTGTAGGAGCCATCTGCAATGCCGCTTCATGGATGGCAAGCAAGGGATTCCTCAATGAAGTACGTCACACAGGCAATGGCATAGAGCAGTTGCAGCTTTGGGGCGGCGATCGTTACACCAATGCCGCTGGCTATGTCAATGCCCAGGCAGTGAGCGACAAGAACATCGTGACAGCCAACGGCAGCGGGCACTTGGAGTTTGCCTGTGAGATACTCAGTCTGCTGAAAAACGACGAGCCAAAGGAAATTGAGATGTACAAGACATTCTACAAGTCGGGGCTTGTGGAGGTTGAAAAGATGATGTCGAAGGCGAAGCCTCGTTTCTCATTCAATACCATAGGTCTGTTTACGACCGACAATGCCAAGATAGTGACCTTCTATCGTGACATCTTCGGCTTCCATACAGCATGGAACGGCTTCGAGCCGAACGTGGAGATGACACTTGGCGACTCTCGCATCATCTTGTACCCTCGCGATGCCTTCGAGCAGATGACGTCACAACCGTATGCCTATCCCAATGGCATCAATGGCACGATGGAGATCTCCTTCGACGTTCCATGCTTCGCAGATGTGGACAAGGAGTATGAGCGTGCCGTAAGCATGGGTGCAAAGCCTATCTTTGCTCCGACCACCGAACCCTGGGGACAGCGCACCTGCTATGTGGCCGACCCTGAAGGCAATCTGATAGAGATTTCGTCGTTTTTCGAATAACGTGACATTTTTGGTCCTTCTGTCCCTATTATTTAACGTGAGTTCGACGAATTCAAAATAAGCTCAGCTGTGTGTCTAATGTACGTTGTACACTGATACATGGTTTTTTGGGGAACATACAATAAGCAGCGATAGCTCCCAGTAAGTTTACGATAAAATTCTCAAAGCATCTGTGTCTTGAATGTTCCACCTGGGCAATGTTCTTCAACTCGTCATTTACTGTTTCTATGATAGCCCGTTTCCTGAGCAGCAGTTTGTCCGATACGCTCATCAAGGCTCCTTTCATGTTGCTTTTTAGCTTGGTAATGAGCTGTATGCCATCAACGAACAATCGCTGGAAGAGGTTCTTGCTGATATAGCCTTTGTCTGCGACCAACTTCCCGTATATGAATTCAA